>JAFUGC010000008.1 GCA_017469565.1 Clostridia bacterium | reverse complement strand
TAAAATCCTGGAATAAAGGCAGTTGTCAGGATTTGGCAGAAGCCGTTGTAGAAGAAGCCATACGACGCAACGAAGGTATTCAGGATGATGATATAACAGTTCTCGCCGTTAGGTTAAAGGATAATTAAAAATAGGGATGTAGGCTTTGTCAAGAAAAGTGTGTAAGATTTTTTAAAAAGTTCATGAGTCAATGTTTTTCCAACCTAGGGGGTACCCCCTAGGTTGGAAAAACGGCGGTCAAATCATGTGCTCGTATTTCTCAATACGGGCTTTGATTTTATCATTTGTAACAAGCTGGTTTCTGACCATAGCCCAGTTCTGAACCTTGCTGCCGTTCCACTTTTTGTAGAGTTCCGTGATTCTGAGATAGAGCACTTTAAGCAGTGCGTTTTCGCTTGGAAAAGCGCCCTTTTTGGTAACCTTGCGGAAACTGGAGTTGATGCTCTCAACAGCGTTTGTGGTATACATTACCCTGCGAACAGAGCTGCCGTAATCGAACAGTTGCTCAACATGGCTGAAATTACGTTTCCAGACGTCAACGGCTCCGGGATACTGGGACCATTCCTGGCAAAACTGCTCAAAAGCTTTTTTACAGGCGTTCAGGCTGGGAGCTCCATAGACCTTTTTTAGCGACTGAGTGAATTTCTTGTAATCCTTGCTCGGAACATATTTGATGGAATTGCGGATCAAATGTACCATACATCTCTGTACAACAACGTCCTTAAAAATCGCTTTAGCGCCTTCCTCAAGTCCTGAAACGCCGTCCATACTGATGAACAATACATCCTCTACGCCGCGTGCTTTCAACTCGTCAAATATCTGCATCCATGTATGTTTACTCTCGCTTTCGTTAAGCCACAAGCCCAGAATATCCTTTTCTCCGTCAGTATCATAACCTAAAATCGTATATACAGCGTAGTTTTTGCTCTCGTATTCTTTCCTGATCGTGACATACATACAATCCACAAACAGGAAAGTGTACATCTTCTTGAGTGGTCTGTTTTGCCAGTCGTTGAGTTGATCAAGAACACAATCGGTTATTTCGGATATGGTTTCGTGTGAAATCTCAAAGCCGTAGATATCCTCAATCGTTTCAGCAATATCTCGCTGACTCATTCCACGGGCGTACATAGCCAGTACCTTTGCCTCAATTTCAGACACATCCTTTTTTCGTTTGGGAACAAGCTTCGGCTCAAAGCTCGCGTCCCGATCACGCGGAACCTTGATATCCACTTCGCCGGAGCTTGTCTTGATCTTTTTGTTTATATAACCGTTGCGACGGTTATATGTGGATTTTGAGCCGTGATCGTTGCTCTCGTAGCCAAGATGGTCATTCATTTCGCCTTGCAGCATTGCCTCAAACATCGGTCCGAAAATATCTTTCAACGCGTTCTGCATATCCTCCACGCTTTTGGGGTTATACTGCTCGATGATTTGCTTGGCGAGATTCTCGCCCGGTGTGCTTTCTTTCTTTTTCCTTGTCATTACGTTCATTCCTTTTCTGTCATTTCTTTCATTGTAGCACACTTAGCTGAAAATGCAAAAAGTGTGCAAGCTATTTTTCTAACTTACACACTTTATTTTACAAGCTCATAACAGTTTTCAATCCGTGCTGTGGTTCTATCAAGAATCCCTGTCAGTTCTTCATATGATCTTTTGTTTTCCATAATAGCCTCCTTAATATCCCAATGACTTTAATTTGTCTAAGCATTTTCGATAATCATTTCCTTTATTAACTCTCTTTTCAAGAATATTTTTTATTTTTGCCCAGTGCCCTGATTTTTTTACAACATCTTCAAAAACATATTCACTCAACCAACTTGAGTATTCAGCTTGAATACATAATACTTCATAAGCTTCTTCATACATTCCAAAACATCGATATATTCCGATAAGATAACAATCTAAATCTATTTGAACCTGAAGTTTGGACTTTCCTATCCTTTCTCCTAATTCATACATCTTTTGAATAAGGTCAAGCCAATACTCTTTCTTATAAAGTTTAATAATTTCGTTTTTAAAATATGTCTCAGAAAAAATACTTCTATGAATTGAATAAGCTTGTTCATTATTATTTGACTCATTGTAATCAACTTCTGATTGCTTTGAATTCAATCTGTTCTGCCATTGTTGCAGTCTTAAGGCTTCTTTTTTTAATTCGTTCTCATGAGCTAATAACTGCTTTTCTTTCTGCTCACTTTTGTTTAATGAGATTGCTAATTCAGCAGATTTCTTTTGGATTTCATTTATGAGAGCTAAAGATTTCTCCTGTGTATCAGCGAAGATTTCTTTAATAAATGTTTCTTTTGAAATTACTTGTTTTTCAGATTTGATAGCTTCAGCATTAACTTGATCCGGTAACTCCAAATAATAATCAGAAGCAGTATATCCATTAAATATTTTAGTTCCTTTTGTTCGGCTTACTTTTTTCCAATCTTCTGAATCTGAGATTTCAGAATGTGTTTTTTCATCAATAAATATCTCGCTGGATTCGGCTAAGCTACAATATCGACTGGCATAATTTGTTGTTGAACCAACCCATACTGCACCAATTTCATTTTCAGCTTTGTCATCACTTTCCTTTCCTCGCATTCCAACCTTTGTTATCATTACTGTGCCTGTGCAGATCCCTATACCACAACCAATACAAATATCCATTTTTTTCTTTAATTCAGGATTCAAACAGTAATCAATCAAAGTATGAATATACCTTGCTGCTTGAACAGCTTTTTGGGAGGACGTTATGTTTTTGTCATCTTCATTGCTATCCTGAAAAACACCCATAATACCATCACCGGCAAATTGACGTGTATACCCACCTGAACGTCGAATTGCTTGTATGCAAACACGAATAAAAGAGCGATAGACTTTTACCATTTTCTTGGATTTTATTTCATCTGTTAAATCTGTAGATTTTCTCATATCTACAAATAAAACAGAAAGTTTTCCCTTGAACACTTTATTAGAATCTGTAATGTCATCAAGTATCGGTAATGTATCTGAAATCTCTATTTGTTCAACAGATTGTTTTAAAATACTTTTTACTGCATTAGTAGCTGATTCATATTCGGTAATTGAAATAATAGATTCGCTCATAATATGTAATCTCCTCAACTTCTGAAATCCTTAAGCATTTTCTGTAAAAGTAAAGAGTGCAAGTATTCTTTCTTAAACTCTTCCATATTATAACCTACTAAATCTGGGAAATAAGGCAATTCTTTGCTAAACATTTTTATATCATATCTATTATAATTGTGAACAACAAATCTTTCGAATTGAGATCTTTCGAATTCAGAGTCAAATAAAAGCACACATTGTAAAAACTTTTGTCGTGCAGTTAACTCTTCATCAATGTCATCTGTAATATAAAACTGATGAACAATATATTCTATTGAATCCTGTATAAAATACTTATAACATATATCCCAGTGATGAAAACTATCTTTGCTTAAAGATATTCCGTCCGTCAGTGGGGTTGATGTGAAACAACGACCGCCATCCAAAGCGACACCGCCGAGAGAATATAGCAGGGTTTGATGATAGAAAATATTAATATCATACCAATGCGGACGTGAATCGCATTGATTGAATAGATAGTATTCATACCCATCTCTACCATCTTGTGCTGAAATATCTTCTATAGTGAATTCAGGAGCATATTTATAGAATTTTTTCCCGTTACCAGAATCCACCCACTCTTGAGGTCTTTGTAAAAACAAAGAGGCACGTTCTAATGCAGTAGTGTCAATTCCAAACCTCTTTTTCCACAGCTTTTCTATGACATCTATATCTGCTGAAGCATTTATTGGTGTATTGGTATCCATAATACGGGAGTAAATACTATTAGCACATACACTTTGATAGCGTTCTTTTAAAAAATACGGTGTGTTTCTATCATTGCGAATGACAATAACATCTATTGTCTTTTGATTGTAATAGCAGGGCTGCACGTACACAGTTGGACGAATACCACCTGAAAATTTTTTATCCCGTAAGAATGTTACCACATCTTGTGTTTTTCTTCTATTAACGTCCTTGGTTATATCACAAATGGAATAATTCGTTTCTTCGTCAACTCCGATTATGATTAATCCATCATGACTGGATAGGTTATTTGCCATACAAATAATATCGTGGAGTAGATCCGACTTATTATTATACCACTCTTTTTTAAAGTCCCAGTAACTCCCTTCTTGATGAAGTGATATTAGCTTAAGCACATCTTTTTCTAATGAAGCCAAATTCATATATCTATCTTTATTCATGCTTTAATATACCTCGTTGCTCTACCGGAACCAATTCGTTTAATATCGCCTCTTTTTACCATAGTTCCAAGCACAGCTTCAACAGTCGTAGGGCTGACATCTGGTAAAATCTTACATATTTCAGATTTGGAAAGCGGAGTCAAACTATTTAATACCGTTGCTTCTATACGAGCTGTTTTGGTTATTTTTTTGCCATTTAACACTGCAAATCGCTTGTCCAATTCTTTATAGCACATATATAGAGTTGATAGGAAGTTTTCAATAAATGGGAAATAACTGTTTTTATTACTATCCCATCCTTCCGAAGATTCACGGAGAGATTCATAGTAATAAGCTTTATAATTGTTTATCTGTTCCTCGAAAGAAACATATTTGCCGGCATCAAAACCGCTTTTATATAACAGCAACAAGGACAATAGTCTTGACATTCTGCCGTTGCCATCACGAAACGGATGTATACATAAAAAATCTAATATTACACACGGAATCAATAGAAGCTGATTAATGTTCGCATTGCTCCGAGCTTCCATATATGCAAGCACTAACTGTTCCATTGCTTTTGCTGTTTCATTTGCTGGAGTAGGACGAAAACGGATACGTCTGTTTCCTTCAGAATCAACCTCTAAAATAACGTTATCATCCGTTTTATATTGACCGCCATACTCGTATCCCGTAAAAGTCATCATAATTTCATGCAAACGCAGAATATCACTCTCTCGAAAATCTATATGTTTATAGCCTAAATGAATTTCATTTAGAGCATCTCTGTAGCCGGCTATTTCTGCCTCGTTGTGGTTAAGAGGTGCGCTGTTTTGATTTACAATAGCAGCTATACGTTCATCGCTTGTTACAATACCCTCAATAGCATTTGAACTTTTTATTGATTGCACTCTCGCTACTGCTTCAAGTTCTGTAAATACTTGAGTGAATTCGTCTTTGCGTACGCCTGCCATAGTTTTTAGAGCAGAGATGTTTGCAGTCAAATTTACGAGATTAGCGGGTAGTAATCCATTGTTTAAAAACGAGTAATCAAATTTTCTCATAATAGCAATTCCTTTCTGCATATTATTTTACCATATTATGTGCAGATTATCAACTTATTTGTTTTTCTTTCTGCATATAATTTTCGGATTTATATGAATATACACTATTAATAAAATTATAATATCACTTCGTGGAAGCAAAAGGACGTTCCTTTTTTGGAGCGTCCAAATTTTTTCTTGCCTATGCTTTATATTTATGATAGAATACTCTTATTGAATAATGGTCAGGAAATTTTATCTCAAAACTACCACCTTATGTGGCAACTTTTTTCAAGGGTGTGCTAACACCTTGCTAACAGGAATACACACAACTCGTGAATGTTAGCACATTTTAAATGGTAACAGACTACCACGTTGTCTGCTGAAAACCGCATTAGAATGGGAAAATTTGAGATTCGTTAAGCTCCAAAGGGAGCCTTCCGGAGGAACTCCTAAGCGGAAGGCTGTGGGTTCGAATCCCGCCGAGGACGCCATAATAAAAAGAACGGTTTTATTACCGTTCTTTTTATTATAACAGCTGTATAGCGAACGAGGCGAGATTCGAAGGCGACCGTGCCGAGCAAAGCGAGGTAAAAATGTCATAGTATGACGTTTTTAGGGAGAGCGTTGATGAAGTTGTAGCTATGCACACGCCGCAATAAACGAGGCAGGTGCCTTTTGGTAAAATGCAACGTACGCCGAGGACGCCATTTTAAGCCGTTTTTGATGATTTTTCATCGAAAGCGGCTTTTCTCATTTTCAGTGGCTTCTGTCATATAATGATGGGATTATTGTGAAAATACCTAAATACCACCTTTACTTGATTAATGAATAACGCTCGGAGGCACTGAAATCTCTGATAGACCTCAAAAACGCTTTTATTGAGCAAAGCAGATATACATATAATATAGTGGTAGAGATTTTTGAGGTGAGTGAGAATGAAAAAACATGAAAAGATGGAAACTTTTATTGACTGATACATCGGTATTTTCGATAAGCAACAGTAAGCAATCTATTTCAGAGGTTGCTATGACAGTATAGGGTATCTCAAAAAATCTAATTAACTAAAAATATATGTTTAAACCCTCAGTCCATTTTGCATAGGTCATTAACAAACGAATACCTTGCATCTGTTGGGTATGATGACATACTCAACTGATACAAGGTACTGCACTTTAACTATTGAACCGCCGTGTACGGAATCGTACGCGCGGTGGTGTGAGAGGTCGGCTGCTCAATTAATGGGTAGACTTCCTACTCGATTATAACTTTGTCTTCCGAAATACAGTCATCCAAAGTGTGGATAATTGCTTCTTTGTCCATTTTTCTGCCTATGAAAACAAGCTTGTTTATTCTGTCGCCATAAACCGGATGCCAGTTGGCTGCAATATCCGGATTCAACTCAAGAATTTCCTTTCTATCTTTTTCAGGGAAAGCTGC
>JAFUGC010000053.1 GCA_017469565.1 Clostridia bacterium | reverse complement strand
TCTACTCTTAAATTATGTTTTTGAAGTTCTTCTTTTACTTTGTTTGCATACTCAATATGTCTATCTGCAATTGGTAAAATTTTAACTTGTTTTGGACATAGCCAGAATGGCAAGTTTCCTTTTGTTTCTTCTATTAAGAAAGAAATAAATCTATCAGAAGAACCAAGTATTGCTCTATGAATTACAACTGGTCTATGTGCTTCCCCATCTTCTCCAATATATTCTAACTCAAATCTTTCTGGTAAAGCAAAATCTAATTGACATGTAGGAATTGTTACATCATGGCCAAGGGCTGTTTGAATTTGAATATCAATTTTTGGCCCATAAAATGCCGCTTCTCCTACTGCCTCGTAAAAATCTATATCTAATTCTTTTAAAATTTGTCTTAGCTGATTTTCTGCTGTCTCCCACATCTCGTCATTATCTATATATTTTTCTTTGTTCTCTTTGTCTCTTAAAGAAAGTCTGAATTTAAAGCTATCTCTTGAAAAACCAAAGTCTTTTATATATACTTCAAAAATCAAATTAATTACTTTTCCAACTTCTTCTTTAATTTGGTCTGGCCTTACAAAAAGGTGAGCATCATTTTGACACATTTGTCGAACTCTTTCCAATCCACAAACAGCACCAGAATTTTCATATCTGAAATCATGTGCAAGTTCACCAATTTTTATAGGTAAATCTCTATATGAACGCATTTCACTTTTATATATTAACATATGATGAGGACAATTCATTGGTCTTAAAACTAATTCTTCATTGTCCATTTTCATCATTGGAAACATATCTTCTTTATAATGATCCCAGTGTCCACTCGTTTTATATAAATTTACTGTCGCTAAACTTGGTGTATACACATGCCAGTATCCAAGAGCTAATTCTTTGTCTTGAATATATCTTTCTAATACTCTTCTTATTGTTGCACCATCTGGTAAATACATTGGAAGTCCTGCTCCAACTAATGGATGTGTCATAAATAATTTTAAGTCTTTTCCTATTTTTCTATGGTCTCGAGCTGCCCTATCTGCAAGAATTTCCATATATTCATCTATTTGACTCGCTTTTGGGAATGAAATAGCATAAATTCTCTGAAGCATTTTATTTTTTTCATTGCCTCTCCAATATGCACCTGAATTATTTAAAATTTTTATAGCTTTTACGCATCCTGTAGATGGTAAATGTGGTCCTCTACAAAGGTCAGTAAATTCGCCTTGTTTATAAAACGAAATTATTTCACCTTTTGGTAATTCTTCAATAAGTTCCACTTTATATGGTTCTTCTTTTTCTTTCATTAGTTTAATCGCTTCTTCTCTTGGAAGCTCAAATCTTTCTATTGGTAAGTCTTCTTTTATGATTTTTTTCATTTCTGCCTCTATTTTTTCTTTGTCTTCGTCTGTAAAAGGCCTTTCTACATCAAAATCATAGTAAAATCCTTCATCTATTGCAGGTCCAATTGCAAGTTTAGCTTCTGGAAATAATCTTTTTACAGCTTGTGCCATTATGTGTGATGTTGTATGCCAATACATACTTTCTTCAACTTCTGCTGTTTTTCCTCCTCCTAATTTAATTTTAAACATTTTTATCCTCTCCTTTCAAAATTTGATACAAAAAATGCACTCCTATCCATACATTTTTGTATCGATAGGAGTGCTATTGCACGGTTCCATCCTATTTTTTTCTTAATTTAAAGATTATAACGTATCTTAAACGCTTAGCTTATTCACTAAGAATATAAAGAGGTAGTTTTTCAAATAGCTTTACTTGAATTAGCTTTCAGCCGA
>JAFUGC010000052.1 GCA_017469565.1 Clostridia bacterium | reverse complement strand
TCCTAACGCACTTCCCGATTCATAGGTATTTGTTCCTTTCACGGTACACCTTGAACATTTATAATAATATACTGCTTTGTCGGTACAGGTTGCAGCTGATTTTAAATACGTGCTCGTTGTTGTTTGTGACGTGAAATCATGCCCATTGGCGCACTCGTCATATGTGGTAATTTTTCCGCCTCCCTTGATTTCTAAATCCCCATAATTCAAGATTTCATATTTGGTTTTAGTGATGATTTTTTGATTCGTGTCAAGAATGATAGTATCTCCTACAGCTACTGTAAATAGAGAACTATCTTCATTATCTCTCTCGGCTACAATTGTTCCATTTTTACTTCCCACTACACCGCTTACCGCATTATATGCTTCCTCTAATGTTGGATAATATTCCCCCTCTACACTATAGTTAGACGTCCAATGCGCATAGTACGTCACATTCATATTCGGCATGACAGATACCTCTGAAAGTTTGACGCCACCAATTTCCGCCGTATACCACCCCTCAAATTCATAGCCATCTCTTATGGTGGTTGGATAATCATCAATCGTATCAACAAGTTTTTCTCCATAAAATCTTGTGAATATTTCTGGATTTGGTGTTGTGCCACCATTACCTCTAAATGTTGCTGTGTAAGTAGGAAGTATAAGTGTCACCGTCTGGTAGTCATCTCCTGATGTACCGTATTTTAATTGATAATCTGTTTCTATTACATTCGGCTCTTGAGTTAGGGCATTTGGTTTCCCGATAATGACACCGTCATAAAACTCAAAGCTACCACTGATACCATAAGTCTCACCTTGGATGACTGGAGAAGTGGTGGAAATCTCTCCATCATAAGGAGTACCAATAACAATATTAGCGTTGTTTGTTGCATTGTATATTGCAATATAGTCACTAGTAATAGTTGCTCCTACTACCGTGATATCTCCTCCACCACTATATTCTATAGATAATCCCAATCCTCCTGCGCCAGTATTTTCTGAGATTATTCCACCATTTATATTAAGAATTAGATTTTCTTTTACCATGATTCCTCTGCCAAAGTTACTAGAACCAACATTATTTTCAATCTTAAGATTGGCATTGTTAAGCGTAACGGTTCCACCATTTCCTTCAATTACTCTCCAATATGACATGGTAGATCCCTGATGCTCTAGCGTAACATCAGTTACATTAAGAGTATTCCATGTTTCTATCAAATTCATAAATGTATTATTTGTACTTGTCTTTATAGTACCTAACCCAGTAATATTTAAGACTCCGTTATTGATAATTCCAGATGTCATTTTAGTAATGGTGTTTCCATTTGTATCAAGCGTAATTGTTTTGTTTTCGGGTACTTCAGCAGTTGAAGCATCTACTACATCCTTTAGTACCTTGATTGTCCCAACCCCTCCGCTCGGAACCATTTCGATGGCTTCTTGCAATGTTTCATATATCATAGAATCCATTTCATAATTGGCTTCTATTGGCGAACCATAATAGTAATAGTCTGTACTACTTTTTTCCGTACATCTCGTACATTTATACCAATAAGTTGCTGCTTCCAAAACCGTGGCAGAAGTTCGAAAGTAGGTGACCGTTACTGTTTGTGAAGTGAAATCATGCCCTAATGCATTGCCAGATTCATAGGTAGTTGTTCCTTTCTCTGTGCACCTTGAACATTTATAATAATATACCGCTTTTGCTGTACATGTTGCAGCTGATTTTAAATACGTGCTCGTTGTTGTTTGTGATGTAAAATCATGCCCTAACGCGCTGCCTACAGAATTGTACTTGCTTGTATCCTTAGTTGTACATCTTGAACACTTCTGATAATACGTTGCTGCTGCAGTACAAGTTGCATCTGTTCTTACTCCATTATTGGTGGAAGTTGTTGCCGTCTGATAATCATGTCCTAACGCACTGCCAGATTCATAGGTAGTTGTTCCTTTCTCTGTGCACCTTGAACATTTATAATAATATACCGCTTTTGCTGTACATGTTGCAGCTGATTTTAAATATGTGCTCGTTGTTGTTTGTGATGTAAAATCATGTCCTAACGCGCTGCCTACAGAATTGTACTTGCTTGTATCCTTAGTTGTACATCTTGAACACTTCTGATAATACGTTGCTGCTGCAGTACAAGTGGCATTTGTTCTTACTCCATTATTGGTTGAAGTTGTTGCTGTCTGATAATTATGTCCTAAGGCACTGCCAGATTCATAGGTAGTTGTTCCTTTCTCTGTGCACCTTGAACATTTATAATAATATACCGCTTTCGCTGTACATGTCGCAGCTGATTTTAAATACGTGCTCGTTGTTGTTTGTGATGTAAAATCATGCCCTAACGCGCTGCCTACAGAATTGTACTTGCTTGTATCCTTAGTTGTACATCTTGAACACTTCTGGTAATACGTTGCCGCTGCAGTACAAGTTGCATCTGTTCTTACTCCATTATTGGTTGAAGTTGTTGCTGTCTGATAATTATGTCCTAAGGCAGGAACAGGTATTTCACATTTTGTACAAGTAAAACCTTCTGTACATGTCGCTGTACCACCTGAATGACCTCCATTAACAGCCCCTGAAATAGTCATATGATCTTCTACCATCTTTTTTGCAATTTCAACTACAGCATTAGTTAGAATACTATTGGATACATATTTGGGCGGGTTCAAATTACTATTAGAGTCTGTATATGAACCTTTTTCCCAACCACTTGCTGGCGAATAATACCATGTATACCCCCCATAACTAAAAGAACCAGCAGAGCTATAAACAGTTGAACCTTTTTTAAATGCTGCACCTTGTTGATATATGCTAACTAAAATTGGTCCGGTATATGTTTCACCGTTGTTTCCGTATATGACTGCATAGCAGCAAAGTGCAGCGTAGCTATATGCCTTTTTGAATTGATTTCCATTTAATGTTACTAAAACGATATCGGCATTTCTAACGCCAACATTACCAGACCCAGATGTAATAGTGGCTTGAACCTGTTTAGGCATATTTATAAAAAGAAATATGAATACAAACATAATTAACAGTACTAAAAACACACTTGGTAAAAAATTTGCCAAGTGTGTTCTAAAATCTTCCTCTATTTTTTCTTTACGATTATTTAGGCAATCATTCGTGTGTGTGTGTGTGTGTGTACAGCCCCAACGGTTTCCGGGTTTCTATTCAAATCTATCATTTTCTTCATTTGTACCATCTCCGTATTCTTTCATTTTTCTCCAGAATTGATTCTTAAAGTTTTCGCTATTTCTACTTTTTAGTTTATTATAACAAAATACAAGTGTCAATAACCAAATTTTGACACAAAACCGTACAAAAATGATTGTCCCTATTTGTCCTATTTGTCTGCTTTTTCAGTTGTTACTTATTAAGAGCTCTTTTAAAGGATTCAAGTGCTACCTTTACTTTTGCCACAATTTCTCCTTGATCCACACCACTAATATTAAGTTTTAGCATTACTTTTTGAATAATCTCATTTATTTGTGCATCACTAAGCGTAGTCAAATCACCTGCTTCCCCCACTACTTTTGAGGCTATCTCTTGTACCAAGCTACCGGTATCCTTTCCATCTGTTGCATTTTGAATCATCTCGCCAACACCACCATTTAGAACACTTCCTAAAGTTTCTCCTAAATTTCCTAAATCCATGAAATCCATCTCCTTTTTATCAAGTCTTACCTATATTTTAGTTTTATTTAATCTCATTGTCAATCTATCTATTTCCATCCATTATTTCATCACTGTATGTAAGCATAATCGTTCCTGGCTCATATTGTTCACCTGAGTTTGTCACTCTTACTTTATATCTAATAATTGATGTAGTAGCCGCTGGATTGTACTTAGGGTCATACGGATTCCATAGATTTATCGTCAATTTTTGTCCATCTTGTTTTCTTAGATAGCCACTCGTATTTTGTCCATGCAAATACTCCATAAATGTCATATTATTAGGAATAGCATCTTCTATCTTATAGCCATACTTGTGCCCCTCATCATAAAGTTTTTTGTTATCCACTTTGATGGTTACTTCTACTACCTCTCCCTCCCTGGTGTTTGTATTGCTGTATGTCTTTGAAAGAATGTAGCTGTTATTTGGAATGGCACTAAAATCAACCGGCTTATACTGCTCTATCATGAATTTCAAATTGTCTGACATGGAAATAACCTCAATGTCATCTTTTCTAGAAATTAATTTTCTCGTCAAGCCAACATTTCTTACTTCCACCTCTTCTAATTCACCATTAATACGAAGCGTTAGAATTCCCTTCTTACAATTCTTAGAAACAGCATTTTGTACATAGAATAATTTAATGAAATCACTGTTTTCCGGAAGTAAATCCATCTTGCTATATGCCTCATAAAGTTCCTTGCTTTCTACTAAGTTTAGCTTGATTGCTAAAATCACTTTTAATTCATATTCTATCTCGTTTTGTGCAGATACTTTATCCTTAACAAGTTCATATAACGCAGTAGCATCTTCATAAGAACCAATGTCCGCAAACGCAAGAGCTAAATACAATACATCTTCCGCTTTGTACTGAGAAGAATTCTTCAAAACATTCGATTTTTCCTCGCGCAATTCTTTTAAACTTCCTCTGCCGATATTCACCTTTGCCCAAAGAGCAGCATATTCACCAAGTCTTACTTCTATCTTTTCAACTACTTCCTCATTACCAATTTTTAATGTCTTAGTAGCAAGCATTCTAAGTGCAAGTCTTGCATCATCCGAGCTATTTTTCATCACTTTAAATATATTCTTATCAGCTCCATAACTGTATTTCTCAGCATAGTCAAATTCCACTCCATTTAGCAAGTTTTCAAAAATTCTATTTGCCTCATTAGAAATCAATGTAGAATCATTTCTATCTGTATTGTACAAATGCGTAAGTTCAAAAATAGTTGGTAAAATGTCAGCAACATCCGTATTTAAAATATACAAGTATCCCTTTGGAGAAATAATCGTAATTTTATCTCCAAGATGCAAAACCAAATCTTCTCTGATAGTGGCATCTAATAAACTCTCCGTCACTTCAATTTCATCTACAAGGACATCCTTTAAATTCTCACAAGTACCTGTAATCTTGATTTTATATATACCTGCAGTTTCAATCGGCTTTTCCATTTTGTAAGAAAATACTTCTGAAACATTCGTTGCCAATGTCTTTTGCTCAATCACACTGTCATTCGCATTCAAAATTTGAACATCCAATTTGACATCCTTTCCGCTGTATAACTTTGAAAAGCTCTTGACATTAAATGCAAAATGTTCGCCTACTAAATATCTGTCTTTATGATTGACATTGACATAGAAATCTTTGCTTACTTTGATTTTTTCCTCCGTATCCTTTGCCTTAAAATCATTGGATATTGCATGCGCCTTGATAGTCCACTCCGTAATATTACCTGGAAGTTTGATAGAAACCTTTGCCACACCATTTTCATCTGTCACCAAGCTTTCAAAAAATGCTGTAACACGCAAATCATCTCTAAGCAGACCTCTATCACTGCCCATATATTCCCCATCATCCATCGCCTTGACACTTTCAGTTGCCGCCATATCGCCAAATGCGTTCGTACGAGCTCCACTTGCTATGGATTTGATTCCACTATTCGAAGAACCAATGTCGTACGAATTCATTAGGCTACTAATAATATTACTATATGCCTGTCCATTGGCATCGATATATGCCGTATCTACGGCGGAAAGATTAACTCCTGCCTTTACTCCTTTCCCATGATCGGTAACTTTAATCGTAATCTCTGCCACATCTTTTGGCTCATAAACTTCTTTATCAAAAGAAAGTTCCACGTTTAAAGATAACTCCTCTTCACAAAGACTAATTTCAGGAGTTTGACGCCAGAAATAACCATCTGCTATGATAAATCTTGAAGAATAATAAATATTGTAATTGGATACTGGGGCATACGTCTTCAAAGAATCATAAAGAAGGGTATAAGTAGAAGCATTAGCTCCCATCTCTTTGGTAAAGGTAAAATGTGGTCTTTCTCCCTTATTTGGATAGATTTTATTTCCATCGGCAGAAACAACTAAGGTATAAAATTCAAACATCGAATAGTCATTTAATCTTCTACCTTCCTCATCTTTCAAATAGAAATAAACTTCATCTCCCACTTTAAGTTTATCATTCTTTTCATATACTAAGGTATATGTCAATTCATTATTAATCACCGGTGCAACATATTCTATCTCTTCATACTCTGTGGTAGAATCAATTGTCTTGTAAGAATAAGTAGAGATTTGCCCGTTATAACTTAAGGCAAGTTCTTTTCCTGTGTCTGTGATTAAATAAGCATAAAACCTATAATAGCAATTATGATCCTCCTTGTAATTTGAAAGCTCATAAGAACCTTTTCCCTCACTCATGTTTACCACAAAAGACTTATCGTAGCTGCTCTCTGCTACTTCTTGGTAGTCAACAATATCTTCCATCTCTTTTGTATATTTATTATATTTTGTACCCGTTACGGTTCTTACCGTCTTATAAGCCTTAGCAACAACCTTTATCTTGTCACTCGCAGGCACACTATTATCCAAAGATAAGTATTCATTGAGTGAAATATAATACTTATTTTCATCCACAATAAATTTGACTCTGCCATCCGCATAATGTTTGTATGGATATACAGTAAAATAAACACTTTCTTGTTCCCCATCTATATAAGAATTTAAAATGGTCACTCTTACCGTCTCAGGAAAGATATTTGCCTGACTCTTATTTAAAACAAGTGGTATCTGAATTGTTGCATTTCCTGAGGCATCCGTTTTCACACTTCCACTATGTGATTTTGCATTATTTCCATAATATCTGTTATCAATCTCATAGGAAAAATCCAAATTGTCAAGTGGAGTTCCATCATAAGTAGTTGCTGAAACGTTAATGATTGCAGTATCTCCATCAAGATATTTGGTGCTTTCTGGTTTCACTTCAATTTGATATTGCTTTAACTCATAATTTCTAATTTCCACATGTCTTGTGCTGATAATATCTTCCCCTATAGAAAGAGCAAGAGAAAGGTAACTTTCTTGGTTCACATCAGAAATCTCATACTCGCCTTCAAAGGCTCCCACTTCATTTAGTTGCAAAGGAATCTCAGCCAAAATATCATCATAATTGGAGGTAATCTTTAATAGTGCATCCTTCACTTGTGCTTTCCTGTTCTTGGCATATCCCCAGAAATGAATGGTCTCTCCTACCTTGTAGTAATTTCTATCCACATAAACATAGCCATTGTGGAATCTGCTAAGAGAAGTAAGTGCATTTTCTCCTGTATATTCGCTATTTACCTGACCAGAAATATCACAGATTAAGTTTGTATTTCCACTCTTAAATTCAATATAATTAATCTCTTTATCCAAGTTATTGATAATATCCCTAAAGCTCTCTACATAAAGAAGTCCTTCCTCTGATGTGGTGCCTAGCTTTTCAGAATTTACATACACCTCTACGCTATTATTTTTCCCATCTTTTCCTTTATATAAAATCATAAAGTTATCCGATGCCAAAGTAGAACAAGTAGCAGAGGCATTATTAACTTCAAAAAGTGCAGCACTAATTGTTCCATTTAAATTGAAAAGTGCTAAATAATACCCCTCCTCGTTAATTGATAAATTACTGTCTAACGCAATCTCATCATAAAAATAATATCTGCTTTTCGCCTTAGCATCATTGTAAGCATTGGTAATTTCGGATTTAACATCCTTTGTAAAAACAGAGGTATAGCTCCTTGATTTGTAATAATTGTTTAATGTATCAAGGTAATTGACATTTTTCAATGCTTTAATATACTCTTCTTTAGAACCCAAATTAAGAATCTTAATATCCGCCTCTTTCACAGAAAGCACCTTATTCAAATTAAGACTTAAGTTTAAGTTCAAATCAATCAGGTCCCCTGGCTTATAGATATTTAAAATGACCAAGTTCGCCGAAATATCCTCCTCATTGCTAATAGAAAAACAGAACTCATAATCTTCCTTTAGCTCATTTCCATCTATATCCTTCAAACCTTTTTTTACTTTCATAGTATAGGTTGTATTTGTTTTGAAACGAGTATCATGTTCAAAGCGATAATTATAAGTATAACTATTCTTCCATTCTCCATTGATGTTAGGTTCTATGGAAATATAATCTTTAAGCTTCACATTATCTGCAAGCTTATTATTAAAGCGAATCTCCGGTACTCCTGTTTCCGTTAAAAATTCATTATTGTCCGGATAGGTATAATCCACCTTAAAAATCTTCTCCGTCTGAAAAGCCCATTTTTCCGTGCCAGAAGTTGTCTTCTCTATAATATTATAAATTTGATCATCCTCTAGTCCATTCACTACTGTAAGCTGATAATATCTAGGATTAATCTCTATAACCTCAAACGCCTTTGAAGGCTTGATGCTAAAAGTATTTTCCACATATTCCTTAGTTACATCCTCTTCAAAATTCAAATCAAAACTTGCAGTAATAGGAATCACATTATTCACTTCATTCGCAGAAGACACCTTTGCCTCTGATAACTTATCATAAACAATCTTCTCTTTCTTTGTTTCAATACTACCCGCAAATACAGTTTCTCCTTGATACAAAGGAACATTCACCTCCTGATTATGTTTCATTATCCCTATTCCTGCTCCTACAAGTACAATAGCTCCCGCAAGAGCAAAAGTTTTGGCTAATTTCATAAGCACCATCCTTCCAATCTTTTTGATGTTTTTAGGGACACCTTCCGAAAACATCACTCCCCTTGATTACATCATACACTTTTTGGACGAAAAAGAAAATCATTTTGTTCCAAGAAAAAAAGCCCAAAAACGGGACCGTCAAAACGAGACAATCTTTTTCGTTTTGACGGCCCCGTTTTCAGGCAGTCTCTTACTTTGAACTAAAGTGACTTCTTCTCAATCTCTTCTTTTATCTTCTCTACAAATTGGTCTAAAGGCATTTGTCCTAAATCTCCGTCTTTCCTATTACGCACACCAACAGCACCAGCTTCTATCTCCTTATCTCCTAACACTAGCATATAAGGAATCTTTTGCACTTGAGCTTCTCTAATCTTGTAGCCAATCTTCTCACTTCTATCATCAAGTTCTACTCTGACGCCTGCATCCTTAAGGGCACGATATACTTTTTCTGCATATTCCATGTGCTTGTCTGTGGAAATTGGAAGTACTTTTGCTTGTACTGGTGAAAGCCAAGTTGGAAGTGCACCCTTTGTTTCCTCCAAATAGAAAGCCATGAATCTATCAATACTTCCAAGGATGGCTCTATGAAGTACTACTGGAGTCTTCTTTTGACCATCTTTATCAATATAGGCAAGCTCAAAACGCATTGGCAAGCAGAAGTCAAGCTGACAAGTAGAAAGTGTATACTCATTTCCCACAGCTGGTTTTACCTGAACATCCAATTTTGGTCCGTAGAATGCTGCCTCACCTTTTTTCTCTATATACTCAATTCCAATATCATTCAAAACTTGTCTTAAGGTATCCTCAGCAGTGTTCCACATCTCATCATCTGGATAGTATTTAACAGTATCTTCTGGATCCCTAAGGGATAATTCAAAGCGATAATTCTTAATATCAAGCTCTTTATAGACATCAAGAATTAAATCAACTACACTCTTAAACTCTGATTCAATTTGCTCTCTTGTCACAAATAAATGAGCATCATTTTGACAGAAGGTTCTAACTCTCTCAATTCCCTTAAGAGTACCACTTGCCTCAAACCTACAGTCCCTTGCAATTTCACCAATCCTGATTGGCAAGTCTCTATAAGAGTGAATGTCATTCGCATAAATCATCATGTGGTGTGGACAGTTCATTGGACGAAGCACAAACTCTTCTCCTTCCACTTCCATTTTAGGGAACATGTTGTCCTTATAGTGATCCCAGTGACCAGATGTTTTATACAAATCAACGGTTCCTAGAGGTGGTGTTAAAACATGTTTATAGCCAAGCTTTTTCTCTTTTCCCTTAATATAATTTTCAAGCTCTTCCCAGATGATATAGCCATTTGGTAAGAACATTGGCAAACCTTTTCCGGTTAAATCATGTGTCATGAAGATGCCAAGCTCTTTTCCAAGCTTTCTGTGATCTCTTTCTTTTGCCTCTTCCAATTTTGTTACATATTCTTCAAGATCTGCATTCTTAGTAAACGATATTCCGTAAATTCTTTGAAGTGCCTTATTTTTGGCATCTCCTCTCCAGTATGCAGAAGAAGATGATAATATCTTAACCGCTTTGACTTTTCCTGTAGACATTAGATGTGGCCCTCTGCAAAGATCTACAAATTCTCCCTGTTGATAAAAAGAAATTGGTTCATCCTCAGGTAAATCTTCAATTAAAAGTACCTTATAAGATTCTCCTCTTTCCTCCATAAGCTTAATAGCATCCGCTCTTGGAAGTTCAAATCTTTCAATTGCCAAATCCTCTTTGATAATTTTTTTCATTTCCTCTTCAATCTTTGTTTTATCCTCATCTGTAAAGTTTTCTTCTGGATCAAAATCATAGTAGAAACCTTCGTCAATGGATGGACCAATGGTAAGCTTTGTATGAGGGAATAATCTCTTTACCGCTTGTGACATGATGTGAGCCGTGGTATGCCAGTATGCCTTCTTTCCCTCTAAATCATTATCAAATGTGTAGATATTAAGCTCTGCATCCTCATTTAATTCATACCTTAAATCTACTGTTTTTCCGTTCACGCTGGCACAAGTGGCAACTCTTGCCAAGCCTTCACTTATTTTTTTAGCAACCTCTAAAACAGTGCTACCGCTCTCTACTTCTAGTATTGAGCCATCTTTTAATGTAATCTTAATCACTTTACTTCCTCCTTAACAATATATTTATTTTCTAGGAGTGCATAAAAAAATACACTCCTAATTCCCTTTCCAAAGAATTAGGAGTGCTTTATCTGCACGGTTCCATCCTAAATTTAACTTAATTCACGATGATAACGCTGGTCAGCGTAATACTTTTGATAGGGTAGTTTTTCAAATACTTATCCTAAGCTTGCTTTCAGCCGGTGACAAGCTATCTCTAAAGGAAGTTCAGATATTCTACTTTGTCCTAGTATTAATAAAAAATAATTTGTTTGCAGTTTCCTCCAAACACCTTGTATTATAGCACCTCATATTAGAATTTGTCAATAGATTCTATAGCGGCAATTTGATGCATTCCAGCAGTCTCAGTAATTTCCCCACTATATGTTATTTTTAACCTATCTCCTACCTCAAAAGTTATTCCATTCCATGTTCCGTCCACATCTAATGAGATATAAAACTCTGGAGAAACATTAAATTCATTAGAAGATTCTGAAGGTTTTATCACCATCAAAGAATCCTCTATCTTCTCAACAGTAGCATCAAATGCAATCGGCTCAAAATCTTCCACTTTAAGCGATGTGTTCACAACCGTAAATAAAATAACATCAGAAACAAATTCTTCTCCTAATCTCGTATCCTTTAACATATATTCTGTGATTACCGAACCATCATTTAATAAAATGTCATTATAGGTAAAACGATAATCCGATGTCATATCATACTCATTTGTAACAATAGTAGTTTCTGTATTCAAATCTTCACTTCTAGAATTATCTTGTGTTACCACCATTTTATCATTAGAATAAACAATGTCCACTAAAGCTACCTTATCATTAGAAAGTAAGTATGCTATACGAAGATTAGAAGCTTTCTTATTCTCAATTCCAGATAAAAAAGTATCTATCACATCTTTATTATATTCCATATCACTTACTGCAAAACACCTATCTTTGATGGCATCCTCTATTGAATAGTCCACAGGCAATTTACTAATTGGCACATACTTAACCTCTGTATTCTCAATCTGTGTATTGCCCTCTACGAGACTATTAGGAGCATCATTTTTCTTAGACTTACTCATAAAAAATACTCCCATGAAAATTGCAGCCAATATTACAAGAATTACAAGAACAACTACTAAAACCTTTGCATTTTTTTTCATTTTTTCATACATCCTTTCCTATTAAATATTTGGTATTTGCCAATCAATAGGCTCTTCCTCATTAGCCTTTAAAATCTCATTTGCCTTCGAAAAATGTTTACACCCAAAGAATCCCCTGTAAGCAGAAAGAGGACTAGGATGCGGTGCCTTCAATATGTAATGATGAGGATTTGTGATAAGTGCTTCTTTTTGCTTTGCACAGGAACCCCATACTAAAAAAACAATTGGCTTGTCTCTTTTATTAAGCTCTCTAATAATGTCATCTGTAAATGTTTCCCATCCACAAGTTCTATGTGAATTTGCCTGATGAGCTCTTACCGTTAAAACATTATTCAAGAGTAATACTCCTTGTTTGGCCCATTTTTCAAGATAACCATTATTCGGAATATAACATCCTAAATCATCTTGCAATTCTTTATAAATATTTAGTAGTGATGGAGGAATTTCAATTCCAGGTTTCACAGAGAAAGACAGCCCATGTGCCTGCCCCTCTTCATGATATGGATCTTGTCCAATAATCACAACCTTAATATTATCATAATCTGCATATTTCAAACTATTAAAAATGTCATGCATATCAGGATAAACCTTATAATGAGAATATTCATACTTTAAAAACTCTCTTATTTTTTGATAATATTCCTGTTCAAATTCATCCTTTAAAATTTCGTCCCATTTGTTACCAATACAAACCATGTTAATCCGTATCTTCCTTTCTCATCATTCTTCGTACACCTTTTCCAATCCCTTTACAACTTAAAAGTGTTACCAAAATTACCGGATAAAAATCAAGCCTTCCTATTAGCATTCCAACAATGGCAACCCAATTTGCAATAGGACCAGCTGCCGCTCCACTAATTCCAGTAGACAGCCCAACACAACTTAAAATAGAAGCAAATTCAAACATAGAATCCGCAACGGAATTTCCACACATAGTGTATATCAGCGTTCCAATCGAAATTACGCCTAAATAAAGCATTGCACCATTATGCGCATCAAAGGTTCTTTCTGGAGTTAAGTCTACATTTTCTCCATACATATTAATCTTTCTTGGAATTACAACTCTTTTACTAACAAGTTTTGATTTGATATCATAATAAATTGATTTTAAAATAATGGCAACTCTGTATTCCTTAATACCAGCTGAAGTTGAGCCGTTTTGGAAACCTATCATCATTAAAACAGCCAAGATAAACATGCCCGCCGTAGGCCAATTATGAAAGCTTTCCGTGATTTGAAAACCTGTTGTACTCATTGCTGAAACAATATGGAAAAGAGAAACTCTAAAGCTCTCCCCAAACGTGGCACAAACGCCTCCAAGTAAAGCACATGCAAGAATAGGAACTAAAATAACCCAAGCAACAATAGTAAGTTTCACTTCACAATGATTCAAGAAAATTTTAAACTTTCCCTTTAGAATCATCAAGTTCAACATAAAATTAGTAGTACCAAGAATCATAAGCACCATCGCAATAATTTCAATAGGAATCGAATGATAATATCCTATACTTCTACTCTTTGTTGAAAAACCTCCACTTGAAACAGCAGCAATAGAATGATTGATTGCGTCAAACGGATGCATACCAAATATGACAAATAAGATAGCTCCCACAATCATGTAACCAGTATAAATATATACAATCATTCTTGCAGATTTAATCACATTAGGAATCAGTTTATTGGGATGTCCTTCAGCATTATAAAGCCTCATACCAAAAGTTGTTGCAAACAATGAAGTCATAATAAGAATAATTCCAATTCCACCAACATATAATGTAGTACTTCTAAACATAAGATATATTTTAGGAAGATGATCAACATCCATCACAGTGATTCCAGTTGTGGTAAGCCCACTAGTGGCTTCAAAAACACTTTGCGTTACCGTATAATTTCCCGTTAGTAAATAAGGACACGCGCATACAATCACCGCAAAAATCCATGCAAGTACAACAATGAAGTTATCATAATTTTTATCAAGATCTGCTTTTTTTCGATATATTGGTTTGAACATAAGAAAACCAATCAGTATTGCAACAGCAGATGGAATGATAAAATTTTTGGCATAAATCACTTCCTCAGGATAAAAAAACAATACCCAAAGTGGAAACAAAAGTGCAATTCCCACAATCATCATACAAAATCCTGAATATCCGAAAATCACTTTTGCAGGCGATAAAACCCTTTCGTTACTTTTTGTCATTTTTTCGAACCCCCGACAAACATTCTATTGCTTCCTTATGGCATTCTTTACTAGACAATAATAAAACTTTATCCTCTGCATATATAACCGTTTGACCTGTTGGAATTACCATCTTACCTTTGTGTATCACACATGTAATTCTCGCCTTCGAAGGAAGTTTTACCTCTTTTAATTGCTTTCCAGCATAATAAGCATCCGCTTCAATGATAATTTCACTCATTGAAAATGCCTCATCTTCAGCTGATAAAGTGTTTACTAAATTTTCAAGAGTAGTAGCCTGCTCTAAAAGTCTTGCAACGGAATAAGCAGAGCTAATGACATTATTAATTCCAAGTTTTTTAAAAACATCCACATTGGCTGGATTTGCCACCGTACAAACGACCTTTTTCACACGAAATCTTTTCTTTGCAATTTGACAAGTTACAAAATTGTCTGCATCGCTACTATCTAAGGCAACTAATACATCATAATCCAAAATATCCGCATCTTCTAATATATACTCCTTACTAGGATCACCATTTAAAACTGAAATATTGTGTTTTTCAGAAAGATATTTGGAATAGTTAGCATCATTATTAATAACTTTTAACTTTATTTTCTTTGAGAGCAAGGAACCAATTAAAAAATCTGCTTCCTCTCTTCCTCCAGCAACTACTATATTCATAAAAACCCCTCTTATATATTCTAATTGTCACAAAATCTTCTTATTGTTCATCATCTATCTGTACAGAACTGATTTTCTTAAATTCTTCTACTGATAATTTAAATGGATATATTGCTTTAATATTAGGGTCATCAATTAAGGTTTCCTTTTCAATATCTGTCAGTCTAATATAGACCTCCGGAACATCATAAATCTCACGTGCAATCTTAGCTGCTAAGATGTTTGCATTCTCACTTTCGGTGACAGCAATAAACATATCTGTACTTTCAATTCCGTTATCTTTTAAAATATTAACATCTGTGCCATCTGCACAAACTTCATAACCGCTATAGTTATCTGGAAGTTTCAAAAAAGATGATTCATCTTTATCAATAATCGTTAAATTATATCCTAAACTAGATAATGAACCTGCAAGCTTAACACCAAACCTACTACATCCAACAATAATCACATTTCTATGTTTTTCTTTAGCCATCAATCTCACCTTCACCAGATACTACATTTTCCTCAATATTCGTGTTATCTCCGGATAATAAATCCTCATCTAAAGTTTGAGTTTCTCCACTAATAATAGTCTCACTCGAAATTTCAGTTTCTCCAGATGTTGACTCCTCTTTTAAAGAATCTTCCTCTCCAGAAACAAGATCACCAAAATTAATTGCTTGATTCTCATTTTCATTTGTTGTATTGTCCGTACTCAAATTACCTGGATCAATAAACAAATTGACATCCAAATTGAACTCATAAGCAATGCCAAACTCATCCGTAGAATTTTCCCTTGCCCATAGTACGCTAATGGTATAATTATCTTTTTGTCCCATCCAAGAAACCTCATTTAAACTCTGAGCACTACCAGCTGGCACAAGCCTATTAGGATTTAAAGAGCCAAATTCTTCATATGGATTAAAGCCAAGGTTATAAAGTTGTATCAAATACTTTCTAACCTCATCATAAGAAACTCCTGACGAGATACTTGCTTGACAATTATATTCCCCAACGTCTTCCACTATTAATCCTTCCTTAGCAATAAGAGGAACATCATTTATTGGCCAATTAGTACCTTCCACTGCACTAGTAACAAGACTATCTACATTAAAACTATTTCGCTTTGCTTTTAAAATTCTAAGAGCTATGAAGGCTACAACAACAATAATCAATAATACAAATATTAACTTCAGTCTTTTCTTATCCATGATTTTATTCTCCTTTTTATATGTTTTTTCATTTCATTCATCAGCTTTTCTATGGTAAAATTATTCGTTACTCCCAATGATAATCCATAAAACAATTAATCATCTTCTATAATTGTAGTAAAGTCATTATTAATTAATAAATCCTGAATTTCATCCTTAGTGTAATTACTATATTCTTCAAAATAACTCTTATCATATTTGATAGAGACAATATTTTCAGAACTAACAACTCTATCAATTATACCATTACCAACCTGTTTTTCATACTCATTTTTTAAATATTCTGCAGCATTTTCATCTTCCACTGCAACAACATATAACACATTATCCAAGTGATCATTATCAAAAACATATATGATAGCGGTCTTTCCATCCTTACTAGTAAAAGTTATTGTTTCATCATCAATATCAACATCATACTCCTCATCAAAAGCAGAATCATGCTGTACAATAGGCTCACTCTCTTTTTCTGTAATGTCCTCTTGCACACGACCTACACCTTTCCACCAAAAGAATATGAATGCTAATATAATAAAAATGACTATCATGAATATCCAAAAATTTTTCTTCATAAAAGTCCTCCTAAATATAAGCAGAATATTAATAAATAAATTGTATCATAGGAAAAGAGAAATTGCATCAATTGACTTAAAAAAAAATATATTTTATACTATAAAGGAATTAAAAATTAGATGTTAAAAATAGGGAGGAATATTATGAGAATCAGAGGATTTGAAGTTTGCAAAGGATATGAAGATAAAGATATTAATTTACCAATCAGGAAAACAAAGAATTCTGTAGGATATGATTTAGAGGCTGCAGAAGATGTGGTGATACCAACTATTTGGAAGACCGTCTTTGAAAATGTAAAACGCTTTATGCTTGGCAAACATGAATATGACGAAATTAAACCAACCCTTATTAAAACAGGACTTAAAGCATATTTTTTAGAAGATGAAGCATTATTCCTAGCAAATAGAAGTTCCAATCCAATGAAAAAAGGCTTAATACTTGCAAATAGCATTGGAGTCATTGAAAGTGATTATTATGAAAATCCAGATAATGATGGACATATCATGTATGCTTACTATAATTTCTTTCCTGTAGATACTCATATCAAAAAACATGATGCCATTGGACAAGCATATTTTCAGAAGTTTTTAGTGGCAGATGGAGATAATGCCACAGGCGAAAGAAAAGGGGGATTTGGAAGCACAGATGAAGTAGTAAATAAGGAATAATATCATAAAATAAAGCGAAGTATCATAAAAGCGTATACTTAAACCTTCAGCTTAAGTATACGCTCTTTTTGGGCATAAAAAAATCTGGCAAATTCCTATCTTCACATGGGGCGTCCCCATACTATTGTCGGCTATTACGTGCTTAACTTCTGTGTTCGGTATGGGAACAGGTGTGACCACGTATACATCTTCACCAGAAATGTTTT
>JAFUGC010000051.1 GCA_017469565.1 Clostridia bacterium | reverse complement strand
CCATACCAGCTTGCCGCAATGACATTTCCTTTGCCAGCCGCAATCATTCTAATTCCCGATACCGTAAATTCTCTGGCAATTATAATAATAGGAATCCAGCTTGGAATCATATCCATTTCTACTAACATAATCAAGGCAGTAACAACTAAAAGCTTATCAGCAATAGGATCTAAAAATTTTCCAAAATCCGTTACCAAATTATGTTTCCTTGCTAAATAGCCATCCCAAAAGTCTGTAATAGAAGCAATTAGGAAGATTGCTAAAATAATGAGATTTCCAACATTAATCCCTAAAAATGTGGTGCTAATATGAAATAATGGAATAATTAGCATAAATGGAATCAGAATAATTCTACATAAAGTGATTTTGTTTGGTAGATTCATGTGCTTGCCTCCTTCTCAAGTTTAGTCACATTAAAATAAAATGAATTATGCCTGAACTTCTTCAGCGTATAAATCATACTCAGCAGTATTTGTAATTTTCACCTCTATCATATCACCAAGAGCATGTTCCTGGTCACTTTTGACAAATATCAAGCCATCTTCCTCAGGAATTTCTCTGTAGGAACGAGAAACATAATATCCCTCATCTGGAGACACACCTTCTATCACACACATATATTTTTTTCCAATCAAAGAATGATTATGTTCTTCTGAAACCTCATACTGGGTCTGCATGATGATACCGTGCCTTTCCTCTTTTATATTCTCCGGAATTTGATTTGAAAGTTTTTCAGCTGGTGTTCCATCTTCCTTGGAATAACTAAAAACACCCAATCTATCAAATTTTGTTTCTTTGACAAATGATAATAGCTCCTCAAAATCTTCTTCTGTCTCTCCCGGGAAACCAACAATCAAAGAAGTTCTAAGAACAGCATCTGGAATCTCTTTTCTGATTTTTGAAATAACCTCTCTAATTGCCTGTGGACCACCAATTCTTCCCATTCGTTTTAACACACTCTCCGAAATATGCTGAATTGGAATATCAAAATAATGACAAATATTATGATTTGATTTTACAACTTCAATTAGTTCATCCGTAATCATCTCTGGATATGTATAAAGAAATCTAATCCACTGGAAGTCAAGTTTAGCAAGCTCTTTCAAAAGCTCTGCCAATTTTGATTCACCATATAAGTCAAGACCATACCTACCTGTATCTTGTGCAATTAAGATTAACTCCTTGTATCCCTGTTCTTCCAGCTCTTTTGCCTCTTTTAAAACATCTTCCATTTTACGGCTCACAAGAGGGCCACGGATTTTAGGAATGGCACAATAAGTACAATGATTGCTACAACCATCCGCAATTCTTAAATAAGCATATGTATTACCAGTAGTAACCACACGATGATGATAATCCAAGATGTCAAAAATTTTATCATAATCTTTGATAGGAATAAATAAATCTACCTCCGGTAATTCTTTTTTTAACTCTTCTAAATACCTTTCCACTAAACATCCTGTGACAATAAGCTTTTTACAATTTTCATTTTTATAATCTGCCATTTCTAGTATAGTATCAATTGCCTCTTTTTTAGCAGACTCAATAAAGCCACAAGTGTTAATCACAATTACTTCTGCTTCATGAGGATCACTGACAATGGTATGTCCCTTCTCTTTATAATACCCAATCATCATCTCTGTATCTATTAAATTCTTACTACATCCTAAGGAAACAAACCCAAACTTCATGAAACAATTACTCCTTTTCTAGTTCCAGCCCAACAAGGCTCTAGCAAATTCTTCTGCGTTAAATTCTTGTAAGTCATCTATTTTCTCTCCAACACCAATAAACTTCACTGGAATATTAAGTTCACTGCATATGCCAATGACCACTCCGCCCTTTGCAGTTCCATCTAATTTTGTCAAAACAATTCCTGTAATATCCGTTACCTCAGAAAATTCTTTTGCCTGAATTAACGCATTTTGACCAGATGTACCATCTAATACAATTAATACCTCACTAGCCGCATCTGGTAACTCTTTTTTGACAGTACGCTGAATTTTTTCTAATTCCTCCATTAAGTTTTTCTTGGTATGAAGCCTTCCTGCCGTATCAATAATTAAGATATCATAATCCTCCTCTTTAGCTTTTTTGGCAGCATCAAATGCAACAGAAGCAGGATCTGAGCCTTCCTTTCTTTTTAGGATTTCCACTCCAGCTCTTTCTGTCCAAACTTCTAATTGTTCAATAGCAGCAGCTCTAAAAGTATCTGCGGCAGCAACTAATACTTTTTTTCCATTTTCCTTGAAATTTTTAGCCATTTTACCAATAGAGGTAGTCTTTCCCGCACCATTCACACCTACTACTAAAATGACTGCAGGTTTTGTTGCAAGTGTTAATGAATTATCTTTTTCCGTTAATATTTTTGCAATAATTTCTTGAAGAACCTTTTTAACTTCATCTGCATCTTCAATCTTATGAAGCTTGATTTCCTCTCTCAACTCTTTAATAATTTTATCTGTTGTTTCATATCCAACATCCGATAAAATCAGAGCCTCCTCTAACTCTTCTAATAACTCTTCATCCACTTTTCTAAAGTTTTTAAAAACATTATTGATTTTCTCATCAAAAGATGCTTTTGTTTTAGCCAATCCCTCTTTTAGTTTATCAAAAAAACCCATTTTATTACCACTACTCCATTTTTAAATTTTATTTACCATTTCTAATATCTCTTTCATTTTAACAATGACCGTATTTTGTTTTTCAATAATTAAATCATATTCTTCTAGCACTAGTCCTTTTGCTGATATCAAATCTAATATTTCATCAATCTCATTAGATATTTTTTCAACATCATTTTCCAATGTCACTTTTGCCTCTTGCAAAAATTCAGCCAAAGACCTTAACTCAACAATCGTTTCATCCGAAATATCGACATTTTCATTCGAAATATCAATTCTCAAATTATTTACCTTTGTAGCAGCCTCTAAGATTTTAGTCTTTAATTCTTCCTTAAGGCTTGTAATTTCTCTGTTATTCTTCTTGATAATATCCACCTTTGCTTGTCTTGCCTGCATCATGAGCGAATACTGCTCCCAACTCATAGAAGGAATCTGAGTAGAATCACCCTTCACATCCGAAGCGTACACAGGTGCAGAAAAAGTAAACACAACAAAAGCTAGCATTACGAAAAACTTTTTCATGGCTGCACCCCGCTTTCATCTGTGATTAAGCGAGTCTCATCAACTGTTTTGACACTATCTACAACTTCTAAAAGCTCCATTAATGTTTGATCCAATTCTTTTAAAACTTCTTTCTTCTCTCTGCTAGAAATATTGCTATCTGATGAAAGAATTAAAGGATTTGAAGTAGTAGATGGTACCGTCTGAGTGTTAGTGGCTCCAGGTGTTTCATTTTTATCAGAAACAATATGTTCTTCTCCATTTGATATTTCACCACTCATTAATGATTCACCACTCACTATGATGTCATCTCCAGATTCTTTTGTACTATTAGAATTAATAATTGGTATAATTGGAGATTCACCACTATTCTTATAACTATTACTAATGATAGAAGTACTGTCATCCCCACTACCAATTAGATTTGTATTTTGAATGTTTGAACCCTCACTGGATGTTAGTATAGACGAGCCATTAAAGTAACCAAAAATGACAAAAAATAATATAACGATTAATACAACCATCAAAAAGATGGAAATCATATCAAACTTTCTACTCATCTATACTCACTCCTTTCTAAAAAATTACCGTTACCACTGTTCCTTTTCCAATTTCACTTTCAATTTTAGCTGTACCCTCATGCATGTCTATAATATTCTTTACAATATTTAAACCAAGACCAGCGCCGGAAGTGGCACTTCCATAATCATTTGCAGTATAAAATTTATTAAATAAATAAGAAATTTTATCTTTTTGAATACCAGTTCCAGTATCTTTTACAATGATTTTTGCCTTTTCCCCCTCTTTATCTAATGTAAGGGAGATAGAACCTTTTTCCGTGAATTTTACAGAATTATTCACAATATTTATAATAACTTGTCTTATTCTAGCCTTATCTGCATTTACAATAATATTCTTTTGATTTTCTTCTAGAATAAAATCAAGATTTTTTTCTTTTACCATATCTTCTAGCTCAATGAACACATCATGAGCAAGATCATTTAACACAAATTCCTCTTTATTAAGCGATAAATTACCAGACTCAAGTTTTGCCACATCTACAATATCTTTGGTAAGTTCTTTTAGTCTGTTTGCCTCTTCATAGGCAATGGATAAATATTTTTCTTCTTCATCTTTTGATATTACACCGTCTAAGATTCCTTTAATGAATCCTATGATAGATGTAAGAGGCGTTCTAAGTTCATGAGAAACATTTGCAACAATTTCTTTTCTCATTTGCTCAGTAGCCATGATTTCTCGTTTCATTTCGTTAAATGAATTACCAAGCAATGCAACCTCATCATTCGTTTCAATAATCACATCTGGCACATCAATTCCCTTTCCTATTTGTTTAGCATAATCACTAATTTGCTTAATAGGATTTGAAATATTAACAGATATTCTAAGGATGGCAAGTGTGCCAATTAAAATTACAATCACAACTACAGTGACAATTGTAATAATTGCCTCCTTAAGTAATTTATTTACCTCTGTAAATGGTGAAAAAATCATGATAATACCACTCACTGCATTATTATATTTTAATGGTTCCGTAATATAAACTACTTCCTCAAGCCCTGGTTCTAAAGTGATAGATGTCATTCGAATCACTTCATTTCCATCCATGGCAGTTTTAATATCAGCCCTTAATTGATCATTCATATTCAAATTTTCATTTGCAGAAACCTGTTGCAATATAGAAGTATCCGGATTAAGAATATAAATTTTAATGTTAGAGATATACCCCATGGCATCTAGCCAAGCGGCAAGTTCAGTTCTTGTTATTTCATTATTATAATATCTCTCCATAAGATTATTGGTTTTTGTTGCTGCGTTTCTTAGATTATCTTCAATTTGATTGGTAAACTCTTTATAAAAAAGTGATGTACTAAAAAAGGAAATAATGATAATAACAACTAAAAATAGTGTTAAATATGTAGCAACTAACCTAAAATAAATACCTTTAAACATAAATACTCCTATTGTACTTCAAATTTATAACCAACATTCCAAATTGTTTTAATTTCCCATTTATTTTTTGAACTACTAAGTTTTTCTCTCAAGCTTTTTACATGCACATCTACCGTTCTTGTTCCACCAAAATATTCATATCCCCATACTTTATCTAGGAGCTGCTCACGAGAAAAAACTTGATTTTTATTTGATAAAAAGAAAAATAGAAGTTGAATTTCCTTTGGCTTTAAGTCAGGTACAAGTTTACCATTCAACTTTACTTCATATTTTTCTAAATTAATAGATAAATTATCGATGGAAATTTCTGATGAAGTATTTGAATCCGAAACACTTTCTGAATCCTGCTTTTCAGCTCTTCTTAAATGAGCATTAATTCTTGCAACAACTTCAACAGGTTCAAAAGGTTTTACAATATAATCATCAGCACCAATATTTAATCCTTGCACTTTATTTTCAGTAGTATCTAGAGCAGTAAGCATGATAATTGGAACATCAGTGAACTGTCTAATCAGTTTACAAGCTTCCCATCCATTGATGATAGGCATCATAACATCTAAAACAATTAGATTTGGCACTTCTTCTCTCGCCTTGCTTACAGCGCTACTACCATCATACGCAAAAACAACCTCAAAACCTTCTTTTTTTAAATATAGGTTAAGAAGTTCACATATATTTTTATCATCATCTACAACTAAAATCTTTTTGATTTTCATCACATCCTGTTCTAGAAACTTCCTTAGGTATAATGCATTTCTTGGGGTGATAAAACACCCCAAGCTTAGCACATTAACGCAAAATCCCCCCATCAAAGAGACTTGCTTTGAATAATAATTAAACTGGTATAAATAAAAATTTTAAATTTTGCAAAATAACGTGCGAAATTATTTTGCAAAATTTAGATAACATATTTGCAAATTTTTCTCTAGAGCAGTGAAGAAAAAAATGTAATATATGAAATTCTATTTATACCTAATTATTACTGCCATTATCATACAATGAAGCTGTAAATAATCTTTTAATAAAATGTAAATTAAATGTAAATTATACAATAAATTAAAATCTTTCCAGCTTATGTAAAAATTCTTAATTTATGTTTCATCTTCTCCGGGAACATGAAGGCCTTTGGCTGTCACCTGAATATCAAGCACATTCATAGCCGTAAGCCTATCAATTTCTTTTCTTGCATTCACTTTTAGTTCCTCCATGATTTTCATCAAATTAGAACCATATTCTAACATGACATCAATATAGGCAATCAATCCATCTTGATAATTTTCAATTTTAATCTTTTGAATTTTATAAATTCCTTCAATATTTCTGCTCGAATATTCAATGATACTTCTTAATGCATTATCTGAAATAATGTAATTTCCTAAATAACTAAAAGTAGGCCTTATGATTGATTTTTCAGTCATATAAGGAGCTGTTCCTCTACCTTTCCATCTAAAGATTTGCAATGGATCAAGCAAATACCCAGAAAAATCCTTTTTGATTTCAAAAGTAGGTACAGGGATAACATGCTTTCCCTCCGACATTCTCACACTTTTAGCGAGTGCAATCTCCTGTGGTGAAGATACATCTTCAATGTACACCGTTTCAGAAGGCATAGGCAAATCAAGATTTTTCACAATCTTACTAATCATATCATCAGAAGTTCCAAGAATCAGAATTGCCTTAGGCTTTTTGGCTTTTATGGCTTTTTTCATCTCATCAGCCTGCCCATCAAAAGAAAATAAGGCGCGTTTCACAGATTCAATCCTAGTATTGGCCCTTTTTGCAGAAGTACCTGCAACAAGTTTATTATTATGAATTAAGATGGCATCATCTATAATGTAATTAATTCCTTTAGATTTAGCTACCATTTGAGCACGATGACTTTTTCCCGTTCCGCTGGGTCCAACAAATGCAACAATTCTAATCTCTTTTCCCATGACACATTCCCTCCTATTTACTATTAAAACAGCATCAATCAAGAATAGCGACTGATAATTAAAATAAATTTTGGAAGACGGAGCAAATAACGGGCCCCGAAATTTATTTTAATTATCAGTCGCTATTCGCTCTGCAAGCCACTAATTCAAAGTAGCATGAAATCCACTACACAATACGCATCAAATTAACTCTGCCTTGCTCATCAATTTCAATTACCTTAACAGCAACCGTATCTCCAACTTTCACTACATCTTCTACCTTTTCCACTCTCTCTTTTGCGAGTTTAGAAATATGAATCATTCCTTCTTTTCCAGGTGCAACCTCTACAAAAGCACCAAAATTCATAATTCTAACAACTTTTCCAACATATGTTTTTCCAACCTCAAGTTCCATTACAATTGCCTCTATGGTCTCTTTTGCTCTATTAGCCATTTCTGCATCTTCACCTGCAATAAATACTCTGCCATCATCTTCAATATCAATCTTAACTCCTGTATCTGCAATGATTTTATTAATTGTTTTACCGCCAGACCCAATAACATCTTTAATCTTATCAGGATTAATAGTCATGGTAATAATCTTCGGAGCATATTTTGAAATCTCTTTTCTTGGCTCTGGAATAGCTTTTAGCATTACTTCATTTAAAATGTACATTCTTGCCACTCTCGTTCTTTCAAAAGCCTCTTTAATGATATCATAAGTCAAGCCGTCAATCTTAATATCTACTTGAATAGCAGTAATACCATTTTTGGTTCCAGCCACTTTAAAATCCATGTCTCCAAAGAAATCTTCTAATCCTTGAATATCGGTAAGCATAACATATCTATTTCTGTCAGAATCATCTGTAACAAGACCCGTTGAAATACCAGCAACTGGCTCTTTAATTGGAACACCTGCGGCCATTAATGAAAGCGTGCTTCCACAAATACTTCCTTGAGAAGTAGAACCATTAGAAGACAATACCTCAGATACCACTCTAATGGTATATGGGAATTCATCTGCTGATGGAATTACTGGCACTAAGGCACGTTCTGCAAGTGCACCGTGACCAATTTCCCTTCTACCAGGACCTCTTGAAGGTCTTGCTTCTCCAACACTGTATGGAGGGAAATTATAATGATGAATATATCTCTTAGACTTTTCTTCATCTAATCCATCAAGTTCTTGCTCGTCTCCAACTGTACCAAGTGTAGTAATAGATAACACTTGAGTTTGTCCCCTTGAAAATAGTGCGCTACCATGTGTTCTAGGAAGTAAATCAATTTCGCAACTAAGTGGTCTAATCTCATCAATCGCTCTACCGTCAACCCTTGTATGCTCTTCCAATATCATATGTCTAACCGTTTTCTTTTCAAGTTTATAAACTGCCTCACCAATTTGTGACTTCATTTCTGCAAATTCTTCTTCAGAATATTTTCCTTTTAAATATTCTTCAATCTCAGCTGTAACAGCTGCAACATTATTGTCCCTTGTTTCTTTATCTTTTTCTTGAAGAGCAACTTTTATTTTATCATGTGCATAGTCAGCAACCACATTAAACAAATCCTCAGGAACTGCACAAGATGGATATTCAAATTTAGGCTTTCCAATTTCAGCGGCAATTCCTTCAATGAACTCAGCAATTCTTTTAATTTCTGAGTGACCTTTGATAATTGCCTCCAACATAATATCCTCAGGAATTTCATAAGCTCCAGCCTCTATCATGGATACCTTTTCCTTGGTACCAGCAACCGTCAAATTAAGCTTATTACGTTCTCTTTGTTCTAAAGTTGGATTAATAACAATCTCACCATCCACATAACCAACACTAACAGCAGCAGTAGGTCCATTAAATGGAATATCTGAAATACTAAGAGCTGCTGATGTTCCAATTTGAGCTGCCACCTCTGGTGAGCAATCCAAATCAACACAAAGTACCATGGCATTTACACATACATCATTTCTCATATCTTTTGGGAAAAGCGGTCTGATTGGTCTATCAATTGCTCTAGAAACCAAAATTGCTTTATCCGTTGGCTTTCCCTCTCTCCTTGTAAAACTACCAGGAACTTTTCCCGCTGCATATAATCTCTCTTCATAATCAACTGAAAGTGGAAAGAAATCAATCCCCTCTCTTGGTTGTTTAGAAGCAGTAACATTAACAATTACTGCAGTATCTCCATATCTAACCAATACACTACCATTTGCTAAGCCTGCCATTTTGCCTGTTTCAATGACAAGCGGTCTTCCAGCAAGCTCCATACTATAACTCTTAAACATATTTTTCTCCTTCCTTAGTTCAGAACTCTACATGTAGTTGTAATGTCTAAATGCCTAATTATGACATCCACACATTACACCTACATTATATAGAATCCTGACTTTTCATTATTTTTTATTACAACTTTTTAAACTTTTAAAAGGGAGGTAACATTACTTGCATGTTTACCTCCCATTTAATTACTTTCTAAGACCTAATCTATCAATTAGAGAACGATATCTTTCAATATCTGTTTTCTCAAGATATTTTAATAAGCCTCTTCTTTGACCAACCATTTTGAAAAGTCCTCTTCTAGAATGATTATCCTTTTTATGAACTTTTAGATGCTCTGTAAGCTCTGCAATTCTATATGTAAGCAAAGCTACTTGTACTTCTGGTGAACCTGTATCACCCTCATGTGTTTGGTACTCTTTAATGATTTGAGCTTTATCCATGTAAGATTACCTCCTTCTTTTTGTAATATCCCCGTTAACATAGACTAAGAATGGAGATAAAGTATTCTACAGTCCAAGTTAAGGTTCGCACATATTATATACTATAATGCTTCATTAATCAAGTCTAAATTTATACATTCTAATTTTTTCATTATCTTCTCTGTCAATTTCAAATTCCACAGGAAAATCAAGTGATGTCTTAAAGAAGATTTCCACATCCTTTGTTTCCCCAGCTGGAACAGCAAATGTAGCATTTCCTTCTCCCTCTGCTTGAATGGTATATCCAGATGGTTTCTTAATATTACTTCCCAAAATAGAGATATCTTGTTTTTTATTATTGGTAATGGTCATATCAATGATACAACTATCCACATTGATTTGATAGCCTATTAGAGTATATTTTACACCATCTTTCGATATCGAGTTATTAATTGGAATATATTTTATGAAAGGCTCTGGAACAACATAAAACCTATCGCCATTCATGATAATTAACATTTCACAATTTTCTCCCGATAATTCTACTGAAGCCACATACATATTCTCTGTTCTTCTGGAAATATTCTTTACCTCATAAGTAAGTTCCATATTAGAAAAACTATCTTGGAAATTTTCAAAAGTCACAACTTCTCTATATTCAGGACTTAATAAAGAATATGCTTCTTCTATTCTATTTTCTCTTAAATACTTAAAAAATACCCCAATTGTTCTTTCAGAAAGTAATACAAATTCATTAATACTAAGAGTACTGCTACCAACATCTTGACCAATTTTTGCCCTAATATCTGACTCTTCATCTGCAAACTTTTGAAGAGAAATCAGTATAAAAATTAAAACAAGGAGTATTATCGCTAAAGTAGTTAATATTTTTTTTCGCTTTTCTATCATTTGGATCCTCCTTTATTTTTAATAAGATTCTTCTATGTAAAGTGTAATGTCAAATTGATCACCATTTTTTCCTTCATAATCAATATCCAAATATAATTCTTCATATCTTCTAGAAGCAGTCTCATTGATATCAAACCTCACTCTTGCCGTTTCTCCAGGAGCAATCGTGATTGATGATACATCATTCACAGGCTGATATTCAAAAAAGTCTGATTTTGTTAGTGTTGTATTAGCAAATGAGCCATCCAGTGTAGCACCAGAGGTATTCTTGATATCAACTACATAAGATATCCCTGATGGGCCAACTAATCTATAACGCAAATTACATTCTACATATTGATTGAACGCAAAATATTGATCAAGAACATTTTGAATGGATAAAATATTGTCAAATATGATATAGAAATTGTCTCCCTCTAGCGGTTTCACCAATACGGTATAAGCTTCTGTTTTTGATTCTGTTGTAATAGAGACATTGCATATATATTTATCTTGATATATTTGATGACTCAATAACGTAGCAGAAATAGGAGTACCAATATAATCATTCATATAATCCTTAAATTTTTCTACCGTATCAAACTCCATGAAGTCTTTATATGTTGGTTCTAAAAAGCTATATATTGACTCATAATCTCCTGCTTTAATCATTTCTATTGTAGACTGAATGGAGGTTTCCAGATATGACTCCGTTTGATACTCCTCCGTTTGCTGATATTCTTTTTCTTCTTTTCTGATTTGACTTCTGGTTTTGATATCCTCTGAAACACTAGCTAGTCCTCTTAGCATAACTTCCAAAATAATTAACACAAGAATTACTAATAAAACAATCAATATATATTTCATCATTTTCTTTTTATCCATGAAATTTCCTCCTACTGATATATTAAGATTTCACCACAATTATATTTGTGGTGAAATCTTAAATTGATAAAAGATTAGTTATTAATCATACTGTTAACAACCGTCAATCCATAACCTGTGGAACCACTTGAGGATAATCTATGTGTACTACTATTCCATGTAACATTTTTTAATCCCTCAAAATACTTTGAATCAGCACCAGGTCCCTTATTATACATGATTGCAGACATTGCATATATAAATAGTGTTTCTGGACTAGTATTAGCGTAATTTGCTGCTGCTTGCCATGCTTTCGCTCCTGTACTACCACTTTTCATAAAGTTCTTGATTTCTGTATATGGATTACTAACACTTAAAGAAGCTCTATTTGATAAGACTTGTTGTTGATTATCTCTTAAATATTCCGAAGCAAGCATAGCATTTGTGATTGGCGACCTAATGCAGGATACAATTTCCTCAATTCCAGTAATACCTTTTGCTTTAAGTCTACCTGCACCAACACTCCAAGTAAGCTGGAACATTCCTTGTGCCCTTCTTACTATTCTTGGTTGACCATCCGGATATTCAATTATTGTATCTAAATCCACTAAGTTTCCGTCACCCGGAACAACAGCCGCCAAACTTTCATTTGTTGCAAATGATATTGATCCCTTACCTTTAACAAACTCAATTGACTCACGAGTTGGGAATACGCCACCTTCTTGCCTTGATACTGCTAATAAGAAATTATAATCAAGTCCTGTAATTGCAGATGCGTAACCTATCGCAGTTTTTCCAGCTGTTACAGCATTCTTATATGTTCCATAAGTAACATAGCCATTCCATGATTGAACCCAACCCATATCAAAATAACTACTTGCAAAATATCCAAGTTTACCATTTCGTCCCCAACCAATGCCATAAGGGAAACCGGCTGCTGACATTGCATCAGTAGCGTTTTGTATTGCTGTCTGAGTATCTGCATCAAATATACCATCTGTATTCATTGTATCAGGTGCAAATCCTTTAGCTTTCAGTGCAAGTTGAAGTTTTTGTAAATCACCACTCACGGTACCCGCATAACCATAGTTTCCACCATTAACAGTTGGTGATGGATTTGAAGAATAATAATCATATGCACCAGGCTGGCCACCAGTCTCTGCTATAGGTCCATCATAGAATGGAACTGCATATGGATTAACCGCATCAGACATTGCTAGTAGTAAAGAAGCTGGTATCTTCATATGATTTTGGACAAGTGCACTGTTAGCATCAAAACACTCAGACATTGCTCTGACATCTGGCAAATCTTTTCCTTTAGTAAAATTTCCACCTAATTTATCGGTATTTTCAGGTCTCTTGAATACTTTTGCTACCGTTAATGCTGCAATATCATATATCTCCGAAGAATCATTTACCAATGGTAAAAATGGAACATTATTTCCCCAAACAACTTCCGCTGGTTCCCATACAATATTCTGTGTAGTTACACTAGTATTAACTGATACTTGTCCTAAATTAACCACATCACCTAAAGTAATTTGCTGTTTTGAGTTAACCTTTAGCATTGTTTTTATTCTCTTCGTTGATGAAATAGTATTTCCATCATCATCCACATCAACTACATTTTGTCCAATATATCCTACATCAATTTCAACCTTTTCTACTGCACATTTCCAATATACTGGATCATTGATTCCCTCTTTGACAATTACATGAGAGGAATCCGTCATATAATATACAGCATCCTCCGAATCATCGTATTGAATATATAGTCCTGCTGCAATATTATCACTTGGAACACCATCAATGTTCACAAACGATGCGGAAGATAAATAAATACCATTACTGTTATCTACTACAACATCAGATAATTTTTTACCATTAAATCTAGGAAGAAGTACCGTCCTGATTAACGATAAATAATCGGTACCAAGTAGTAATCTGTTATCAGTAGAATATGGTGCTTGGTTCGTCAATTCTTTAATCTTTTCCTTATTATAGAATGGTGAAAATATTGGTCCCATATATCTTGATGGACTTTGTTTATTTCCACCAATATCCATTCCCATATGTAAATGGAAACCTCCACTATTTCCTGTGGTGCCCTCATATCCCACTATAGTACCAGGTCCAACAATATCACCCTGTTGCACTTCTGGCCACCTTCTCATGTGCGCGTATGTAGTTTTCATTTTGATATTGTCACCTTCGTCAAGTATATGTGCAACATGAACTGCAAAACCACCATAACAGTTATAGTAGGATTTGGTAACAACGCCAGTTGCAACAGAAACAATTGGAGATTTTGTAGAGTAATCTTTTAATTGCTTATCCAATTCCGTTTTTGCATTAGCATAAGCTGTGGTTTGTGTATACGCCCCACCAGCACTACCAAACTGATTCCAGAAGTTAGTAATACTACTAATTTTATTAGTAGAGCTATCAGAACCTTCCCATATATTTCTGATAGTTTTACGCCTTAACTCAGATTCATATATTGACAAGTAAATATCCGCATTCGATTTCTCTATGCCTTCTTCTTCATCAATATCAACCGTACTAGGGTCCGCCCCTTGTCCTAAAGAAAGCATTTGTGCACTTCTAGCTCTAGAAGTCCAGTCAGCACCACCATGACCATTCTTATAGCCACCATCATAGAATTTGTGATTGGCAACGGCATACTCCATAAACCAGGCTCTAGTATATTCATTACCATGAGGGAATAATGCATAAACCTTTGCCGAGCCATCATCATTGACACATTCTTCATAGTCTGAATAATCTAATTGCTGCCATTTAATGACATTCTTTTTGACGCGCATCCAGTTGAGTTCATCTTGTTTCATTGCATCTGCGCCATACATATCAGCCGCCAATAGCTGTGTCCAGTATGCTTCTTGTGTGATACCTTCTCGGAAGTCCCATATATCCTCTGGCACATACATAAAGCTATATGCATTATCATGAATCTTGCCTTCCTCTCTTAAATACATTGCCATCTTATATAAATCACGGATAAATACATAAGCAGTATCAACACCGTTTTCGCCATATTCTTCCCATTTTAAGAACATACTCATAACATCTGCTTCCTTAATAGCAGAAGGTGATTCGCTCTCCCCATCCGGATTAGAAAAATAATCTTTATAATATTCTGTTCGATAAGTAGCATCCTCATTGACATTGAAAACTCTTAGTCCAAATCCATACCAGGAATGAGGAATAACAAATCGATAGTTATCTGGTTCAAACTGGTTTTGTACAATTTTATTATTATATTTTATTGATTTTGCCCAGGTTTCTGCACCTGTTACTAACATAGCAGAACATCTTTTTTGTGGTACGTCCATGGTTAAAGCAATCGTTTCTTCTTTTATGGTATATACCGCATTTAGCTTTCTTGTTTCACCATTGGCAAGTGTAATTTCTCCTGTATAAGAAGAGACTTGCCTAAAATCCGGTGTTTTTACATACTCATCTTCAACAGTAATCGATGTGATTGCCGTAATCCCATCAAACGTTGCTTCTGTAAATTCATGTTTACTACCATCTCCACCATCAAAATTACCTTCATATTTAGTATCAGGAGATGAGAATATAGGCATTGGATCAGGTGTTCCAACATCATTAATTTTGTCTTTAACAGCATTTTTGAAACCATCATCATTCGCCATAATAGTTTGAGCACAATTCATGATTTCATCCGAAAAATCATCCATTACATCCTGAACATGCTCTTCCCCATCAATTTTAAAATAATAAAAAGCTTCCTCTTGGCTATAGTATTCCTGGTCAATTTGTGCAAAATCCAAAGGTTTTGCAGTAACTTTACTTTCCGTTACTTTTGTATCATTTGGAAATTCATATAAGTAATTGGCAAATTGATGCTCTACAGACTCTTGAACATATTTTTCACCATTTTTAACATGTTCATTATTCTTGATCATTTCCTCCTCGCCTTTTTTAATGGCAAGATCATGAATATATTCTGCTATAACTGCATCAAGAGCAGGTAATAAAGGCTTACTTCTATCGTATTCTATAATTAAATACGCTGTATCATGTCCTGAATCAGTATGAGGAATTGGATCAGATACTTCAGTATCCGTATTAGATTCCCACGCTTTATAAGTTCCGTTTGATTGTATATGTACCATTTGAATTCTTGATAATCTTTGATGAATTATTGGTACAAGTTCCACCACTGTGAAATTTTCCCAGAGAGCCACAGCCTAGTAGTTTACAACTGTCTTTATTATACTTATGACTAAAATAAACTCTGGTTGTACTACCTGTTGGTGTTGCGTACAATCCAAGCAAACTCGCATCTGCGCCAGAAATTGTTACTGAAGTATAATCTTTATCCACATATCCTGAAGTTGTTGTTTTAGTTGTAATTGTCTCATCATAACTATAGGTATAATCATAATCATACTTTATCCTAAGTTGCAATGTCTCCAAGAAATAGGCATCATCTGCTAGTAAATCTGTAATGATAGGAATTGTTGCCTTATCATCTTGTCCAGTAGTTGTAACCTTTGGATCTGCACTTGGACCAGGGACCTTTCCTACAGTATATAATGAAAATACACCATATCTATTGGTTTCTAAGCCAACCTGTCCAAATTTAACAAATGTCTCTTTATTGGTAGAAGAATATGGTTTTGATGCCTCCTCTGTTTCTGCTTTGCCCTCCTCATCTCTTTTCACAACACCATTTCCATTATAAGTAACAGTAGTTACTGTTTCTTCTGTAATGGTTTCTCCATGCCAGCAATAATAGTTGTAAATGCTTTTAATATCTTTCATAAGAGCATCAACATTAAAAACTGTTTCGGCATTTCCTAAAGGACTTTTTACAGTACTTTCATCCCCATCAGCATAATCTGTATCTTTTAACATAAGCCAAGATGTTAATAAGCTTGCTTTCGGCAAATACCTGTCAATTAAAACTTGAAGAGGCATTTTATACACAGTGACAGAATATTCATCCGCAGAATATAAATTTTGTTCACGTGCAATATCAGCCATAATATAATTATCGTCTGTGTTTGTAACAATATTAGAGCCAACAGAATTTGATCCATTATTCAAGTTCAATAATTTTTTGGCGCTAGAGGTAGAATTATAAAAATACTCATTATGTATATTTAATTCATCATTCTTCTCTACTAGGTTAACATCCCCTATATTAGCCTGAGTAATAGATACCCCTGAGTTTGCATCATTTTTAGCGTATTTTCCGCCCTCTTCATAGTTAGGTCTACCACCATTATCACCCTCACCACCAACAGTAAAATAGTGATGTTTAATTGCCTCTTTGACAATGCTAATATATGGCACAAGTGAGCCGGCATTTTCATCATAAGGGTTATTTTTAAATTCAAAAGAAATGGTTGGAGGAACACACTCTGTCTGACCCCCTAGAGAAGTATAACCAGGATCTGCATTCACGGCCGAGGCACTTGTAAATCCAAATCTAGCAGAACCCTGCCCTTCAATAACCGCAGCTTCCCAGTCTGAATGCTCAATACTAGATATATCATATTCATGTGTTACTTGAAGATATGGAAGGTGTGCTTGATAAGTTACTGTTTTATCTCCTTTTCCATCTTTTCTATAATTTTCTTCAACACCATTGCCTTCTTCAAACTCCAATTGACCGTCATATAAATAGTCTGCAACATCCATCAAAACAGAATACTCATAGGCCAAATACTCTTGCCAGTCTTTTTCAGAAATCACAGAGTCATAACCAGCATATCCAATACTAGATACAAGATATTCATAATCTGCATCTGTGGAGATACCAGCATATTCCGGATCAAACCAACTAGCAAATGCATTAGATAATGTTTTCAAAATAACCGCCAAAACAATAACAATGACCACAACCAAAATAAGGATGCCTACCACATATCCAACTGGTGTCATCAAAAACTTAACAATATTGACAATCTTCTTAATCCATTTTATGATACCTGATACAACCTTTTTTACTGCATCAATGGCATTATTTATTACATTCATGGGCTTCCGCCTCCTTAAAATCGACAATAAAATATACTTAATTCTATTTTACATGATATTTTTTCATTGTTCAACAAAAAATAAAAAATTTCACACTGAAATGATATCTATAATTTCAACAATTGAAGGTATTTTTTTCTTATTTTAGGAAAAAATTAATAGAAGTAATGAAAATATGCAAATTTATTTTCTAAATTCTTAAAAAATGGTAGGTGTTTGATATTGGAAAAATATGAAATTAGAACTGACTTAGCTTTAGAAACACGCGAACTTTACAAAAAAGCAACCCATATTGAAGATGAAGTTCCTGGTGTGCAAACAATCGTTGACGATAGTAACCCAAACTTTTTAATTACAAAAGTCCAAATTTTATCTGAAGAAGGAGCTAACCTATTAGGAAAGCCTATTGGAGATTATATTACCATCGAATCCCCCTATATGAATGATGAAGTGGAAAGTATTGATAATGAACTAATAACCAAAATTGCAGAAACCATCAAAGATGTTTCTCATATCATCAAAAAAGATTCTGTACTTGTAGTAGGCCTTGGAAATACAGATGTTACCCCAGATGCGCTTGGACCTAAGGTAATCAATCACTTAAATATCACAAGGCATTTGGCACAATACGCACCAGAATTATTATCAGAAAATACGCGTGAAATCAGCGCTGTCATTCCTGGCGTTCTTGGTACCACAGGTATTGAAACGAGTGATATTATCAAAGGTATTATTAATGAAACAGCGCCAGACATATTAATCGTTATAGATGCTTTAGCCGCAAAAGATATGAATAGAATTAGTAGAACAATACAAATTTGTAATACAGGAATAACCCCTGGTTCGGGTGTAAAAAATAACCGTTCTTCGCTTACAAAAGAAAATCTTGGAATTCCTGTAGTTGCCATAGGCGTGCCAACCGTTGTGGGAATTCCAACAATCATCGATGAAGCTATCTCTTATGTACGTGAAAAATCAGCAGAAGCAGATACAGTATTAAATGAAAAAAATTATATGCAAGACATATTAGAAAACAAACAATTTGACTTCATGGTAACACCAAATACCATTGATGATATCATTAGCAATCTAGCAAGACTTATTTCCGAAGGAATCAATGAGGCTCTGAAGTAAGACAAACCAAATGTTTTCTCACCCACAAATCACCTTCTCCAGCCCAATCCTAAGGTCAATCTTTCCCAATTTTGAATCAATATCTAACATAGCAAGAGCTTGTATCATATTGGATAATTCCTTTACAGAAAAGCTTCTTGCTTGGCTCTTATATTTATTAGCGGCATAAGTAGATTTTGTAGAAAGCTCCTCCATCACATTCTTATTGTCTATCGTTGCTATTTTTGCCACTAAGAGTGATTTAAAATGTTTTGCAATCATAATCACAATTTTCTGAATTGGTTCTTTATTTGCTAATAACTCATTTAAAGCATTTAAAGCTTTCTTTTTGTCTTTATTTCCTAAACTATCTGTTAAATCAAAAATAATAATGTCTGATGTTCTAATACATAACAAATCAATATCCTCTTTCGATATTGTTTTTGTTTCGAATGCATAATCAATTAGTTTGTCCATCTCATTTTTTAAAATTAATTTTTCAGTACCACATAAGTTAATAAAATAATTAATATCTGCCGTAGAAATTTGCACATGATATCCCTTAAAATAAATGGCGCACCATGATAGCAGTTCATACTCTTTTTCTTTTTCACAAATGATACATTCGCCACTTTTTTGAACCAATTTATAAATTCTACTTCTTTTTTGAAAATCACCATAGAAAACAACCGTCACATCTGTATCTAAAGTTTCAAGGGTTTCTTCTAGTTTTTCTGTTAACCAATCTGCCTTTTCATCAGAAGCTAAATTATCACTATTTTCCGTTTTATCGCCAGATTTTTTTTCAATCTTTACAATGATTAGCTTCTTAGAAAAACCAAACGGGTAGGTGTTAATCTCATTTTCTAAGTGATACACAGAATTTTTATCCAAAATAATGTAATTAATTCCCTTTACAAGCTCACCAAAATCATTGACAATTTGTTGAAGCTTTTTTTCTTTTTCATAATTTTCATCACCGGTAATTAAAATTAGGTTTTTACTCATATAGAGGACACTCCCTCCTATTCAATCTCTTTCGCAAATTTTGCGCTGTGTGCATGGCAGATGGCAATGGCAATGGCATCTGTGGTATCATCTAGTTTTGGCACACTTTCTAAGTTTAATATGGTCTTTACCATCATTTGAACCTGCTTTTTATCAGCCCTTCCATACCCTACCACGCCTTGTTTCACCTGAATAGGCGTGTATTCATATATCGGAATATTTTTCTTAGCAGCTACAATTAAAACTGCCCCGCGCCCCTCTGCAACAGCAATGGCAGTAGTAGTATTTCTATTAAAAAATAATTCCTCAATCGATATGGCATCAGGATGATACTTATCAACAAGTGCATTCATATCATCATATATTTTGGCAAGTCTAATAGGAAGTGGAATACCAGCCTTAGTCTGAATAGAACCACTATCAATTAGTTTAAAATGATTACCCGTATACTCTAACACTGAAAATCCAGTAATGGCATAACCTGGATCAATTCCAATAATAATCATATTCCGTAGTACCCCCATTGCAACACTCCACGCCTGTGAGCATGCCCCTTTTGGCATTCTTGGCTCTTCGGCATCATATATTTCGGCTATGCTTCCTATACAACCGTCATAAAGCATGCTTTCAACATTTTCTAGTTTCTTCACCTTTCCCCCAAATCTTTTAGAGGCATTAAAATAAAATTGAAATAACCATGGCCATACAGTACCTTGATGATAACTAGTATCACGGCTATATACTCCTCCCTCATAAAAAGGCCTATAGTTATCATTATCTGAAGATAAAGTTTTTAATCCTTTATTTGTGTATAATTTTTCTTCAATTACCTTCAAAATTTCTTTTGCTTTATCCGTATCCACTGGACAATAGGCAAGTCCAATAGCAAAAACCTGATTTGGTCTTATATCATAGCTATATGGTTCTATCACATCATAAAGTCCTTGAGCTGCATAAAACTTCTCAAATGACTTTCTCACTTTCTTACTAATCTCAAAGTCAAAAGGTAAATCAAGCTCCGTTGCGAATTCTTCCATTTCCTTTAAAGCATTATACCATAAAGCGTTAATTTCAACTGGTTTCCCGTATCTTGGTGTTGGGATGTAATGATCCACTTTTGCGTCCATCCAGGTAAGCTGAGTTTGTTCATTACCCGCATGAATCAAAAAATCATCCTGATCCATTTTGATATCAAAGTCTGTACCATTTTTATACGATTCAATGATTTGAGTTAAGATTGGAAACATCTCATTAACAAAAGAAAGATCATGAGTGTATTTATAATATTTATAAATTGCATCAATATACCAAAGAGAAGCATCGGCAGTATTATAGGCCTCTCCTCCATTTTCACTGATAAAATTAGGAATAAGTCCATTTTTTAAATGCTTAGAAAATCCCTGAATTACCTCTTTTGCGTCCTTAAATCGATTGGTTTTTAAAAGTAGCCCCTCAAATGCAATAAAAGTATCTCTACCCCAATCGCTAAACCAAGGATATCCAGCAATAATCGTTTTTCGTGAACCCCTTTGAACAATAAAGCTATCTGCACTAATTGCGAGCTCTTTTTGAGACATTGTAACCGCATTTGCCATTCTGCAAACCTTTTCTAGTCTTGTACTTTCTCTACGAATAATTTCTTCCGCATTTGCAGTTGTTAGAAAATCCATATTTGTATCAACACAGGCCACAAACTCAATGGTACAATCACTTTTTTTGGGAACCGTGATTGAGTACTCTCCCGGCATAAAATGATCTTCATACGCATCTAACCCACGCTCCGCTTCCATTCGATAAAACATATTTCTATAAAAAGTTCTATCATATTTTTCAAAGTTTGTTTCATAATCACCGGCTGATGCCTTCATATGCAGTATATACTCATGAGAATTTAATTTGATATTCACAGAATTATCATGATTACTAGATTCTAAATAATAACATCTTCTCGTATCATGAAAACTTCTAAAATTAACAAGTGGTTGAATCTTAAAAGTAATAGCATCATTTTTTGTTTTCAATTTATAGGAAATAGCAACTTTATTTTCACCATATTTTAAAGCGATTTTTTTGACAATAGCAATTCCCTCTACTTCGTAGCAAAATTCCGGTAAGAATTCTTTCCCAAAAAACACTTGACGTTTATAGCCATACTCCAAAAAATTATTGCATTCGTTCGTAGAAAGGGTATAACTTCTTCCATCAATTTCAACAAATTCATTGATTTTTGGAAGTACCACATACCTATCCCCAGACTTACCAAGTGCTGCTACAAGCAAAGCATGATATTTCCTAGTATTTAAGCCAATCATCGTGCTAGAGGAAAAACCACCTATTCCATTGGCTAAAACCCATTCTTTCCCTGACGATAATTCAAAATTTTCAATTTCTTCTTTCGTATATTCCATGATTTAACACACTCCTCAGTGTTTTTTATTTCTATTTGGTAATATCACTTTTACATTCTTAAACAGAATATTTTTCTTTTTATTCTTTTTGGTAATTCTCTTTAATTTATTCTTTGTGGTATAGTACTCTAAAGCACCCTTACTACTATCCACATCCATGTTTTCACACACAATTTTAAATACGCTATGTGCCAGTTTCATCGGTGAATGCCTAATTTCATTTTTATCATCTATCGTAGATAAGTCATCCACAATCAAATTAATTTGCATATCCTTTAAATTATTTCGATCAAGCTCTATCACGTCTGCACCATCTTTATTATATCTTCTAATATATTCTGGCATGATATCACTTTCAGAATAGATACAGTAATCAAAAAGTCCTTTTCCTGCATGTTCATGAATGGCATTGATATGATCTGATAAAGAATAATCATTTGTTAAATTCTTCTCTGTCATAATATTCGATACAAATATTTTTGTAGCATTACTTTTTCTAATAGCATCAGAAATTTCCTTAATTAAGAGGGTTGGTATAATACTTGTGTAAAGACCTCCCGGTCCTATAATAATTACTTCTGCTTCCTTAATACTCCTAATAACCTCTGGCGCAGGCATACATTTTTCTGGTACTAAAAATAAGCTCTCAATTTGAACCCCTTTTTCTTCAATCGCATCCTTGATATTTCTTTTTCCGATGACTCTCGTTCCATCAGTAAGGATAGCTCCAATCGTAGAATTATCAAGTGTTGCCGGTAATATATTGCCTCGAATAGCAAATATTCTAGACATTTTCTCAATTGTTTTTGAGACACTATTTTGATTCATCTCACCCAAAAGCTCTAAAAAAGTATCGCCTAGGTTTTTGCCAGTATATTCCCCACTAGAAATGGTATAAGTAAAGAAATCCTCCATATCATCTTCTTTACTGGAAAGTGCAATAACTGCTTTCTTGATATCTAGTAATGATAAATCCCTGCTCTCTCCTTTTTCATTATCCGTGACATTAACAATAGCTGTAATATTATTAGAAAAAATCTTCAAGCCTTTCAAAAGAGAGGCAAGTCCATCTCCTCCACCAATTGCCACAACTTTTATGTTCTTATCTAACATTTTTTTATCAAATAACATTTTTTTAAGATTAATATTTCTACCGTTAGGATTCGCATTTGCCTCAGCAATAGCCTGTAATATTCTTCTTTGTGACATAACATAGCTCATAATGATAGCACTAAATCCTAAGATAAAAGTAATAATACACATAATTAACTCGTTCATTTGTAATTCATCACTAGAAATAAATTTAGCAATGCCATAACTTAAAAGTAATACTCCCACAATTAAAAGCAAAAACCAACGCTTTAATTTTAACCCCGAACTAAACCATTCAAAAAAACTATTCATATTAATCCTCCATCATTTTGCGCCATTATTCTCCAATTACTTTTACTTCTGTTTCCAGTACAACACCAAAATTTTCTTTCACTGTATTTTGGATATGTTCAATTAAGTCAAGAATATCTTTCGATGTAGCACCACCTATATTAACAATAAATCCTGCATGCAAAGTAGAAACCTGAGCACCACCTATGGTATAACCTTTCAGCCCAGAATCTTCAATCAATTTACCAGCAAAAAATCCCTCCGGTCTTTTAAACACACTCCCTGCACTAGGATATGTAACTGGTTGTTTGCTATTTCTTTTATCCCTTAGTTCATTCATTCTAGAAGAAATCTCATTTTTGTCTCCAAATGCAAGCCTTATTTTAGAAGACAGTATAATATAATTTGTGCCCGTAAAAAAACTTTTTCTATATCCAAATTCATGCTTTTCATTTTCAATGGTATATACATTTCCCTGTTCATCCGCATATTCCGATTCTATAACCACATCTTTCATTTCGCCACCATAAGCACCAGCATTCATGAAAACAGCTCCTCCAAGTGTACCGCGGAATGCCAGATGCAAACTCAAAACCAGTAAGAGAATTCTCTTTTGCATAATTTGCAATTTTTGATAAAAATACACCACTTTCTGCCTCTATCAAATTATCCTCTCGTTTTAACGAATTTAGTTTTGTAGTTTTAATCACAAGTCCCCTCAACCCGCTATCTTTCACAATCAAATTACTTCCATTCCCAATAATGATTTTGGAAATATCTAATTTTAAAAGTTTTATCAATTCTTCCTTCGATGCAGGAGTAACCAAATACTCCGCTGGGCCACCAGTTTTAAAAGTAGTATGATTCTTCATTGGTTCATTACAAAAAATATTTTCATCACTTGTAATTGACCTTAATTCTTCTAGAACATTCTCCATACAATCATCCTTTCTTTTTAGCGATACAGGACATACCACTTACTCCTTAAACATTCAAATACTCCTTAAGAAAAGAAGCACCAATTATCCCAGCCTCATTTCTTAGTGTAGCAGCTCCAATGTTAATATCAGAAGTATATTTATTACAAATTTTATTCGATATTTTCTCTTTTAATTCAGGAATAAATCGATCTCCAAATCTTGATAAGCCTCCTCCAATAGAGATTTTTTCAATATCGAATGCATTAATAAAATTAGCTAATCCTTCCGACAAATTTTCAATATATGTTTCTAACACCCTTTTGATGACATCATTTTTCTCAGAAAGATAAAAAATCTCTTTTACACTATCAAGCCCTGTCATTCTTTTTAATGCTGTAGTAGAAGCATATTGTTCAAAACAGCCTCGCCTTCCACATTTACAAGGTACCCCATCTTTATCTATTACAGTATGTCCAATTTCTCCAGCCGATCCCGAAGTACCTGAAAACAGTTTTCCATTGATAATTAAACCAGAACCAATTCCCGTCCCTATGGTAACTAAGGCATAATTAGAATACTTATGATTATCCGTTAGCCTATATTCTGCAATGGTAGCACATCTAGCATCATTCGAAAGGTAAATAGGAAGCTCTGTATCTAAATAATCCTTCATATCAAAGTTTCCAATCGGTAGATTACAAGTATAATTGATGCGTGTGCCAGTGATGATGCCGGGAATTCCTATTCCAATACTTTCTATTGAATAATCCCTATTTTCCGCAATAAAATGATTGATTGCATGAAAAATATCTGTTGCATTTGCATCACGATTCTCGTAATTAAAAACATCCGACACAATGATTTTTCCATTTTCATTTACAATCCCCATTCCAACATGATTACCACCAATATCAATGCCTATATTCATATGGACCGCTCCTTTTATCTTTTGTTTTATAACATTTTTAACATCCAATTTGTTGTACAAAAAGCTGTTAATTTTTCTAGCATTGGTTTCTCTTCTTCTATCACAATCTCTTCTTCTTTCTCTTCTGATTCGTCATCTGTATTTTGATTCTTCTTATCATCATTTTTAGTGCTACTATTTCCACGTTTTGTTGTTCCTGAGAAACCATATATCTCAATATCTGTATAATACCATTCTAATATTTCATCGTAAGTAAAGCCTTCTAGTGCCATTCCAATGGCACCATTTTGGCTCATTCCTACGCCATGTCCATAACCTTTCCCCGTAAAAATAATTTCATCATCATCTAATTCTACTTTAAACCATTGAGATTTAAGTTTGGAGGCTCCAAGACTTGTTCTTATACCATTTTTTAAAAGAATTTTAGAAGCATCACTTCCAGAGATTTTCAGTTCAATGACTCTGCCATTTTCTGATTTTTCAACTATCTTAACATTTTTTAAATTACCAATTTCAGGAAATTTTCCTTCTATTTCTGCAACCGTATATCTGGCTGTCCAGAAAGAATTATTGTCTACTTCAATCTCGTATTCATCTTCTACTCCTCTTAAATAAGGAAGTGCCGCATACCATACGTTTTCTGAAGATTCTGTATATCCACCGCTTGTAGAAAAGAAATATGCACACGCCACCTCATCATCATAGGTAATTACCTGTCCACTTGTTTCATCCACGGCTTTTTTTACCAAAGAGTCAATATTTGCATTACTCTTATATACCTGACTACTCGTAGTAGAAGTAACATCATAATCAGCAACATGAGAAGCATTCAAAATATTATACACAGCATAACTTCTAGAAGCTACTGCCTGTGCTTTGAGTGCCTCTAAAGGCACTCTTTCAGCGCTCTTCATACCACTCGCTTTATAATATAATCCCATTTCGCTTTGTACCACACTGTAAAGATAGGTATCAAGCTCAATCCTTTCAATGGAGCCATCATTTAGTTTTACTCTGATATATTCAGGGATATCAATCTTGGTACTTGCAAATGATACACTACTTGCCAAGCACAAACATGTAAATAACGATAGCATTAATAAAATCTTCAAAAAACTTCTTTTCATTTGTACAACTTCCTTTCAAACATTAAATCGGAATAGAACCACATCTCCATCTTGCATCACATAATCTTTGCCTTCAAATCTTACTAATCCTTTTTCTTTCGCTTTCACTAAAGAACCACATTCCATTAAAGTATCATAACTAATGACTTCTGCCTTAATGAAGCCCCTTTCGATATCAGAGTGAATCTTTCCGGCAGCTTGTGGAGCTTTTGTTCCTATTTTAATAGTCCAAGCTCTTACTTCTGGCTCACCAGCAGTTAAGAAAGACATCAGTCCTAATAGTCTGTAACTTGCTTTGATTAATTTATCCAGTCCCGGTTCTTCAATCCCCATTAATTCAAGCATTTCAGCCTTTTCTGTATCGTCAAGTGCAGCAAGTTCTTCCTCCACCTTGACACAAAGTGGGATGGCATCAGAATGATTTTCAGTAGCATATTTTTTTAACGATTGAAAATGAGGATCATTTTCAGCATCTTTCAATTGCTCTTCCGATAAATTTCCAACATACATCATTGGCTTTGCAGTAAGCAAATACAAATCTGATAATGCCTCTTTTTCCTCCTCATTTAAAGAAACACTGCTTGCAAGCTTTCCTGCCTCTAAAGCCTCTTTAATCCTGTTTAAAGCATCCACTTCCACTTGATGTTTCTTATCTGCTCTTGCCATTTTCACTGCTCTTTCCAATCGTTTATCCAGTGTTTCCATGTCTGCAAAAATAAGTTCTAGATTAATGGTTTCCACATCTCTTAAAGGATTAATACTACCATCAACATGGGTAATATTTTCATCTTCAAAACACCTTACTACTTGAACAATAGCATCCACTTCACGAATATGAGATAAGAATTTATTTCCTAACCCTTCTCCTTTTGATGCACCCTTCACAAGCCCCGCAATGTCAACAAATTTTACAACTGCGTGTGTTACCTTTTCTGGATGATAAAGCTCAGCAAGTTTATCCAAACGCTCATCCGGTACAGGTACAATTCCTATATTTGGCTCAATAGTGCAAAAAGGATAATTTGCACACTCTGCACCAGCCTTTGTAATCGCGTTAAACATAGTACTCTTACCAACATTTGGCAATCCTACAATCCCTATTTCCATTTTTCTCTCTCCATTCTATTTCACTCTTCTTATAATAAATCCTTTTTGAACTTCCACAGGAAGTTTTAACTTCACTTTTTGCTCTTTTACCCCCGGATTAACCGTTTGGATTACCTCTCCTGTCTCAAAATCATAAAGTTTGTCTATCTTCATTTCTACAGGTTCAATACTATCTGGCATCATGATTTCTAAAGAATCACCCACAGAAAGCTTATTTCTAATCTCAATTGTAGTGCTCCCATTTGCATCTAGCATAACATTAGAATCAGCACTTCCATCTGATGATACTACAATTCCTGCAAATTCATAATCTGGATTATACTGTTTTCCTGAATAATCCTGCGTATCTGTGTTTTCTTTATCATGAAAGAAAAATGCAGTAGTTCCTCTAGTTCTCGCTTTGTCCAACTCTTTAAAGTATTTCTCAAAACTCCAGTTTTCAGGATCTTTTTCATAATCATCTAGTGCATGGCGATATGCATGAACAACATTAGCCAGATAAAACTCCGTCTTAAGCCTGCCCTCAATTTTTAAGCTATCCACATTGATATCAAATAACTCTGGAATTTCTTTTATCAAGCACAAATCCTTTGAGGAGAATATGTAAGTACCCTTTTCATCATATTCCACAGGCATCATTTCACCAGGCTTATTTACCTCTTCCGCATATATGTTATATGCCCATCTGCAAGGCTGTGCACAATCTCCATGATTTGCACTGCGCCCTGCCATATAATCACTCATGTAACATCTGCCGGAATAACTATAGCAGATAGCACCGTGAACAAACATTTCAATATCTAAATCCTCCGGCTTGTTTTCCGTAATATGTTTTATCTCATCCTTGGATAATTCTCTTGCTAAAATAACCCTTTTGGCACCATTTTTGTACCAGAAATTGCAAGTATGAAGACTTGTGACATTTGCCTGTGTACTAATATGAATCTCCGTATTAGGAGCACATTCCTTGACAATATCAACAATACCACCATCTGATATGATAATACCGTCCACCCCAAGCTGATCTAAATATTTTGCTTCCTCTTTAATTTGTTCATATTCATCATCTCTGGCATAAACATTCATTGCCACATAAACTTTTTTATTTAACGAATGTGCAAGTTTTACCGTTTCCACTAAATCATCAAATTCCATCGATGTTCTTGTTCTTAGTGAAAGTTTTCCAGTACCTGCATATACAGCATCTGCCCCATATAAAAAAGCAACTTTTGCTTTTTCAAATGAACCCGCTGGTGCCAATAACTCTGGCTTTTTCAAACTAATCCCTCCAAATATTTTAACTTCTATCTTCTCTATGATTGAAAATGATACTATCATTCTTCTGTTTCCGTATACTAACTGTCTAAAACCTGGGATACCGTAAGCCCATCTCCAATTTCAATCAGTTTTGATGCTAACCTATCATTTTCCATTACCATATCAATAAAATTTCTAAGTTTATTCACCGCTGTACGCTGCTTGTGTTTATTATAGTCACTCATTACCATACCTTTATACAGCACATTATCTGCAATGATATAACCACCAACTTTGCACAGCCTCAAAGCATGCTCAAAAAATTCCATATACTTTCCTTTAGAAGCATCAATAAAGATAACGTCATACTTTTCATTTAAGTAAGGTAAAATATCCAATGCATCTCCCTCAAGTACTCTAATCTTATCTTCCACGCCAACTTTTCTAATATTTTCAAGAGCTTGTTCCACCCTTAAGCTTTCAATCTCAATGGTATCAATCCTACCACCGCTCTATCAAATACTTTGAAAAATGAATCGCAGAAAAGCCAATAGCGGTACCAATTTCAAGAATTCTGGCAGGTTTTACCTCTTCTAAAATTCCTAAAATAAACTCCAATGATTCATCCAGCAAAATGGGAATCTTATTATCTCTACCATATTTTTCTATTTCTTCTAGTAATTCATAATTTGCCATAACTTCCTCCAAAAATGGCACAGTTTGCCACAGGGTCATTATATCACATAAAGTGATAAAAAAATACAGTAAATCACGAAATATTTACAAAAATTCTTTCAGCAAATGGAAGCGTCAAAATTTCCCGTCAAATAGGGACGTCCCTATTTGACGCCTATTTGACGGGAAATTTCTTCCGAAAGTCCGTCAATCAGGCGTCTCCCTCAATCAGGCATCCGTCAATCAAGCGTCCGTCAATCAGGGACGCTCTTATTTGACGGGCTCAACGGCAAAAAAGAAACGCACTAAAATGCGTGACATTTCAATGCGCTTCTTAAAATTCAAAAAATGATTTCAATTATATTCTTTGTCTAAATGCTTTCTTTCCAGGATATTCAGCAACAACTCCTAAGTCATTTTCCACATTTAATAGTCTGTTATATTTTGCAACTCTATCTGTTCTGCATGGAGCACCAGTCTTGATTTGGCCAGCATTTGTTGCAACAGCAACATCAGCAAGAGTTGTATCTTCTGTTTCACCACTTCTGTGAGAAACAACTGCTGTGTATCCATGTTTATGTGCAAGTTCAATTGCTTCTAGTGTTTCTGTTAATGTTCCAATTTGGTTTAGTTTGATAAGAATAGAATTTGCAACGCCATTATCTAATCCTTTTTGTAATCTCTTGATATTGGTAACGAATAAATCATCACCAACTAATTGAACTTTTGAACCAACTCTATCAGTAAGCTTCTTCCAAGACTCCCAATCCTCTTCTGCTAGTCCATCTTCAATAGAGATAAGTGGATATTTTTCTGTTAAGGAAACGATCCAATCAATCATTTCATCTGCTGTTTTTAGCTCTTTGGTCTTCCAGAAATAATACTTTCCTTCTTCTCCAATCTTTTTCGCCTCATCATACATTTCTGTAGATGCGATATCAGTAGCAAGAGCAATGTCTTCTCCTGGTTTGAAACCAGCTCTTTCAATTGCTTCTACTAATAATTGTAATGCTTCTTCATCATTAGAAAGGTTTGGAGCAAAGCCACCTTCATCACCAACTGCTGTAGCAAGTCCTTTTTCTTTCAAAATTGATTTTAATGTGTGATATGTTTCAGCACACCATCTTAAAGCTTCTGTAAAAGTAGGAGCTCCTACTGGCATAATCATGAACTCTTGTGAACTTACTGTATTATCAGCATGTTTACCACCATTTAAAACGTTCATCATTGGAACTGGTAATTTTCTTGCATTTGTTCCGCCAATATAGTTATAAAGCTCCATTCCAAGAGCATTTGCAGCTGCTTTTGCAACAGCAAGTGAAACGCCAAGTGTTGCATTTGCACCAAGTTTTCCTTTATTTTCTGTACCATCTATCTCAATTAGAGTTCTATCAATTTCAGCCTGATTAAAAGCATTCATTCCAACAAGTCTTGGTGCAACAATTTCATTTACATTCTCTACTGCCTTTAATACACCTTTTCCTAAATATCTAGATTTATCTCCATCTCTAAGTTCAACTGCCTCAAAGCTACCTGTAGAAGCTCCAGAAGGCACCATAGCAACACCAATGCTACCATCCTCTGTAATAACTTCTACCTGAACTGTAGGATTTCCTCTAGAATCTAAAACTTCTAATGCTCTTACTCCATCAATTTCTAAGCAACTTCTCATAATATTACCTCCTAAAAAACTTTTATACTTTATTCAAGCAAACGTATTGTATCACAGTAAGAAATTTTTTTCAAGAGAAACAAATAAGGGACAAAAAGGTGACGGAGGAAAAAGTGTGCGGAAAATTTTCCTGCACACTTTTTCCTCCGTCACCTTTTTGTCCCTTACTTGTTCCCGTTCTTCGTGTGGTTTCCTTGCTCAAAGCAATTCTGTAAGTTTCTCAACGTGATAAATGTCTAGCACATTCATTGCTCTTGTCATGCACACATAAAGTAGCTTGGTATCCACTTCCGATTTTGTATAGTGATTCGTATCTGCATTCGTAATGATTACAGCATCAAACTCTAGACCTTTTGAAAGATAGGAAGGAACAATACTGATTCCTCCATTATATTCTGCATCTTTATCTGTAATGATATGAATATGATATTCCTTGCCCATACTTAAAAACTCATGTTGTAACTTATTTTGTAATTCTTCACAATCTTCCACCGTTTTCCCTATTAGAGCAATATTTTTTAATCCTTTTTCTTGAAACTCTGCTAACCTTTTGATAATCCCCTGTGCCATATCCTCCTCTGAAGCAAACTCCTTTATTGTCACCGGTTCACCATTTTTCATCACTGGTTCGCCAAGTGGACATTTTAGTTTATCTAAAATATTCGATATTACCTTATTTGCCGTATTCATAATCTCTTCTGTTGTTCTATATGTTTTCTGTAAAGTAAGATATGTAGGTTCATTATCAATTCCAAACACCATATTCATTGTCTTCTGCCAATTCCCAGTACCTCTGTAATAATATATGCCTTGCGATAAATCTCCTAAGATGGTAAGCGAATTACTCTTCACAATCTTTTTGAAAATATAAAACTGGAACTCGCTAAAATCTTGTGCCTCATCAATCACGATATGTTTGAGTTCAAACTTTGTCTTAATCCCCTGCACCATATATTTGATATACATCAGCGGTGCAATATCCTCCATCTCAATTTTTCCATGCCTTTGTGATTTTGCAAAAGATGACTTGATGTACTCAATCTGCTCCTTAGGAATTCTTCCCGATGCAAACTTCTCCAAATAATGTTCGATAAACTCTCGATAATACCTTAACGGCTCCCACACTTTCTCAGAAAAATAATTCTGCACATGTTTTTTTACATCCTTGGTAACCTGCTTCATCAGTACATCTGCCTCATCATAAGCATCTCTAATTAAGGCAAAACGAATCTCCTCATTTTCCTCTTCATTTTTAATCTTTGCCACTTTATAATTACGCTCTTCTTCAATATCCTTGATGATTTCCCCATTCTTCATCATCACAGTATTCTTAAGATGCTTTGAAATTTCTTCTATCCTTCTTAATATTGGCAAATTCTTATACTCTCTATAATATAAATGGGCAATATCTTCTTTAGTCATAAATAAATATTTGCCAATCCTAAAATCCGCATTAGGAAGCATTCTACTCTCAATCTCATAAATATACTCGTCTAAAATATTTTTATATCTGATAGACGATTTAAACATAGATGCCTCTTCCATAATTTTGCAATATTCCGCTTCTTTCTCCGATTTATTATTATTAATAATCCTAGCAAGTTTCTCGTTTGGTTCCTCAATATCAAAAGTACTTCCAATCACTTGGAATGCAATCTCCTCATAAGTACTCTGACCAACTCTGTCTACACCAAGGTCTGGCAAAACATTTGAAATATAATTTAGAAAAAATTTATTCGGAGCAATGATCAAAAACTCCTCTGGGAAAAAGTTTTTATCATAATTATAAATTAAATAAGCGATTCTATGAAGGGCAATAGTTGTTTTTCCAGAACCTGCAACTCCCTGTACCACAAGTGGCTGCCACATATCCGAACGAATAATTTTATTCTGTTCTGCTTGAATAGTAGAAATGATATTTTTAAGTCTAGTATCAGAATTTGCAGATAAGAATGGTTGCAGCATTTCATCATTGGTTGTAATATCAATATCCATGACATTCTCAAGCCCATCTTGATTAAAAAAATACTGCCTTTTTAGTTTTATCTCTCCCGCAATCGTACCCGCAGGGCACTCATAACTTGCCTCTCCAAGCCTGCCTTCATAATACAAATCCGCCACCGGTGCTCTCCAGTCAATAACAATCTGTTCCAGTGTGTCATGGTCTGTTACCATCACTTTTCCCAAATAAAAAGCATCCCTCATTTTAGCGCCATTCTCTACAAAATCTACTCTTGCAAAGTATGGGTTTCCGTCTAACCATTTTTAGATTCTTAATCCTCTGGCTAAACTTTTCTCTAAGGGCTGCCTTCATAAAGTCATCTGCGTAATCATCAAAATCATAATCTTCAAAACCACGCTCAAGCCTATCTTCACTTTCTTTGATTTCATTATCAATAAAATCTTGAGTCTTCTTCAATTTTTGCTTTTCAATAAGTTCTTCTTGTTGTGTCAAATTCATATAAAAACACCTCCAATATTAACTTATTTCAGCGGTTGGAGCATTTCCAAAACCTAACTTTCTAAAACGGCATGAACAAGTTCCAACATAAAACGACAATGGAGGTATTATATCATATTATTCAGATAATTAGCAAGAATAATTTTTCATAAAATGCGAAAATATGTTCTTGACAATAGATAACTATCTATATATAATTCTTTTGATGAGGTTACTTGGATATAGTGTGATTTGCCCCTTATACAAAAGATAAGGAGGTGATGCCATGATAGTAAACGATTACATATTTTGGACTTTAGCAATTCTATTAATAGCATCTTGCCTAAAAAGGCTTTTTCATTAATTGGTTTCAACTTAGGTATAAAAAATCACTCTAATCCTTTTCCCCAAAAGCCTTTAGAGTGATTCTCATATTCAACATAGGGGCAAGTCACACTTAGACTTGAACCTCATCTTCTATTTTTATTATACATTTTATTTGCTTTTTGTCAATTATTTCTCCTGACTTATTGATTAAAAATTTTACTGAAATTCAATCACATCTGCCCATTTGTATAGAAAATCTCTTTCCTCTTCTTTTCCTTTTGACAATTGCGATGCCGCAACAATTGGAATCCATTTTTGAATGATTTTCTTTTCGATGCCAGACTTTTCAGCAAATAAGTCAAGGTATCTTTCTGCTTCCTCCTTCCTTCCATGAAGTGAAAATCTTAAATAAGTTCTGGCAGCATCTGCCCCAGCATTTCCCTGTGTCACATGAGCCCAATCAATAATATAGTGTGAACCATCTTCCTTGATAAGGATATTGCTAGGTACAAAATCCCCATGGCAAAGTTTGCTATGTGTTGGCATTCCCTCTAGTCTTGTACTTAAATCATACTTCACACTATCCGGTAAATCAGCCGATGCAATTTTATTCTTCATCTTTTCTTTTATCTTATTTAGCATGGCAGGAGCAGGAGTTGCTAAAATTTCAAGCTGAATATTCACAAAAAGTTCCCTATACTCGTCAAATTTCTCTGGATGTTCCTGCATCAATTGCTCCAAGTTTTTTCCTTCCACGAATTCAGAAACAATTGCCCATTTTCCTTCTATTTTTCTCACTTCTAAAAGTTTCGGAATATTAAGTTCTGTTTCTTCCACCCTTGCGGTGTTTAGAGCTTCATTTAAAATCATTGGTTTGGAATAACTCTCATCAAAAACCTTGATGACTTTATCACCATCTCGATAAACAGTTTTATCCTTTCTCTCTGCAATGACATTTTCAAGATTCATTTTCACTCCTCCTCTCCGTAAAACGCTTTCAAATACATTTCCTTAATTTCAGAAATTAGTGGATACCTTGGATTTGAACCAGTACACTGGTCATCAAATGCCATCTTACTCATCTCATCAAGAGTAGCAAGGAAATCTTCTTCTGATACCCCATAATCCCTGATAGTTTTCTTTATTTCAATTTTTTCCTTTAACTCATCTAACGCCTTAATTAGATTCTCCACTTTCTCCTCTTCTGTTTCTCCACCAAGTCCTAAATAATCCGCAATCTCGGCGTACTTTGCGCGTGCATGTGGATATTCATACTGTGGGAAGGTTCCCATTCTTGTTGGAGCCTCTGCACTATTAAAACGAATGACTTCATCCATTACGAGTGCATTTGCCACACCATGTGCAATATGATGATAAGCACCAAGCTTATGTGCCATAGAATGCGATACACCAAGAAACGCATTAGCAAAAGCCATACCAGCCATGGTTGCCGCATCTGCCATTTTTTCTCTAGCCTCTGGATCTTCTGCACCACCTTCATATGCTCTAGGTAAATATTCAAAGATGGTTTTCAAAGACTTTAAAGCCAAGCCATCTGTATAATCCGTTGCCATGGTGGATACATATGCTTCCAAGTTATGAGAAACAGCATCAATTCCAGAAGCAGCCGTTAATCCTTTTGGTGCATTCATCATTAAATCCGCATCCACAATGGCCATATTAGGCATCAATTCGTAATCTGCTAGCGGATATTTTAAACCTGTCTTTTCATCTGTAATAACAGCAAAAGGCGTTACCTCACTGCCTGTTCCAGCAGTAGTTGGAATGGCAATAAAATATGCTTTTTCTCCCATTTTAGGGAATGTATAAATTCTTTTTCTAATATCTGAGAAACGCATTGCCATATCTTCAAAATCTACTTCTGGATGTTCATACAAAACCCACATAATTTTGGCAGCATCCATAGCACTTCCACCACCAATTGCAATAATACAATCCGGCTCAAAGGAATCCATCGCTTTTGCACCAGCCTTTGCAGAAGCAAGACTAGGGTCTGGTTCCACATCATAAAAGGTTGTATGCTCTATTCCCATCTCATTTAATCTATCCGTAATTGGTGCTGTATAACCATTCTGAAATAAAAATGAATCCGTTACAATAAACACTCTCTTCTTTCCTAAAACATCTTTTAGTTCCTCAAGAGCTACCGGTAATGCTCCTCTTTTCACATATACCTTATTAGGTGTTCTAAACCAAAGCATATTATTTCTCCTTTCTGCGACTGTTTTGATATTCAATAAATGTTTCACTCCCACATTTTCTGAAACCAAGTTACCTCCCCAAGTTCCACAACCAAGAGTGAGGGATGGAAGTAATTTAAAGTTATATAAATCTCCAATTCCACCATGCGATGACGGTGTATTAATTAGCACCCTACATGTTTTCATTCTAGCCACAAACTGATTGATTTTTTCTTGCTCAGTAACCGTATCAATATAAAGGGATGAGGTATGTCCAAGCCCACCGTCTTCAATCAAATGCTCTGCTTTCTCTATTGCCTCCTCAAAACTTTTTACCTGATACATGGCAAGTACAGGTGATAATTTCTCATGTGCAAACTCTTCTGATATATCTGTGCTTTCCACTTCACCAATTAAGATTTTCGTATCTTCTGGCACATTTACTCCAGCAAGTTCTGCAATCTTTACCGCAGATTGACCAACAATTTTTGCATTTACCGCCCCATTAATCATGATTGTCTTTCTAACTTTATCTATCTCATCTTCTTTTAAGAAATAACATGCACGTTTGGCAAATTCTTCTTTTACTTTCCCATAAATACTTTCCGGAACAATGACAGACTGTTCTGAGGCACAAATCATTCCATTATCAAAAACCTTGGAATGAATAATAGAATTCACAGCAAGTAAAATGTCTGCACTCTCATCCATCACCGCAGGTACATTTCCCGCACCCACTCCAAGTGCAGGCTTTCCACTAGAATAAGCGGCTTTTACCATACCCGGTCCCCCGGTCGCAAGAATCATATCTGCCTCTCTCATCAAAGTATTTGTCATATCAAGCGATGGTACATCAATCCAATCTATAATTCCTTCTGGAGCCCCCGCTCTTACTGCTGCCTCTAAAATAATTTTTGCAGCCATGATAGTAGACTTTTTCGCTCTAGGATGAGGACTAAAAATAATACCATTTCTTGTCTTTAGTGCAATCAGTGCCTTAAAAATGGCAGTAGAGGTAGGATTGGTAGTAGGAATGACTGCCGCAATCACCCCCATAGGCTCAGCAATCTTCTTGATGCCATAAGCCTTATCTTCTTCAATTACTCCACATGTTTTTGTATCCTTATAGGCATTGTAAATATATTCCGAGGCGAAATGATTTTTAATGACTTTATCTTCCACAACTCCCATACCCGTTTCTTCTACCGCAAGTTCTGCAAGAGGAATCCTAGCTTTATTAGCAGCAAGAGCCGCCACCTTAAAAATCTTATCCACTTCCTCCTGCGAATATTTTGCAAACTCAGCTTGTGCCTTCTTTACACGCTCAATCGCCTCTTCCAAAGATTCTACTGAATCAACTATCTTACGTTCTTTGCTCATCTTCATCCTCCATTTCAATCCGCACAAACAAGGAGTTCCCCTTTTTGTGTCAAACTAACACTTTGCCATTTTCCCAGCTCTTAACTTTCTTCACCACTATCTCATTAGGTTTCATTTCCTCTTTTGAATACACCTCAATATAATTAGTAGTGTGCCCATCGTGTTCATTCTCAAACAAAACTTCTATCTCTTTACCAATATACTGGAAAGCAAACTCTTCTTCATTTTGATTAGAAAGCTCAATTAATCTTGCACTTCTCATTGCTTTTATTTTTGTATCTACTTGATTTGGAAACTTCTCTGCTTTTGTCCCTTTCCTTGGAGAATATTGAAACACATGCATCTTTGAAAAACGGATCTCTTTTAAAAATTCATATGTGGTTTCAAACTCTTCCTCTGTTTCTCCAGGGAAACCAACAATCACATCCGTGGTTAAAGCAACCTCCGGGATATTTTCTCTTAGCATCCTAACAATTCTTCTAAAGTCTTCTGTTTTATATCTTCTGTTCATCCTCTCAAGTGTGCTGTCACAACCACTTTGAAGAGATAAGTGGAAATGATTACATACCTTTGGAAGTGCTTTGAGCCTTCTTACAAAATCTTCATCAATAATCAACGGCTCCAGTGATCCTAGCCTTATACGTTCTATTCCAGGAATTTTATGGATATATTCTAGTAAATCAATTAACTTTGGCTTATCCTCCAAATCCTTTCCATAAGAAGATATATGAATCCCTGTGATGACAATTTCTTTAATTCCTGTCTTAGCAATCTCAATAATCTCATCATGCACATCTTCCTTTTTTCTGCTTCTTACAGGTCCTCTTGCATAAGGGATAATACAATAGCTACAATACCTGTCACACCCATCTTGCACCTTGATTTCCGCACGAGCTTTTGAGGTAATGGCAGTCTTGCCCCACTCAACATATTTTCTCTCCGCCAAAACAATTGTAACAATCAATTGCTTTTGGTGTGATTTCATAAAATCCTCTACGATACTCACAATCTGTCTTTTATCATTTGTTCCTAAAATAATATCAATATCCTGAATCTTAGCCAAATCCTCCGCAGCAACTTGCGCATAACATCCAACTGCACAAAGAACAGAATTTTGATTTAATTCCTTAGCACGTCTTAAAATTTGCCTTGATTTTCTATCACTCATGTTCGTCACAGTACAAGTATTCACAATATATACATCTGCAACTTCAGAATAATCTACAACCTCATACCCAGCCTTTTTAAACGATTCCGCCATTACACTAGATTCATAAGCGTTCACTTTACACCCAAGAGTATAGATTGCAACTTTTTTATTCAATTTATTTTCATTAGAAACATTTCCTTCATTTATTTCTTTATCATTCAAATTCATAACAATACTCTCTTTCCGCTCTCATATCCTGCCTTATTTCAAAAACAGTATATCCTATTTTCATATGTTTTTCAATACGATATTCCCTTAAGTACTTATTTCTATTTTCTTTTTTGATAAAATTTGATATGATGATAATAAGAAATTATTTTATAGTACAAAAGAAGGGAGCGTAAAAATGAACAAATTAATAAGTGAAGAAACATTATTCAATGGCCCAAGGTTTAATTTAAAAAGAAGAATTTATGAAAATGTAGAAGGAAAAGAATATATCAGAGACTATGTAGATACTCAATCTGCTAGCATCATTATTGCTTTAACCAGCGATAAAAAAGTGGTTTTTATCAGACAACAAAGAGAAATTTCAGGACTGGAAGATTTAGAATTACCAGCCGGTGTGATTGATGAAGGAGAAGATGCCATCACTGCAGCAAGGCGTGAACTCCAAGAAGAAACGGGATATTATGCAAATAACATAGAGTATATGGGCGATTATTTCGCATCGTGCGGATATTCCAATGAAAAATTATACTTTTATTTGGCCACAGATTTAGAAATGCGTGAAACACATTACGATAGTGATGAAGTCATTACAGGCATTCAAGAAATTCCTATAGAAGAATGTTATGAAATGGTTAGAAATAACCAATTTCCTTATGCAAATATCAACCTTGGAATCCTACTTTATCAATTAAAATACGAAAAATAATTCTATTTTTATCAAGCAAAAAACTCTATCCCATACACAAGATAGAGTTTTTTATTTTATTTGAATGAATTAATTATGTACTCATAGCATTTAGCTGTAATTTGGCTTCTTCAATGAATTCTTGTATTTGCTCTGGAAGTTCAAGATTTGGAGTGTGAATTGTTTGATAGCATAATGGATTCGTCTTAGCCAAAATGTCATTTATCCTCTCTTCTATCCCCACTACTTCCTTCAAAAATTCTTGTAGTTTATCAGATTCTTCATTGGCACTATAATATTGAATTCCCTTTGATAAAAAATCAGCAAATGTCAAATAATTATAAACTGTATACTTATTTAGCGATAATCTTTTCTTTTCATATTTTAGTGCCTCTTCATATTCCTGTTTGCTTTGCAAATCGTTTGATAGTGCCTCATAAGCCCCACTAATATTGGGGTTATATTGTAGTGACATATTGGCATATTTTAGTTGTTCCTCTTTCGTAGTAACATTATACAATATTTCCTGTATTGCCTCCGTGTGAAAAGGCAATATTTTTATGGCCGTGAAATAATCACCCACGGCAAATGAAACATCGCCAAGAAATACATAAAAATACCCACACATCAAAACAGCTAAGCAAGTAGTTTGTATTTTATTTTTTGTCATTTCCATTTTTTCAAAATCGATGAGCAAAATGAGTATCATAATAAAATAGAGATATTCCAAATCAAAATCGATAAGTGAATGTCCTAAAATCAGTAATGCCATCATACGCGTAAAAGTAGTTTGCCTTTTATCAAAAAAGTGAAACACTAACATCACAAAAAGCACAATCATTGGGATAATCCCCACATCTAACGCAACTTGTAAAATGGAATTATGCACATATTTGGTATCATATACACCCGTTTGTACTTCCACTTGTTTATAATACCAGCCCTCATAGCCATACCCAAAAGGATTGTCTTTTATCATAGAAAGTGCATCCTTATAATATAAAAGCCTTGTAATAAACTCACTACTACCAAGCATATTACTGTCTACTCTTTTTTCCATATTCGATAATAAGTATACTCCTATAAATAAGGCTAAGAAACATATGGTAATTGCTAAAATCCCTTTAAAATTATTTTTATTTGTAAAAATAGACACAACTAATGCCAATACGGTAAGTAAAATAATTGCTCTACTATTGGTTAGGACAATACCAACAAATAAAATAAGAAACATCACTACATTTTTCCAGGTAATCTTTTCTTCGTTAGCAAGCACAAATACGCCAAGGAGTAAAAATAATCCATAAGAATTAGCATAGTAAAATATTCCTTGAAGCCTTCCATTCATCCATACACCACTATGTTCAAAAAGAACTAGGAATAAACTAAGCAGAACTGATACACTCGCTGAATAAGGTATCATCTTTAGCCTTCTATTTTGATTATCATCAAATTGTAAATATAAAATGATAAACAGTATGATGGTTAGATTCTTAAAAAATGCAAGAATATTCATTCCTTTATCAACAGCATAAAATTGAACAATCGCATAGCTGAATACATATATACTAATGCAAATAATATTTCTGCCTTTAGGTAATATTAGCTTTCCATTCTTTTTCAACTGATACCAAATTCCACCGTAAACAAACCACTACAAGCAACGCTAAACTCCAAATAGAAAGTAAACCACCTAAAAAAGGACAAATGAACAATAATATATCTATGAAATCCATCTTCGACTTTTGAACTCTTTTTTTCTTTTTAGGCATGCTTCTTATCTCCTCATCTTCCATATAGTAAGTCAACACGACTATCCCAGATTACAAGTTAATTCTCTCCATACCAGAAAGAACCCAATAGCGGTTTGCAGTTGTAACCAAAGAACCACAATACTCACATCTTCCTATCTCTCCAATATGAAGTTTTGCACCACAAGACGGACAAACATCTCCATCAGCCGTTTTCACACCTGCCATCCCATTCTTTCTAATAAAAGTGAGCTGATATGTATTATTACGAATCGTGTGATTATCTCCTAATATTATCTTATGAGTATTAGTATCCATAATGTAATCAATCATAGAAGCTTGAATGTATACTTCTAAGATGTCCTTTTCATTGTCTTGTCTAAAATCCTTAAAATCTACGCTGTTTACTTTGCGAACCTCCACTATATTTCTTTGATTCCTATTAATATAGTCCTTGATAAAATTACTGTGCATCTCATACAAATCCGCCGATTCATATCTAAGCATATCACTCCAATCATTTCTTGACCAATCGCTTTGCATCTTGATGAATAAATTTTCCACCCATGACTGAAACTGTATTGCATCAAAATCTTTATCCACAGCTTTTATTTTATCTATTACCTTTTCTTGATATAATTTGCTTTGTTCCTCGATGGAGTTTATAAATGCTTTTTGTCTTTGTTCTATTTTTCGAAACCATTCCGCAGCCTCTTCCGATGTTAATTCTCCCCTTTCAAGCCATTCCGCTTGCCCTTCTGATAGGTGTTGTTCCTTTTTTCTTTTTTTCTTAGCTGATGTAATGATTATAGGGCAAATGACAGCAGTAAGCACCAAAACAAGAGCAATTGTACCACTCACAGAATGATTAAAAGCATAGACCATTTGACCACAAACAGATATTCCCATAAACCCCAACATATAATAACAAAAACACATCATGATGTGTGAAAAAACACCACCAAAATCTTTTCCTATAGAAAACACACCACATAAGGCAATGATTCCTGCAAGCAAAAAGTAAACTCTATAAAGTGTTTTCTCTTCTTCTGTCAGAGGTCTTGATTCATGATTTGAATCAGACGTAGAACTACTGTAATCCCCCCAAGACCAATCATCATAAGAACTTGAAGAACTTGAGGAACTAGATGAGCTAGAGGAACTCGACCACCATGAAGAACTACTATCTGTATCATAGCTTTCAAAATTTCCCACATCCGCAAAATGAATTTTAGTAACTCCTAATACAATCAGTATCAATATTAGTGGGAGTATTATTCTAAATTTTTTCATTTGTATTCACACCCTTTATGTTTGATTCTCGCTATCAATTGACTGGTAACACATATCTTCCGAATCTTCTACTACACTTTTATTTTATATCAGAGATTCCGGCCTTTACCACACATTTAACAGAATTATCATCATTTTGTAATACAATTGTAATATTCATTTCCGTAATATACCTGTCACGCATTAAAAAATAAGGAATAGCTTATAGCCATTCCCCATTTTTCTTAATATAAATTTTCTTATACCCTTGAATAATCAAAATATAAATTGCCATCAAAAATGCCATCCATGCTAGATAACTAAGTGGTAGCCTGCTTAAATCGAATATTCCTGCAATATTCGTAAAGGAAATGACTAACGCAATAGCAACAATCAAAAAAGTAGAAATTAATAATTCTTTTGAGGATTTACTTTCAAAGAATGGTATCTTACTCGTTCTAATCATGTGAATAATCATCGTCTGTGAAAGGATACCAAACACAAACCATCCGCTCTGGAATAGTACTGCTTTTTCCACACTGTTAAACTGGAATACCTTCCACAAAACAATAAAGCAAACAATATCTAACAGAGTACTGATAATGCCAAAGGCAAACATAAACTTCTTGATTCCCTTTGTATCCCATGATTTTGGATTTCTGATATTTTCGTCATCCACATTATCAAATGGCATTCCAATTTGTGCAAAATCATTGAGTAAGTTTTGTACTAAAATATGAACCGGAAGCATTGGTAAAAATGGAAGGAAAATGCTTGCAATGATGACAGATAACATGTTTCCAAAATTTCCGCTAGTAGCCATTTTAATATACTTTAGAAGGTTCGTGAAAGTTTTTCTACCATTAATGACACCTTCCTCAAGCACATTTAAATCTTTTTCTAGCAAGATAATATCCGCTGTTTCCTTTGAGATATCAACTGCTGTATCAACAGAAATGCCAACATCTGCTTGTTTTAGTGGAGGGCTATCATTAATTCCATCTCCCATGTACCCAACCGTATTGCCACTTTCCTGATAAATCCTGATGATTCTCTGCTTTTGAAGAGGAGAAAGTTTTGAATATAGATGACACTCTTTTGCCTTCTCTTTTAGTTCTTCATCTGATAATTCTTCAATCTGTTTTCCTGTTAATCTATTTTCAACCGAAATGCCAACCTTCTTACAAACGTTTACAGCCACTCCTTCACTATCACCTGTTAGTACCACTGTATCCACATTATGACTTTTTAATGCTGCAATCGCTCCTGCTGCACTTTCCTTTGGAGGATCTAGGAATCCAACAAAACCAATTAGAACCATATTGCTTTCATCTTGCACACCAAACGTTTCCACATCATGAATTTCATTTTTTTGTGCAACGCCTAATACTCTAAGACCCGCCGTATTATGTTCTTCATATACCTTATATGCCTGCTGCTTCAATTCCTCTGTAAATTCTACTGCCGTTCCATCTAAATCAATATAAGAACAGATTGAAATAATCTCATCCACCGCACCTTTGGTAATCAGTTGGCGTTTCCCATTTTCATCTCTTAGCACTACACTCATTCTTCTTCTGGTAAAGTCAAATGGAATCTCATCTTCTCTTACATACTTTTCTTTTAATATATTTAATTTTTCTTTTTCTGCTCTTCTAATAATAGCAACGTCTATCAAGTTCTTTAATCCTGTTTGGAAGTAACTATTTAAGAAAGCATGTCTTAATATTCTAAGACTCTCATTTCCGTACACATCCATATATTTTTCAAGAACTACTTCATCTTCTGTCAAGGTTCCCGTTTTATCTGTACACAAAATATTCATCTGTCCAAAAGTCTGAATGGCACTCAGCCTCTTCACAATGGTTTTCTTTTTAGACATTTCTACCGCACCCTTGGCAAGAGTAGAAGTCATAATCACAGGAAGCATTTCTGGTGTTAATCCCACCGCAATCGTGATAGCAAATACAATGGAAGATAATAAATCATTCTTGGTGAAACAGTTGATGATAATAATAATTGGCACCATGACAAGCATAAACTTAATCAAAAGTTTACTGATATCATCTACACCTTTTTCAAAACTATTTTTTGGGTTCACACTATACATAGATTTTGCCATACTACCAAAATAAGTGTTATTTCCAGTGGCAAGTACAACCGCAGTAGCACTTCCACTGACAATATTCGTTCCCATAAAGCCAACATTAGAAATATCCGTGATATCTTCATCACCCTTAAAAATGCTGAACTTTTCCACAGGGTTAGACTCCCCAGTAAGCGATGCCTGGTCAATGAATAAATCCTTTACCTCTAAAAACCTCACATCACCCGGAATCATATCCCCAGAGGAAAGTTTCACAATATCCCCGGGAACTATATTTTCAATATCTTCTGTGTACTGCACTTCATCTCTGATGACTTCCATCTGGTTGGTAATCAATTTCTTTAATTTTTTTGCCGCATTATCTGATTTGGTTTGCTCTCTAAACGAAATCACTGCAGATACCAGGATAACACTGACAATCAAAATAAAAGTAGCATAGTCTTTTTCAGAAGATAAAATGACATCCGTAAATAAGGTGATGAAAGCAACAATAATGAGCACAATATTAAAAGGATTAATGGTTGCCTCTTTGATCCTATGCCATAACGTATTTTCATCTTTAATTTCAATTGTATTTTTACCATACTCTTCTAGCCTATCTTCTAAATCAACAATACTGATTCCCGCATAAGAGGTGTTTAGTTTTTCAAATAATTTTTCCACTTCTAGCTTACTGTTTTCTTTTAATTCTTGCTCTATCGACTTTTGTTTTTCATTGATACTATTTTTAGATTGAGCCATAGCGATAACTCCTCCTCTCCTCTTGCAATACTTCATATCATATAATGTTTACAAGTTCCATCATACACTAAAAATATTCTATAACAAAATAACCATATACTCAAGTATTTTATGAAAAGAGAAATGATGCATTCCCTTACATGATATTGACAAGTGATACTTCCATCCTATTTTTTAAATCTTCCACATTCCTCTTAAAATGGTCCAAGTTAATATTAAACTCTGTCCTGTCAGAATCAATATAATAATTACAACAACTTAAAAGCAAATCTTCCATCGCATTCACATTTTCATGATATTGAAACATAATCCAAATTTTCTGAGCCTCATCCCACTTCTTCTTAATCTCCTCAACATTCTGATATTTTTCTTCCTCCGTGTCTGTTTCAAGCCCCGCAGATAATTTTTCTACCTCCGCAATCATCTCATGCCCTGTTTTATCTAAATAACTTTTCATCAAATAATTTCCGCCAAAAACAATGGCAATGATGGTAATGACAATAATCCAATCTTTCATTTTACTTAGTGTTCCCCCTTAACATTTTTCAAAAAGATATCATCTACTTTATAAAAGTCATTCATTTTTTAATCTTTTTCCCTGACAATAAGTATTGCCGGATTCATCTGCCATAAAAAGAAGGGTATCTTCTATACGCAAATTATTTTCTTTCAACTTTTTCTCCAACCAATTCTTTTCATAGCCAAGCGAAATAAGATTACTCTCATAAAGAACTCCATCCATAATGATAATTCTAGAATAGCCAACATACTCTTTGGTAAGATTTAAATCTTCTAGTGTTACATTATTTTTTTCATTTTTAGGAATAATACTAATTTCTCCGCTCATCTCTAAGATTGCATAATCCACATCTCTTATATCGGAATATCCAGCCACTCTAATTTGTTCCAATAAATCATCAATCGAATATCTTTGCTTACTCAAATTCTTTTCCATGATCTTTCCTTTCGCAATTAAAACTGCTGGCTTTCCTGAAATTAATTTGTGAAAAAAGGGAAATTTAATATTCAAATAAGATAGCACAAGCTCCCCCACAAGCAAAGCAAAAATTGGAATGGCACCTTGCAAAATTGGCATTCCAATCTCCTCCATTGGGACACTTGCAACATCTGCAATCATAATAAGCACAACCAGTTCAAAAGGTTGCAATTGTCCAAGCTCTCTTTTGCCCATGAGCCTAACAGCAATTAATACAAGAAGATAAATAATAATCGTTTTAATAAATATTGTAGCCAAAAGAAACCACCTCGTATTTATTATGTATAAAAAATAAAATTTTACTCATAATAACCACGATAGACTTTAGAACAAAAATTCAAATCATTGTATATTTTTTGGATTATTGAAAATAATGATAATATACATGAATGAAAAGGAGGTTTATGAAAGTGGATAATAATAAAGCGAAAAACTCTTCCAACCAAATGAGTGTTGGTAGTATTATTGCAAGATTCATCACTTCTGCAATTGTACTTGCTGTCACAGCTTTTTTCACACCGGGATTTGAAATTGCATCATTATGGACATTACTTTTAGCAGCCGTTGTACTTGCTGTTATGGATTATTTAATCAATATGGTAATCGGTGTAGATGCAACACCATTTGGTAGAGGTATCATAGGTTTTGTTGTTTCAGTAGTAGTACTATATGCTACTCAATTTTTCGTAGCAGGATACACAATCAGTTGGATTTCCGCCATTGTTGGTGCATTAATTTATGGAATTGTCGCATCAATCGTGCCTGGAAAACAAACCATGTAATTCAAAAAAGAAGAAGCGAACAATTCGGCACAACCTTTTTGTTCGCTTCTTCTTTTTTATTTCAAAATTTCCACTATCTGCTGTTCAAGCACTTTTAATTTCTCTACAATCTCTTTTACTTTCTCATCATTCGTTTCTTGTTTCAAATCCGTGCTTACAATTGATGTCATCTCTTCCAACTCTTCACGAAGAGTATCCATCTTCTCAAGTACTTCCAACCTAATATATTGATTCTCATTAGGAGATCTAAGCTCTGCTGCTTTTCTAATTCTTTCTGCATCTATTTCATAAACATCTCCACGGTTAGGAATCTCCACCGGAATACCAAATCTATCTTTGATTTCTCCCGCAAGCTCTAACTGTGCATCTTCATCACCATGAACCAAATAAACCTGCTTTGGTCTATTAGAAAAAGTTTCCACAAAGTTTAATAAGCCATTTTTATCAGCATGTCCTGAAAACGCTTCAATATACCTAACTTCCGCATTCACGCCAATTTCTTCACCAAATATTTTCACTATCTTGGCTCCATCTACAATTTTTCTTCCCAGTGTACCAAGAGCCTGATAACCAACAAATAAAATGGTGCTTTCTTTTCTCCATAAGTTATGTTTTAAATGATGCTTAATTCTTCCAACTTCACACATACCACTAGCAGAAATAATGATAGACCTATTCACCGTTTCATTTAATTCTTTTGATTCATCAACCGATTTTGTGAAACGAAGTCCATGAAAATCAAGCGGCTTTCTTCCCTCTCGAATATCTTCTTGAACGTACTCATCAAGGCAATCCAAATTCTCTAAGAAGACTTCTGTAGCCGATGTTGCAAGAGGACTATCCACATAAACGGGAGCATCCATAATTTCATCAAATTCTTGCCTAAATTTTTGATCCTCACTTTGTTTACTCTTCTGAATCTCATACAAAATCTCTTGTGTTCTACCAACTGCAAAGGATGGAATAACAACATTTCCACCTCTTTCAAGTGTTTTCGAAACAATGTCCAAAAACTCTTCTGCCTTATCTACTCTTTCATCATGAACCCTATTTCCGTATGTTGATTCCATAATCAAAATATCCGCTTCATCAATAATAGAATGTTCTCTTAAAAGTGGAATATCATTATTGCCAAGGTCACCCGTGAAAACGATTTTTTGTTCCTTTCCATCTTCTCTTACCCAAACTTCAATAATGGCAGAACCAAGCATATGCCCTGCATCTCTAAATCTTACTCTAATATTTTGATCAATCTGAAATGTCTCATCATACTGAACTCTTTCTAGTAAAGCCAAGGAATCAATTGCATCATTATAGGTATAAAGTGGAGGAAGAGGATGTTTTCCCTCTCTTCTCCTTTTTCTATTTAACCACTCAATTTCAGATTCCTGAATGTATCCACTATCCGGCAGCATAATTTCACACAAATCACATGTGGCCTTGGTAGCATAAATTGGTCCTCTGTAGCCTTCTACATACAACTTAGGAATTCTTCCTGAATGGTCAATGTGTGCATGTGATAAAAGCATAAAATCAATTTCCTTTGGGTCAAATAAGAACTCATCAGAGTTAAGCATAATTTCCTTTTGCTGTCCCTGATATAATCCACAATCCATGATAAACTTTTTATCTTTGGTCTCTACCAAAATATTCGAACCCGTAACCGTTTTGGTGGCTCCTAAAAAAGTAATTTTCATTTGTATCCTCCTTATTCTTCTGTTTCTTCCTCCTCGTCTTCGCTGACATACATTTCGCCTTGTTCATTCATTTCTTCCCACTCTTCTTTGGAAATCAAAACTTCTCTTGGTTTTGAACCTCTAGAACCAGAAATGATTCCTCTTTCTTCCATTTGGTCAACAATTCTACCAGCCCTTGCATAACCAACTTTAAATTTTCTCTGAATCATTGATGCCGAAACTTGTCCCATATCCACGGCAAGTTTAATGGCATCTGTCAAAAGTTCATCACAATCATCAGTATCACCAGAAGAAGCTGGTGCATCAGCTTTTGCAATTTTCTCCATGATATTTTCACTATACACAGCAGGAGTACTTTCCTTCACTGCCTCTACTACACTTTCTATTTCCGCATCTGATACAAATGCCCCCTGAAGCCTAATTGGTTTTGCTTCACCAATTGGAAGGAATAACATATCACCCCTACCAAGAAGTTTTTCAGCACCTGCCATATCAAGAATAGTTCTAGAATCAACCTGAGAGGAAACCGTAAATGCAATACGCGATGGAATATTTGCCTTAATAATACCCGTGATGACATCCACAGAAGGTCTTTGTGTGGCAATAATTAAATACATTCCCGCAGCTCTTGCCATCTGAGCAAGTCTACAAATAGCATCCTCCACATCATTTGGAGCAACCATCATCAAATCTGCAAGCTCATCTACAATAATGACAATCTGAGGCATCTTAGAAGTTTCACCCTCACGCTCTAGCATTTCATTATACCCTTTGATATCCCTAACACCTTTTTCTGCAAACTTGTTATAACGAGTAACCATCTCCTGAACCGCCCAATTTAAAGCGCCTGCGGCCTTCTTTGGATCTGTTACTACTGGAATTAAAAGATGTGGAATTCCATTATACACACCAAGCTCAACCACTTTAGGGTCTATCAATATTAGCTTTACTTCATTTGGTTTAGCTTTATACAAAATACTCATAATAATAGAGTTAATACAAACACTCTTACCAGAACCAGTACTTCCTGAAATCAACATGTGAGGCATCTTAGAAATATCAGCAATATATGGCTCTCCATCAATCGATTTTCCTAGTGCAAACGATGCCTTAGACTTTGCATTTTCAAAAGCATCAGATTCAATCACCTCACGAAGAGTAACGGTATCTGTAGATTTATTAGGCACCTCAATACCCACAGCAGACTTTCCAGGGATTGGTGCCTCAATTCTAATAGACCTTGCTGCAAGGTTTAAGGCAATATCATCAGATAAATTCAATATCTTACTTACCTTTACTCCCACACTAGGCTGAAGTTCATATCTAGTAACTGTTGGTCCTCTAGTCACATTTGTTACTTTTGCTTCCACACCAAAACTTGCAAGTGTTTTTTGAAGTTTAATAGCAATATCTTTTAGCTCTTTAGTAGAATAATCTCTTCCAGACTTTTTGGCTTCATTTAGCAGTTCAATATCAGGAAACTCATAATTTTCGTATTCTTCTTCTGTTTCATGTTCCAAATTCAAAACCTCAGCACTATTATCCTCTTTCTCTGCATTTGGTTTCTTTTTAGAAAACAATTCTTTGACATTTTGTTTTGCCTGTTCTTTTGCCTCACTTAATCTTTGTGCTTCCTCATCATCTATCTCTTCACTATCTTCGTCATCTTCTAAACCTTGAATGCCATCTAATTCATCTTCTTCATAGTCTTCATTGTATTCTTCCTCTTCCTCATAAGAATCATCCTCATATTCTTCATCATCATCTAACTCAAAATGCAATTGCTCTGCCGTTTCATTAATATCATTTTGAGCAACAATTCTCTTAAACTTTTCACTATTACCAGCTTTTTTGGCTTTTGCTCTACTCTTTGCGTTCTTTTGTGCTTGTTCACTCCTTAAAGCATATTCATCTTTTGCAGTTTCCACAATATCCGTAACCGATTCCTTTGCCGCAATAATAATGGCAGAAAGGGTAATGCCAGTCATAACCGATGCAAGGATAGCAGCAAGTGCCCATAAAATAACCTTTGTTGCCACCATACCAAAGCAAAACCTAAGAGCAGCCACAATGGCACAGCCAATCAATCCACCACCAATTCCTTCCGTACCCATCTGGCACCAAACCGTAATATAAGAAAGTAAAGAGGTAGAAAGTTCTCCCGAATTTTCCAAATTACTAATATATTCTAAAGGACCTTTAAAGGTAGAAATAATTGCTGCTGCTAAGAAAATAAGAGCAACAACTAAAAAAGATTTCACCTTAAGCCTTGAAAAATCTCTAAAAACAACATATATTCCTAAAAACACTAGAACCACTGGAACAGCGTACATCACATTTCCAATACAACCAAGCATGACACTCTTAATAAAAGTTCCAACAAGCCCCGCTTCATTTCCATATACAAAAATAGATAATATTACACCAAAAAGAATTAACAAAACTGATGCAACATTGATACTCACTTCTGATTGCTTTTTCTTTTTTCTTCTAGCCACTTTGCATATCACCTCATATAATATCTTACCGCAATGAATTTTTAATTGCAAGATGAACTTACAGGATAACAATCAATTTTCATTATCCGGCCCGTCAATGGGGGACGTCCTTAATTGACGAAAAAACGCACGGAAGAAGTTTCTCTATCCGTGCGTTATTGATTATTTAAGTTCTTTTCTATTATCCTTGATTACTTCTAATTTTTCTTCAAGATTTTTCTCAAGTTCTGCCAATATTTCATCAGCATATTTTTTGGTTCCATCTATTAAATCCTTAGAAAAAGCATTTGCACTATCAATGATTTCTGTTTTTTGTTCATAAGCTTTTTTGGTAATTTCATGCTCATCTATCATAGCAATAATTCTGTTTTCTGCTTCCTTAATAAGCTGATTTGCTTCTTTTTGCGCATCAACTAAGATCTTTTGTCTCTCCTCTTTTACCCATTTTGCCTGTTTTAATTCATCTGGTAATTTTAATTTTATTTCACTTACAACTGACATGATTTCTTCTTTATCTACAAGAGATTTGTTAGTAAAAGGTATATTGGTACTTCTTGAAAGCATATCTTCAATTGTTTCCAATAAAGTTAGCACCTCCATAATGCGTTACCCCTTTCGTTTAAATAAATTCAACATATTCCTTCCGTATCTTTTGTAGTTATATCTTATAAAGTCCCCAATTACCTCAGGCACTTCCTCATTTGTATCAGTTTCAAAGATGATAATACCATTCTTAGCCAAAATACCATATTCTGAAATTTGATAAATAGAATCAATTCCTAGTCCCTTATGGTATGGCGGATCAATAAATATGATGTCAAACTCACTTTTACTTTCTTTTAACTTTTTTAAGACAGTTTTATAATCAGCCGTATAAACGCTGGATTCTTCCGTGAAATTTGCCTTTTCAATATTTTCTTTGATTACTTTTGTACACTTAGGATTCAAGTCAGAAAACACAGCTAGCTGTGCACCACGGCTTAATGCCTCAATTCCAATTGCACCACTACCTGCAAATAAATCCAAAAATCTTGCATCCATAATATCATTTGTTAATATGCTAAATAAGGCTTCTCTTACCATATCTCTAGTAGGCCTAGTTGACTCACCCTCAATGGTTTTAATGATTAAGCCTTTTCTTTTTCCTGCAACAATACGCATAAAAACCCTCTTTTACACTCCTATTTTAACTACTTTTTCCATCAAAGTCAATATTTGTAACACAATTGTAACATTTGGAGAGAAAAAGTTAATCCTTTTTTCCTCAAATAAATTTCTTTAAAAATGTCTTCCTATGAATCATGCAAATCCCGTTTTCTCTAATAGCATCAAGATGCGCCTTTGTGCCATATCCCTTATGTTTTTCAAACCCATAAGCTGGAAAAACCTTATCATATTCACGCATCATTCTATCCCTTGTGACTTTTGCAATAATAGATGCAGCTGCAATAGAAATACTAAGAGCATCTCCTTTAATAATTGGCAAATAGGGAATCCCATTGGTATCCACTTTTTTTTCAGCATCTATCAAAATATAGTCTGGTTTCACTTGTAAATTCTGAACTGCCTCATGCATAGCTTTTCTAGTAGCTTCCAAAATGTTTATCTCATCAATCACATTGTTATCTACAATACCCACTCCCCAAGCCACAGCATTCTCTATAATATCATCATAAAGCTTTTCCCTTTTCTTTTCCGAAACCTTTTTAGAGTCATTTACTCCTTCAATCAAACACCCCTTTGGCAAAATAACTGCAGCAGCCACTACGGGACCTGCTAGTGGTCCGCGTCCTGCCTCATCAATTCCTGCAATATGTGTAAAGCCTTTCTCATAATACTCTTTTTCATACTTACTAAGTTCTAGTAATCTTTCTCTTTCTTCCTCTTTCATAACAGCACCTCCACCATCTCATCTATCTATGTTATCTCATTTCAAAGGTTTTGTAAACATAAAAAAGACTAGGCAAGACTCCATTACATCTTACCTAGCCCTTAACAGAGGATGATTATTATGAAATATTACGCATTTTGCTCCTCGGAATTGCTATCTTCATTCATACTTTCCATATCTTTTTCTATTTCCATCTTTGATACAGAAACTTCATATGCTCTTCTTATCTCTGAAGTTCCATTTTCAAATTTCTTTTCATATTGTCTGCTTTGGATTCTGCCCCAAAGCCTTACCTTTTCACCAACCTGAATATTTTGGCAATATCTTGCATTTCTACCCCAAGTAATACATGGTATGTAATCAGATTTATTATACGCTCTATTTACTGCAAGTAAAATATCCGCAATTTCTCTTCCAAAAGGTGTTGTCCTATAAATAGGTTTCTTGCAAATAAAACCAGTCAAACAAATTTCATTTGGATTAGAAATCTCTTCATCTCCAGGTTCAAATATTTTAATGTCCTTCGCAAATACCGTTAAAACCAATTTATTTTTTTCATTCTCATAATTGTTATATGACCTAAATTGTCCATCAATAACAACCTTTTGTCCTATAGCGTATTCGTCAGTCAAAATCCTTTCAGATACTGTAACAGGAATGATATCACTGTTATCACTTAATCTAGGAACTTCAATATCAAAACTATAAAATCCCTCTCCGTACACCTCGTGACTAAATCTCCTATCTGAAACGATAGTACCAATAAGTGTGATGATGTTATTTTCGCTATAATTTATCACTTTCTTATCCCCCTCATTTGCATTTTTTTAATTTTCTTTAAGTATCTTATTCTCATTTTAGGAATTTTATTCCTAAGCACAGATATAATTGTACCATATTTTGCTAAATTTGTCTACATAATTTTAAAAAATGTCTACTTTTATTGCAATTTTTTTACAAATTTCGACATTATTTGTGTTTTTCAATACTATGAAGTACCTTTTCTTTTGGCTGAAAGAACTTATAAATCGAGTCTTTCTTCTGTCTATTATTTAAAAAAGCTCTCATGAGTAATATTTCACTAGTTAACATACCAACCTGAAATTTAGCAAGGTATGGACAAGTATACAGCTTGCATGCTAAGCATTTTACCTGACAGCTGCCGTCTCCGATTCAAATAATTGCATTTCTTATAAACATTAAAGCAACAGCCATCTTTCTTTGGAACAGGATAATCATTTCCAAATAAGCTCTTATGCCTTTGAGACAAGCATTTATCGTTTTGAAAGTCACAAAAACCAAACTTAGAAAACATTCGATCCATGTCATCACACACGGTATCATAAATATAGTTAAATTTTTTTTCGCCTAATCTTAAAGCATAAATAAATTTATATAATTCATTGGCAAGAAAAATTTCTTCATCTATGGAATGCTCTGATGCTAATAAATAATAAACCTTAATGTTATCTGTATGGGAAGACCTTTCAAAGACCTGTTTTATTTGTTCAATCAAAAAGTCTAATGAGATAACCTTATCTTCAACAGTTTCCTCCAAATCATCACTTAACAAAATTTTATGAATTCTTTTATCTGTAAACTCACTATCTTCTAAATGATTGATGCTATCAATCACACTTTTCATCTTTCTTCTCATTCTAGTATGCCAGATAGTCCCCGTTGAAATTGCCGATATATCTATGATAATTCTTATTTTTTCGGTATTTTCTATTCCTTTCAAATCAACAGAATCATGTGACGAAAAAATAATAGAAAAGACATCATCATTCGTATGAAATCCTTCTTTTGCATTGATATCATGCATCACAAATTCCTTTAACTCCTCTAAAAGCACATGTTTCTCATTCAAATATTGATGAAACTTTAGTATCATTCTTGCATCATCTGTATTTAACTGATTTAATTTTTCCCACTTTTCCTCTGTTAATCCCATATCTATTCATTATTCCTTTCTCTACTATTCCAAAAATGCAATAATACACTTATCAGAATTATTCCTGTCAAAACTCCGTGAAGAATCTATCAAAACATCCCTCAATTCCCCACTTCTACCCGGAATAAAGAACTGATGAAATTCATCTGTCATCGCATAAAGAATCCCAAATCCCAGCGATGCCACAAAAGTCTTCCAAAATCCAGCATGAAATGTATCAAAAAATAAAAATGCTAAAATCCCTCCAAGCGTATAAAGGGAGAAATGCGCAAGTTTGCGTATAACAAACGAAATATTTTCAACACCTTCAGGTTCTGTAACCTGAAACATCAAAGCCACTTTTTTCACTATTATATTACTTGTTTCAGATGATTTATTTGCATTTTGATTGGAAAATAGAAATACCATAGACATCCATACCAATAACAAAAACAAATATATAATGCGTTTTCCCCACTCAGACATATATCTTCTCCTCTAACACCTATTTTCAATCTCAACGATTAATTGTACCATATTTTTACATACTTGTGCAATAAAAAAGCTAATCTTACATCGATTCATAAAATTAGCACAAAAAAGTTTGAAGCGCTGTGAATAACTCACAGCGCTTCTTGTCGACACTCTTACAGCGGCGACACCGTCCACTGACCATCGATCAGTTTCATGGTGACGCCTGCATTTACCATACTCCGAAGGGTTTCCGGAGCAAATGGAACCGTCATAGTCCCCCGTGCGGGAGCACTTGCAACAACCGGAGCAGGTTCGTCTATATCGGGAATTTCTGGTATACTAAGGTCCATATCCATGATATCCATGTCATCTTCCTCATCCCCGACACTGTGTACCATTCTACGGTTGTCTACCACTGGTTTCTCAACGAACTCCTCTTCCTCATCAGAATGAACAATTCCAGAAAATATACCCTTCAAAAGAGCAAACATTCCCTGGTTGGTTGCCCAAGCCCATGCAGCAAGGACACCAAAAACAATGGCCACAACGGTCACTGCCTTCATGTTCAAACCTAGAGTTAACCCGGGAAATACTATCCGGAGAAACAAAATCCCCAAACAGAAATACAGGGTCCAACGGGTTATCTTCGTCGACTTTGATGTTTTCATGAAAAAAACCTCCAAAACAAAATTATTGCAATATGATGCAACTATATTATACCTCATATTATGTCAATTGTCAAGAATTGTAACCTTCTTATGGTAACATCAAACCGACTTTCCAAACACAACTGCTTTAATAAATCCATCCCCTAAAGAACCTGATTTCACAATTCTCTTATGAATCCCCTTCTCAACCTCTTCTAAGGTAGTATCATCAAGAAAAATATCTTCATTTTCCTTCAGCATCTTTTTATCAATTACCAAATATTCTCCTAATTCCTTATCCCTTAACTGGTTAATAATATCACTACCAACAATTAATCCTGTCACCGTAATTTCTGGTCCAAAAAACGTATTTTCAATCGCATATACATGAATCTTAAGCCCTTCAAAGGTTCTTTCCAGAATATCCGCCTTTTCCCTAATAAATTGAAATGCACTCTTGCCACAAATGAGAGACACCGTCTTTTCCACTTTCCTTGGCTTAAATCTCATCAGTGATCTATTAAAGTTCATGGTAAAATTTGCAAGCAAACCAATACCATCTTCTAACTGATCAAAACCTTCATACCTAGTATACTCCGGAATATCACGCTCGGCTTTCACATAAAATTCGTCCGCACAAAATACTAAATTACTTCCTATTTCCTTTTTGAACTTACGCTGCCATTTTTCCACTTGATCAATCACTGTCCCCGCAGATTTTTGATCAAACGTTTTTAATTGAAATAAACTTTGTCTATATTTAGTAAGTCCCACTGGAACAATGGCAATCGATAATAAATTAGGATAAAATTTAGAAAGATCATCAATGGTTTTATCAAGCACCGCACCATCATTAATCTCTGGGCACAATACAATTTGTGCATTCACCTGAATATCTCTATCCGTTAAATACTTGATATAGTCTAAAATCTTATCCGCATTCTTATTATGCAGCATCATTTTTCTCACTTCACCATCTGTTGCATGCACAGAAACATTAATTGGCGTTAAGTGGTATTCAATAATCCTATCCAAGTCCTTGTATCCACAATTAGTAAATGTAACATAATTTCCAGTCATAAAAGACAATCTAAAATCATCATCCTTGAAAATTAAAGTATCTCTTACCTTTGGTGGCAATTGGTCCATAAAACAAAAGATACACTTATTGGCACAACTTCTAGGCTTATCAATCAGCTGTTCTTCAAAAACAAGACCCAAATCTTCATTTTCTTCTTTATCGATTTCCAAATCCCAAACTTCCCCGTCTGGTTTTTCAATCGTAACCACAATAAATTCATCAAAAATTTGGTACTTGTAATCTAAAATATCTTTAATTTCCGTATCATTCACAGATAACAAATAATCTCCTGCTTCAATCCCCATTTCTTCTGCGATAGAATCTGACAAAACATCTTTAATCAAAATCTTCTTCATAAAAACTCCTCCTAAAACAAGAAAAAAGCAACTTAGTAATTTAAGTTGCCTATGAGTTCAATATTCATTAGTTAGCCTTTTTCTCTTCAATAGCTAATACTTGTTTGCCATTATAGTAACCACAATTCTTGCAAACTCTGTGTGGTTCTACTGGTTCATGACAATGTGAGCATTCAACGAAACTTGGTTTTTCTAATTTCCATGTTGATCTTCTAAGACCTGTTCTTGCTTTAGACCATCTTCTTTTTGGTTGTGCCATTATATTTCCCTCCTCTAGGTCAAATTCTTATTTTTTCAGTATATTTGAATCTATTTTTTACACTAATTTACGCATCTACACAATATTTAGTGTCAACGCATGAAATTATATACTCTTTTTCCAAATTTGTCAAGTATTGATTTACGAACTAATCATTCAAAATTTTGTATTATCCAATGGGTAAAATTTAATAGTTGCATCTGGAACCTCACCAGAATATTTGGGTTCATTTACCTGCAAATCAAAGGTGACAAGCGTTTTATATGGTTTTGCAGAGTAAATTACTTCACCCTGTTTCGAAATAAAAGGCTCAATCCCACCACTTTGCATGGTTTCTCCTGGTGCCGGCAAATATTTATTTTTTTTATTTAGACCAAATGAAACAAAAAACTTACTAAAAAGATTACTCATTGGCTATTCCTCTTTTCTTTGGTATGTTTCTTTATACATTTTATATGTTATTTTGCGATATTTCAAGTTTTATTTTCATTTTCTGTGAAATTACTCTAAATTATTTACTATTTCTTTAAATTTATTTCCTCTTTCCTCAAAGTTTTTAAACATGTCAAAACTTGCACTGGCAGGTGAGAAAAATACTGTATCACCAGGAATTGCACATTCATAAGCCTTAAAAACAGCCTCTTCTAATGTGCTACATTCATAAATTGGTACATGAATTAGTTCTCTAGATTTTAACTCTTGCATAGTAGCCTCTTTTATCTTTTCTTTTGTTTGTCCGAGTAAAACAAGCACTTTCACATGATCCACGATATATTTTCCCATATTGGTATAGTCTAAATGCTTATCATATCCACCAGCGATTAAAATTACTTCATTTTTGAAGCTAGCAAGACCTGCAATTGTCCTAGTAGGACTTGAGCCAATGGAATCATTATACCACTTTACTCCACCTACTTCACGAACAAATTCATTTCTATGAGGAACCCCTTTAAATGTTTTTAGTACATGACGAATATCATCTAGTGAGACTAAATCCTTAACAGCAGCAATTGCCGTACACGCATTTTCTACATTATGCATTCCAAGTAAAAGAATTTCATTGGTTGAAATAACAGATGTCTTTTCACCATGATCTACTATTTTAATCTCATCATTGTCTAAAATCACACCTTGATCCAGCTGACTTCTAATGCTAAAGAATCTAACCTCTCCTTTAGCCTCATCTGCAAACTCCCTTGTAATATCATTATCATAATTTAAAACAACAATATCAGAGGCTGACTGATACTCAAATACATTTTTCTTTGCCTCTATATATTCTTCATAAGATTTATGTATATCCAAATGATTAGGAGAAACATTTGTCACTACTGAAATATTAGGGCTCTTCTTTAAGGTCATCAATTGAAAACTACTAAGCTCTAAAACAATAATATCCTCAGGAAGCATTTGATCTATTTCAGCAAATAAAGGAGTTCCAATATTCCCCCCCAAATAGCAATGATGTCCCGCTTCACAAAGCATTTTATAGATAAGGGTGGTAGTAGTTGTTTTTCCATCACTCCCTGTCACGCCAATAATTCTCGAAGGGCATAGTTCTATGAGCATCTCAATTTCCGATGTCAAAGTAGCACCTCTATCTATCTCTTTTTGAAGGGCAGGAATATCTGGACGCATACCTGGGGTCCTGAAAATAATATCAAACCCATGTAAATTATCCAGATAGTTATCACCTAAAGAAAACCTGACTCCTTGAAGCTCATATTCTTCCACTAAACACTTATCAAGTTCATCTTCAGACTTTTTATCAAAAACAGTAATATTCACATCTAAGTCCATCAAATACCTAATCAGTGGCGTATTACTAATACCCATGCCCATTACCGCAACATTTTTTCCTTTTATCTTCTGCTTAAATACCTCTAATTTTTCATTGATATACAAATTTAATCACTCTCCGTTTTTCTTAGTTGTCACCTAAACAAATTCCAATTCTTCTTGCAGTTTGAACTAAATCGCCATTTAAATCTACTCTTTTAATATTAGATGATTTAGCTCCTATTTCCGTATCTTTGCCTGCAACTTCATCCAGAGAAACATGTGTTATCTTACCATTCAAAAGCGTTACCATTTCATTAAATTTTTCCTCAATGGCAAGCTGCATTGCCATGGAACCAAGTTCTGTGGATAATATCCTATCATAAGGGCCAGTATTGCCGCCTCTTTGAATATAGCCAAGAGTAGTGTTTCTAGCTTCTTTTCCAGTTAATTTTTCAATTTCTTTTGCCACATATTCACCGGCGCCGCCAAGCCTTATCGAATCAGGACTATCACCAACCGTAGACTTAATGGAGATATCTCCTCCAATTGGCTTGGCACCCTCAGCAACAATAATCACACTATAATTTTTTCCCCTTTTCTCTTTTCTTTGTTTGATTTTATTAACAATTGCATTAAGATCATAAGGAATTTCTGGAATTAAAATGGTATCTGCACCACCTGCAATACCAGCAGCAAGAGCAATCCAGCCAGCATATCTTCCCATTACCTCTAGTACTAATACTCTTCCATGAGATTCTGCTGTAGTTTTAATTCTATCAATTGCTTCAGTAGCAATCTCAACAGCAGTATAAAAGCCAAATGTGGTATCCGTATTAGGGACATCATTATCTATTGTTTTAGGAACACCTATCACAGGTATACCTCTTCTCGTATAATCTCTGGCCGATTTTAAAGAACCATCTCCACCAATAACGATTAAACAATCGTAATTGTCTTTTTTAAGTCTTTCCACTATTTCTGTAGATTTGTCAACATATTCAATTTCGCCTAAGTCATTTTCAACAGGAATCGCAAAAGTATTAGTTTTATTATTGGAACCCAAAATTGTTCCACCCTTTGAGATAATATCACTAGTGACACCGGAATCCAATTTGATATACCTGTTTTCTAATAAGCCTTTATATCCCTCCAAGAAACCATAAGTCTCAACATTTGCATATTCAGCCGTTTTAACAATTCCTCTAATGACAGCATTCAAACCTGGACAATCTCCACCAGCTGTTATAATACCAACTTTTTTTACCATGATAATTCCTCCCTTTTTCTTTTGCATATCTCTATTCATCAAATCTTATTCCCACCAATATTTCTTGCCGCTTGCACCACCTGTATTTGTTTCATCTAAAACACTATTATTATCAATTGGTTGTACAGGTTCAGAAACAGGTTCAGAAATAGGTTCACCATTCGATTTTGTTTCACCATCAGTAGTACTATTTTGACGCTCTGTATTGAAATCATCAATTAAAACTTCTTCTGTATTATTATTTTTGTTACCACCATAATACTCCGTGATAAAGTTTCCATACTCATCCACTGGGCAGTAATGGTATGTACAATAATCCATAGGGACTTCATAAGCAAAATCTTTTGGAAGCGATGAAGGCTTTTGTGTATAATGTCTATCAATACATATAATTTGTGTGGTTCCAGCCGTTTTTATACAAGTTGGATTTGCAAGTTGATAAGAATCTGGACAAACAGTTGCTAGAACATGTACATTACATTCTTCTGTTGGCAAATGAGACTTACTAAATATTTCTGTTTTCGTTCTGTCCCCTCTTCTATCATTCCTACATAGGTCAGTGGCAAGCAAACCAGAATCCGCACACACCTGCATGCTTACTACTGAAGACGGTTTTTCAAATTCTTTAGCAGGCAAATTGGCATGAACTTTTGTCATAACCGCCTTCCATATCTTTGCCGCAGGGTTTCCACTCATATTCACATTTTTCTGTTGATCATAGCCAACCCAAACAGAAGCAACATAATATGGAGTAAATCCAGCAAACCATCTATCTTTTGATTCATTACTTGTACCAGTCTTACCAGCTACCGGCATTCCATTTGGAAGTGCAGCACTACCACCAGTAGCCTCACTACCTCTTACTACATCTCTCATCATATCTGTAACAATATATGCGGTGTCTGGTGTCAAAACTTCTCTTAAGTCACTTACTTTATTGATTAAAACTTCTTCATTTCTATCAATTACTTTTGTATAAAGTTTTGGTGATAAGTATATGCCACTATTAGCAATTGTTGCATAAGCAGCAGCATGTTCTAAAGGACAAATACCCTTTGTAAGACCACCAAGTGCAAGAGCACCAGGAACAGCATCAGCATTTGTAAGAGATGTAATTCCAAAGTTTCTTAAATATGTCATGGACGTGGTAGCGCCAACCGCTAAGAAAGCTCTAGCTGCAATTATATTACTTGATATTTCAATTGCCTTACGAACGGAAGTTAAACCTCTATAGCTAGAATAACTATTATGTGGTTGCCATACAGTAGTACTGAATTTATAAGTAAGCGGTGAATCATCAAATGTACTAGCCGCAGTAAATATTCCTTCATTAATACCAGGGGCATAAGTAGCAAGTGGTTTGATGGTTGAACCAGGAGCACGGTATGACTGAGTGGCACGATTAAGTCCACGCAAAGTAGTTTTTTCGCCAGCACCACCAACCAATCCAACTACATTACCATTCTTATAATCTATCATTACCATTGCAGATTGCACTTCTGGATCATACGCACCAGTTCTAAGTTTAAAATAGCTTTCGTCCAAATAAACTTCTTCAATAGCAGACTGAATATCCGGATCAATAGTAGAATATATCTTAAGGCCATTAGAATAAATCATCTTCTGTGCCATGACAGCTGTAACACCCTTTTCCTTTTGAAGATCCTTGGCAAGGGTTTCTATTATAGCATCCACAAAGTATGAATTACTTGCTGCAGGCTCAATCGTTCCTTTTGTATAAACAAGTTCTTGTGCCATTGCCTCATTATACTGTTCTTGTGAAATAGAACCAAGTTCTAGCATTTTGCCTAATACTAATTCTTGACGAGCTTTTGCGCTCTCTGGATTTTTATATGGATTTCTTCCTTCTGGTGATTGCGCAAGACCGGCAATTAACGCACATTCGGCAATGCTTAAATCACCTGCACTCTTATCAAAGTATGTATAGGATGCTGTTTCAACGCCATAAGCACCCTCACCAAGATAAATCATATTCATATACAATTCAATGATTTGATTTTTAGACATATTTTGTTCCAGCTGAATGGCTCTCACAATTTCCCTAACTTTTCTTTGCCAACTACGATCATCATCATTGGTTGCCTTCTTAATAAGCTGCTGCGTAATGGTACTACCACCAAAATCAGAATTACCGGTAGTTAAGAACTTAATTGTTGCAGCTCCTGTACGTTTTAAATCAATTCCAAAGTGAGTTTCAAAACGCTCATCTTCAATGGCAATAAAAGCTTTTGGAAGATAAGGTGACATTTCACTAAGAGAAGAATATAATCTATTCTCTGAGCTGTACAAACTTGCATACTCATTACCATTCTTATCATAAATAATAGTTGTAAAATTATTGATTTCAAAATCAGACAATGGTAACTCTCCTGCACCACCTAAAATAGAGCCAACAACACCAACAACAAGCCCCACACCAACTAGTATTACAATTAATATCAACAATAAAAATGTTTTTAATATTTTATGTTTCTTTTTTTTCTTACCTTTTTTTCTATTTTTTAATTTACTTTCATCATTCTCTTTTGCAGAATTTGGCATTTCTTCGCCTCCCATAAATTTTTACTAGAATATTATATATTAACGTCAAAAAAAAGTAAAGTATTATGAATTTTATATTCTTATGAAATCACAATAGTAAATCCGATATTCCTGTATAAGGAATTGCACCATCTTTCATTAGTTCATTCGTTCCAATGCTATTGAAAGAATTAATATTACCAGGCACCGCGTATACATTTTTCCCCTGTTCTAAAGCAAAATCCACAGTGATAAGTGAGCCACTTTTCTTAGACGCCTCTACCACAATAACACCTTCAGAAATTCCACTAATGATTCTATTTCTAGCAGGGAAATTACAAGACAACGGTTTTGTACCAACAATATACTCTGTAAGGATTAAACCTTTTCTCGCAATTTCACCATAAAGAGAATAATTTTCTATAGGATATGTATAATCCAATCCTGAACCAATCACTGCAATTGTGCTATTGGAATTATGAACTGCTCCCCTATGTGCTGCTCCATCAATCCCAGCCGCTAAACCGCTTACCACTGTATAATCATTTTGAGACAATTCATTTGCAATATGAAATGCAACATTTTTCCCATATTCTGTTGCCGCTCTTGAGCCGACAACTGCAATACACTTGTTTTTTAAGAGTTCAATATTTCCAACGTAAAATAGTGTAATAGGAGGATCATAAATATTTTTTAGACCTTTTGGATATTCTTCATCATCAATATTCAACTGATGAATATGATGTTTGTTCATAAAATCTTGTATTTTATTGATTTTAGAAATATCCTTACTAAGATTAATATTATTCCAGATTTTTTCTCCTATGCCACTTATTTGCATTATTTTTTCTTTTTCTAGATAATAAATATTTTCTGGTGATTGATACTTTTCCAATAATTTTTGTTTTTTCACACTTCCAAGCATTTCAATGCTTGCAAACCATAGCCAATAATTCATAAACCATTCCTTTCTTATTCCAGAAACAATAGGACCCATACCTGATTAGAATATAAAAAGGGATAAAGATACTTTTAAAAAGCACTCTTTACCCCTTTTTATATCTTTTATTTTTCATTTTCAATACTCTCATCTTTTACTATGCTGTTTTTCATAAGCAATCACAATATTATTCATCAGTGTAGCGATTGTCATAGGACCAACTCCCCCCGGAACTGGCGTAATATAACTACATTTATCTTTTACCTGTTCAAAGTCAACATCCCCATATATCTTTTTTGAACCCGCTACTCTATTAATTCCTACATCTACAACGATAGCTCCTTCTTTCACCATATCAGCCGTTATCAATTTGGGCTTTCCAATTGCAACAATCAAAATATCCGCCATCTTGGTAATCTCTTTTAAATTCTGAGTTTTGGAGTGACAAATTGTAACCGTACAATCTGCATTTAGCAATAATTGTGCCATTGGTCTCCCTACAATATTACTTCTTCCGATAACAACTGCATTTTTACCACTCAATTCAACTTGATATGCATCTAGCAGTTTCATAATTCCAAGCGGTGTGCATGCCACAAAACAATCTTCTCCTTGCACCAGCTTTCCAACATTCATAGTACAAAAACCATCAACATCTTTTTCAGGAGATATCTTCTTAAAAGCTTGCATCACATTTAAATGAGATGGAATAGGACTTTGAAGCAAAATAGCATTAATATTATCATCTAGATTTAATTGATCGATTAACCCTTCCAGCTCATCCTGCGTAATATTTGCATTTAAATGATGTTCCGTGAAATTAATTCCAAGCTCCTCACACATTTTACGTTTTAAATTCACATATATTTCAGATGCTTGATCTTCCCCCACTCTAATTACTGATAATGAAGGTCTGATAGTAAAATTAGAAATTTTTTCTTTTAATCCTTTCATACATTTTTGAGAAACCATTTTTCCATCTAGTAGTATCATTTGTATAACAACTCCTTACTTTTAATCAGCTAAAAAAGAAAAGTTTTACTAAAACGATGATTCCAAAAATCACTCTATATATTGCAAAAGGTTTATAGCTACCTTTCTTTAAATAGTTCATCAAAAATTTGATAACAATCAAACCTACAACAAAACTAATGATGACACCAACAAAAAAAGCCGGTGTAAATGCAAAATCTTTTATTTTCAAAATAGTTGCACCCAAAACAATTGGTGCAGACAATAAAAACGAAAACTTTGCCGCAGATTCTCTTTCAATTCCCATCGCTCTTGCCGTGGTAATGGTTATTCCAGAACGAGAAACACCAGGAATAAAAGCTAATGCTTGTGATAAACCTATTAATGCAGTCTGTTTCAAGGACATATCCTCATACTTGATTTGTGATTTTGAATATTTATCAACCAGATAAAAAATGATACCCATAACAATCATTGCACAGGCGATGACTGCAGGTTTATTTAATAAATCCTCAAAGTAATGGTCTAATAAAAATCCTATGATTCCCCCTGGAATTGTTGCAATTACCAGATATAAGAACATCTTCCCTTCAAAATTTTTTTCTTTTTTAACAACGGATTGATACGCTCCCTTTAGCAAATTCAACCAATCATGAAAAAAGATAATGACAATCGCAAGCAAAGTGCCAGCATGAAGAGCAACATCAAACGCTCCTATATCATCTATGTTCCACAAAAGCCAAGGTAAAATCTTTAGATGTGCACTACTGGAAACCGGTAAAATCTCAGTTAATCCCTGAACTAATCCTAAAAGTGCAGCTTGCCATACAGAAAAAACCATAAATTTTCCTCCTTCTGGTATGTATTCTAACAATCTAGCCAGAATATTTATCCATAAAATTAAATTCTATTGCTTCCTCTTCTTTAATATCCTTAATTTCCATTTTTCTCACTTCATGAATTTCTTGCTGCTCATATTCCTGTTCTTCCTTTGATGATTGTATCTCTTCTTTTTCATATTCTTTTTTTACTTTTTCATCGATAGCTTTTTCAAGCTTCATCTGTGCCTCTGAAACCATATGCAAACCAGTAAGGTAATCCTTGATGTTTTTAAATAGAGGCTCTGATTCAACTTTATACCTGTATACAGGATCTTTTTCAATGGCATATTCAATAAATGAAATGGCCTCTACCTCTTTTTCTTGTAAAATTTTTGTCTTAGCAAGCTGATAATAAGATTTAGCGGCAATTTCATTACTCTCCGCTGATTTTTTGAAATTATCCACTGCCTCATCTAATTCACCTCTTAATAAATGAATCTGCCCCATACTAAAATAAGCCTCATACAAGTCTGGTTTTAACTCTATTGCCTTTTGGTAACATTCTAAAGCATCATTAAAATCTCTAAGCTCCGTTCTTACTATTCCAAGACTGTAATGTAACTGATAATTGTCTGGATCATATCTTATTGCATCTTTATATACCTCAATAGCGCTATCATATTTGTTTTCAGCACATAAAACAAGAGCCAATAGTTCTGATGCAGGTGTAAAATCTGGCTTGATACGAAGAGCATTATCTAAAACAACCTCCGCATCTTTCTTTTTATTCATATCATTAAAGATGACCCCAATCTCATAATAAGACTGATAATCATTTTTATTCAATTCAATGGCCTTTGCGAATCTATCAAAAGCAGTTCTACGGTCTCCCATTGCATTATAAGCATTTGCAAGTTTCACAAACACTGCACTATTTTTAGGATTTCTTTTGACTGCTTTCTTGTATGATTCTATTGCCTTAATATATTTTCCTTTTTTAGCATAATGGTCACCATTTTTGATATCCAATAACTCAGCAAAATCTATCTTCAGGTAATCTGAAGCAAACAAAAATGTAGGAATTATTACTGCAAAAATAACAATAAATGCTTGAATAGCATAATTCGGGTAAACTCCTTTCAATAGAGATAATACCTGAACAAGCACAGATACCACTTGAAAACCAAGAAGTGCAATATATACTCCACTCTTCTTTTTCATGTACATTCTTGCAATATAGACCATTAGTGCAATACACAAAAGGCTATAAATAATTCTTTCTAACAACATCTTTCCTTGCTTCCTTTCACAGACCATTCAAATAAAGTCTGCCTAACCTTCTTACAATTTCTTATCATGAGTGATATTCGTATTATATTTTAAAATATATGAATGTTTATTTTTCCTTATTCCCATAAATTTCTTCGTATTTTTTCATACACTTTTCAATGCAGATTCTTGCATCTTGCGCATTAGATACTTTCTTGATAGCAGTTTCTTTTCCTTCTAGGAATTTATATACCTCAAAAAAGTGAGATATCTCATCAAATAAATGTGCAGGTAAGTCTGATATATCATTATATCCAGACCAATTAGGTTCTTTGACGGGGATAGCTATGATTTTTTCATCTTGTTCATTGTTATCCACCATGTTTAATATTCCTATTGGATAGCAGTCCACAAGTGTAAGTGGCAGAATTTCTTCTTGACATAAAACTAATACATCTAAAGGATCATTATCTTCCGCATATGTTCTTGGAATAAACCCATAATTTGCAGGATAATGCGTGGATGTATAAAGTACTCTATCTAACTTTAATAAACCTGTTTCTTTATCTAATTCATATTTGTTCTTTCCACCTTTTGGAATCTCAACAACTGCTGTAAATACTTCAGGCGTAATTCTTTCCGGATTTATATCATGCCAAATATTCATATCATTTCCTCCTATACTCTTCCGACTATTTTATACCATAAAGGTGCCTTTTGTCTATAATTTATTAAAAATATTGATATATTCCCATAAACACTGTATAATGATGTTATTATGAGAAAAATAATTGTTGAAAAAAATTCCAAAAAGGTCGTAGATTACCTTCAAATTAAATTTCATAGATTGAAAAAAGGAGCTATATATAAAGCCCTTCGTAACAAAGATATTCGCGTCAATGGAGTTAAAATATCAGAAAATATCACCGTTAATCCAGGAGATGAATTAACCATATATCTTACTGATGATATCCTATTTGGTAAAATAGAACTCACCCCAAAAGACATTGCTTATGAAGACAGTAATATCATCATTGTGAATAAGCCTCAAAACATGCTTGTTATCTCTGAAGATGATGATATAGGGTTAGACCATCTTGTTTATGGGTATCTTAACGCTCCTGCCTATCCATGCCACAGAATTGATAGAAATACTGCTGGTCTTGTCATATTTGCCAAAACACATGCCATAGAGGAAGCTATGTTTCAAGCCATCAAAAACCGTCACCTTAAAAAACTTTATCAGTGTACTGTACATGGTCATGTGAGTCCTAAAAAATTAACGCTTGTTTCCTATCTTTTCAAAGATAGCAAAAAGTCCAATGTCATTATCAGTGATGAAAAACTACCTGGATACTCAGAAATCATTACAAAATATGAAGTTTTAAAATATAATCCCGATAATACATCTGAACTAGAAGTAGAACTTGTAACAGGCAGGACACACCAAATCAGAGCACATTTAGCTCACATTGGACACCCCATCATTGGTGATGGAAAATACGGTATCAATGATGTCAATAAAGCACACGGTATCACTTGGCAAAAACTTACTGCCTATAAGATTATCTTTGAAAATATGGAAGGAGACCTTGCTTACTTAAATGGAAAAAGCGTAGAAATATCTTGATTCCAATCTCCTAGTTTTTCTGGCAAACATGTAAACTTCATAATTTCATCCCTTGTTGGATGCTTAAATTCTAATTCATAAGCCCATAGCGCAATCTGTATCCCAGGTGCGCTTTTTCCATATTTTTGATCTCCCATGAGTGGATGCCCCGCATTTGCAAACTGTACTCTTATCTGATGATGTCTACCTGTTTCAAGGAATATCTTAACAAGTGAATGAATTTCAGCACTCTTTACAGTACTTTTTTCCCCTACTATTTTCTCATCTAAAACCTCATAAGAAAGTCTTGCTAGTTTAGCTCCTTTTTTATCTTTTGAAACAACCATGCTTTTATTTAAAGCTTCATTTTTATATAAATAATTTTCAAAAATTCCTGTTTTATCCTCAAATTTACCTTCTACCACAGCTAAATACCTTTTATGAAATTCATTTTTTCTAATAGATTCAGAAAGCCTAGAAGCCGCTTTTGAGGTTCTGGCAAAAACCATAATCCCACCAACAGGCCTGTCAAGCCTATGAACAAGCCCAAGATATACCTCCCCAGGCTTATGATATTTTTCTTTGATATACTTTTTTAAAAGTGTAAGCATGTCTTCATCTTCAGTTTTATCTGCCTGTGAAGGAATATTATACGGTTTTTGAGCAACAATGATATGATTATCCTCATAAATTATTTTTAACATGTTTTAAGCCTCCCATCTACCGTATATTCCACAAGGCAAAACAATATTACTATCCGTCATTGGCAAACCAACTTCTCCGCAAGAAACAGTCCCCTTCTTCTTGATAGTCATCTTTAAAATATTAGCCAATATATTTGGCGAAAGTCCTGTGGTATAGGAATTAATAAGGAAAAATAATGGTTTGTCTGACAAAATTTTTGTGCATAATTCCACTAACATATATAGATTTTCTTCAATATTCCATACCTCACCGTTTGCTCCTCTTCCATAAGAAGGTGGATCCATGACAATAGCATCATACTGATTCCCTCTTCTAATTTCCCTTTGTACAAACTTCACCACATCATCCACAATAAATCTTATCTTCTTATCTGCAAGACCTGAAGATGCCACATTTTCTTTTGCCCAAGCAGTCATTCCTTTGGAAGAATCCACATGACAAACAGATGCCCCCGCATAAGCACATGCTACTGTTGCACCACCTGTATAAGCGAAAAGATTCAAAACATTCACTGGTCTGTTAGCATTTTTGATTTTAGAAATCATAAAATCCCAATTTACAGCCTGTTCCGGAAATAGTCCCGTATGCTTAAACCCCATTGGTTTTAAATGAAAGGTTAAATCTTTATAGTGAATTTGCCAAGACTTAGGAACATTCTTAATATATTCCCACTCTCCTCCTCCACTCTTACTCCTATGATAATGCGCGTTTGCTCTTTTCCATAAAGCTGGATATGATTTATTTTTCCAAATAATCTGTGGGTCTGGTCTAATTAAAATAATATTTCCCCATCTTTCTAGCTTTTCCCCATCAGCCATATCTAATATTTCATAATCTTTCCATTCATTTGAGATAATCATAAAAATTCCTCCATCATAAGATACTTTAAAAACTTGTTCTATTCTTAAGATTAAAGCATATTCCTCTAACAGGTGATTGTATGTTACTTATCATTCTTACTATGATGCTATGTATGATAATTTTTTCTAGTAATTCCTATCAAACTGCAAAAGATGCTTTTTTATTATGGACAAATAATGTTGTTCCCTCTTTACTTCCGTTTTTTGTGTGTATTGATTTACTCAAACACACACCTTTTGTAAAAATCATAGGTAAAATCCTAACTCCCATTATGAGACCCTTTTTTGGTGTTCCTGGATGTGGAGCATTTGCCGTTAGTATGGGAATGACATCTGGCTATCCTAGCGGAGCTAAAATATCAGCCGATTTATACGAAAATGGTGAATGTAACAAAGAAGAAACCGAAAGATTACTGGCATTTACCAATACATCTGGTCCGCTCTTTATTATTAGTGCTTGCCGGAGTTAGTATGTTTCACAGTCCTCAAATAGGTTTATTATTGCTTCTTACCCATTTTATGGCCAGTATTACAACAGGAATCATTTTTAGACAATACTCTAGTACTACAAGTAATCAAGCAACTAAATCATTCAAGGGTAAAATTATATCACAAAAATCCAATAAAATAAACACCAATCGCAAAAATTCGCTAGTAAATGAGCCACTAACCGCCAAAAATATCGGTCTTCTTATGGGGAATGCTATTCAAAACAGCATATCAACATTACTTTTAATCTGTGGATACATGATGATGTCTGCTATACTTGTGAATATACTAGACAATCTACACATCATTAGTTACCTATCTCATCTAAGTATGCCTCTACTTTCATTTTTTCAGATACCAACCGATGTCTTTAATGCCATGCTAAAAGGATTCATAGAAGTAACAAATGGATTAAAAAGCATTTCTAATATCGTACGGAGACGAAACAATTATTTTAACATCAGCAGCGTTTATATTAGGACTTGGCGGTCTATCCGTATTCATGCAAACAGCAAGTATTATTTCTAAAACTGACCTTTCCTTAAAGCCGTATATTTTAGGCAAATTGACACATGGTACCCTAGCAGCCATTTATACATACTGTATCCTAAAATACACTAATTTTTTCTCCTCCAGAGTGATTTCTACTTTCAGTTATACAAAACCTGAAAACATCCTCATCCATGAAGGAACAAATCTTATCAGTATTTTGTGTCATGTCTTGTTACTTGGAATATGGATAAAGTTTCTTACTAATTTCAAAAAGAAAAAAAGATAGCGCTCATAAGATAATTGCTAAAATCCTTATGAGCGCCAAAGCTCTTAATATTACTTAATATTGATTTGATAAGATTCTCCACCACTAACCTTTGTTCTAGCCAATATATTTTGTACCTTTACAGGCTCTTCGTCAAACAAATCACTAGTATCTATCGTAGTAATATCATCAGATGTTTCATTAAAATCAACATCAACATTCATGTCAATATCATCTTCAGGAAAAATCTCATCCTCGCTTATAGGAATATTCTTAATATTATCTAAACGAATCTCATAATATAAATAATCCCCAATTATTTCGATATTCTCTAGCTTTATATTTTCTACTTCAGGCATTGCATATGTAATAGAAGTAATCTTCTTATCATCTTTGAATAATGTGATAGTATTATCATCTGCTGTAAGAGTATAATTTTCAATACTATCTCCAGGTACCATCCCCTCATATATGGTTAATGAATTTTTCGAATCAGTATAAACATATTTTTCAGCTTTCACTGTTTCCGTGCCATCTTCTAAAATTTCTGATTTGGTTGCAAACAAGTAAAAATCATTGATGGTACTTCTCTTTTTTTCTGCATTTTTTACAAATGTTATCTCATCATACAAATCCTTCAATGGAAAGACTTCTTTTTCTTTTGTTTGCTTATTGATTCTTTCAAGATATTGTTTATCACCTGTTTCTACAATGACCAGTACATATTTATCTGTTGAGAAAACCTCTAATAATTCTGAACGGGTAGTATCAATGGTATCATAAGTAGAAAGAATAAAATCATTCTTGTTAAAACCTAGTAAAAGCGCATTGTTCATAGAAACATAGTAATAAATATTTTCATCATCTTCATATTTTCTATTCATTGCTGATGAAGTAAGCATCTTCATTTCTCTTGTAGCAAGCGTACTTTCATAATATTTTCCTCTATATAAATTTCCATTGTACAATGTAATGTATGTGAGATTTTCGCTATCTAAATACTGCAACTGACCATCACAGAATTTTTCATAAATATTTTCAGTGATGCTATAATAATATGTATTTCCAGAAATGAAATAAAAAAGTATATCCTGATCAATTTTTAATATCTTTGATGGCTGCACATTCCCAAAAGAAATTAGCGTTACAGGCTTTAAGCCACTTGTTTCGATATTATTATCAAAATTAATAGGCAAAGACGCTAATTTATAATAGTTCTTTCCTTCCTCATAAAAATTATCAATATAGTATATTTTACCATTATAATGTAATATGCTGGAATCATTATTTTCAACTCTTTGAAACTTCTCATTTTCTCTAGGCACAATGGGTTCAGCTCTCCTAGAAACAATTACTAGTAAGATTATTAGCATAATACTAATTACTGTTGCAATGATAATTAATAACTTTCTATTTACATTTATCATATGTATTCCTCCTTAATATCAATTCATATTGGAATCCTTATGAGCTTTCAGTCTATTAATTTTGATTCCTCTATTACGAAACTTTTCCTCATATTCTGTTGGTACATTTGAGGCATCATTTTCGGAATATAAATCATAAGTAACAGAATCAATTATATATCCAAAAGCCTTTATGCTCTCATAAGAATAATCAAAGAACGTTCGATTATCTGTTTTCTGCACGATTTCCTTACGACCTCTAAAAATATTTTCATATCTTCTTAAAAATTTTTCACTAGTTAGTCTACGTTTTTCATGCCTAGCCTTTGGCCAAGGATCTGAAAAATTAAGATAAATTCTGTCAATCTCTTGATAAAAAATATCCTCAATTTTCTCTGCATCTATCAATATGAGTTTCAAATTTGGCATAAATTCCATTTTTTCAAGCATATTTGTGGCTTTTACCATAACACTATCATATTTTTCAATACCAATAAAATTAATATTGGGATTGGATTTTGCCATTTCAATGATAAATTTTCCTTTTCCCATGCCAATTTCTATGTGGATATCATTATCGTTTTGAAAAACTTTTTTCCATTTTCCTCTATTTTCTATAGGATTATTAATATAATAACTAGAGCCTTCCACCATTTCTCTAGCATCTTTCACTTTCTTTAATCTCATAAAACCCCCTTAAATTCTTAATTAAATATATTGACATATCCATTTTTCTTATTATATAATAACTCTGACGATATATCAAATATAATTGTCAAATTTGTATAGGAGGCTGATTAATCATGGCAAAGAAAATCGCATTATTAATTTCTTTAGTTATGATATTCTCTTTCTCTCTTGTATTTGCTAGTGAAGTAGCAACTGAAGAATCTGTAGAACCAGAAGTTACAGCTGTTTCTGTTGAAAATGAAGAAAATGCAGAAACTACAGCTGCTGAAGTTTCTGGTGAAGATGAAACACTTCCTGCAGAAGAAACATCTGGAGAAGAAGCTGTTGAACCAACAGAAACAGAAGAGAGTGGAGAAGTTCCTGCTGAACCAGTAGAAACAGATCCTGTTGAAGAAAATACAGAGGTTGTTACACCTGCTCCAACAGAAGATGTTGATACAACTACTACAAGTTCAAAAGGAAATGGAACAGTTATCGGAGCAATAATCGCTGTTGTAATCGTCATCGCCGTTGTTGCTATCGTTGCTGTACTTCAAAAGAAATAATTGAAAATGATAAAAAGTGCTGCCTGAAAATACAGCACTTTTTTATTACCCATCAGTATTTTTTCCACTCATCATTTTTGTTCTTCCGTTTTTTGTACTGTTGTATCATTTTCCATTGTATTGCCAGTATTATCATTTTGCTCACACTCACAAGAATCATCATCATAGAACTGATAGGAATATGTGTTTTTTTCTTTACAAATATCCCCTATTTTGTCAATCAAATTAGGAACATAGTCGAGTAATTTATCAATCGCATTGCAATGATCCACTGGAATGAACTTAGGACATTTATTTTCTTCACCGCCAGATACAATGACAAATCCAACTGGAGTAATATTCACTCCAGCTCCACTTCCGCCACCAAATGGAAAATGGTCAGAAGTATCTATCACGTCTCCACTAAACTCACTTCCCCCTGCTGCAAAACCAAAACTTACTTTCGATATAGGAATAATTACCGTCCCATTAATCGTTTCAATTGCTTCCCCAACAATTGTATTGACATCTATCATATCTCTTAAATTACTCATTGCCGAATCCATCAGACTTTCAATTGGATGATTAGCCATTATTAACACTCTCCTTTTTCTTTCAGTTCACCAATTTTATTATTGCTATCTACATCGTTTTTTATTCATTTAGAATTTCGTTTTCTCAATATCAACACCAACTGAAAAAATTTTATTGGTGTTATCAAAATATGAATTTCTCCAGAAATATCAACCCTAAATGTATCATACACCGGAGAAACTTGATAAGAAAGCCTACTGCCTTCTCTTGAGAAATAATGATAAAGGATTGGTATGAACGTATTCAGAAGTGTAACACCAACAATGGTAGGTGTCATAAATAGCAGTCCAATATATGCAGAAACTTTTATATTCTGTATTTGAATTAAATTTAGTATATTCTGTATATTTATTTTCTGTTTTTCTTTCGTTTTCGATACTTGTACTTTTTTGATTTGATTCTGATGATTCTTTTGTTCTTGGAGCCTGTATCTCTTATGAATTCTTTTGGATAAAATCCTTATTTGATATTGAAAATCTAAATTATTTACTTGAAAAAATATTGTGACTTTTATCTTTAAGAAGAATAATAAGCATAGAAATATACTAATCATGACAAAAAAAATAATAGGTATCATCATATACCTATTATTTCCAGTGTCTTTATTATTATACTCATGCATTCCTATCTTTCCCTATTCAGCAATACGAAAAGCCTGCACAATCCCATCGATGATAGAATTTAGAAAATGAAATAATTTAAATTCTTCTGTAGAATCTGAAACATCCGTATGATTGTTTGTATCATTTTCTATTTTTTCAAAAACCGCTCTAATCTTGTGTGTTTCTGTAACCTTTCTAAAGGTATATTCTGTCACTGCCCCCACAGAATCTCCATCAACGATAACATCCTTTACCCTATATCCATCATCTGGAATAATTTGAACAGTAAAATTTTTATTGTGAGGTGCCCTAATGGTACTTGGAGAAATGGTCCCGTTGGTAGGCTTATATACCATGATAGCATGTTTCAATGAAGCCTCACTATTTGGAAGTATCACACTTTCATCTTTTGGAAAAGTATAGGTGATTTCCAAGTTTTCATCCTCATTAATAGAGACTTCCGCATTGTTTCCGTTTAATGTTGCAGTGGTATTTTCATCATAAAAATAATAAATGTATGGTCTTACAGTAACTGTTACTCGATACAAACCAGCCCCAGTATTTTCCCAGCTAACATCCTTTACAATGGAATAGGAAGAATCCGTTATTTTAGTTGAAGTATCTAATACTGAGCCATTTTCATATGGATAATCAATATCATACACCTCCACTTTCTTGATTGGTGTATCCTTGCGTTCTGCATATACCATATTAAAAGTAAATATAAAAATCATTAAGATTAATGAGAAAAGAATCATCACTTTTGTCTTTTTCATGTAATCTCCTCCCTTCTTCCTATTGTTTCACGGTTTATACTTGTTGCTTTAATCTAACATATCCTTTTTCAATCCACATATTATAATCAAGATCTAGTTTAAATAATAACTTAGGTTTTGATCCCGCTCTGTTCTTATCTACAACACAAGCATAATACTTGGTATTCGCCGTATCTGGAGCCTCTAGATCCTGATAATGAACATTATCTCCATCTTCTTCAAGAGAGTATTCATATTGATCGTAGGTGGAATTATTAATTTCCTTGATTAAGCATAAATTATCTAATACCTCTTTTACTGTCCTGCTACTTTGGATATCATTAATACTCATATTCAGTGGCGTGGTAGCATTATCATTAAGCTGTAAGGTAGAACCAATAAATAAATTAAAACTTTGAGCTAAGGTAGATAAAACAGTAGCAGTTTTCTTAATCTCTTCCCCATTACCAATATTATTAATATCTGTTTTTAGAGTATCATAAAAATAATACTCAATTCCTTCCTTATAGTAATAATCCATGATAATATTTCTAAGTTCATCATTTGTATGATCCGATGTGTGTACAAAAAATATACTTGCCTCGGTTTGTTCTTCAAGCCAATTAGTGGCTGTTGTTGTTTTTACAAATTCATCCGAAATTTCAGAAAGTCTTTGAAAGAATTCTTCATCCGTCTCATTTTCTTTTCTTAAAATAAATCCTCTATCATCAAGTTCTGCTTCTACTCCCTCATTTGGTCTAAATTTAAGGGCAAGGAGCTCAGCCTCTCTCTTATGTAATACTTGTCCATGAAGCTTTTGAATAAATGGTGCATTCAGAATGGTAGTAATTAAGCAAAGCTTCATTTTATCTTCTGTCATCTCATTAGATAGTAAAAGTACTTTTTTCTTTTCCACATAAACAAGATAAGCAATAATATTTGTAATAAACCTACTTTTACCTGCGTTAGATGGCATGGCAAAACATCCAGTTTCTCCTTTTCTAAAGCCTTTAAATGTTCTTGTAAGGATTGGAAAAGGAGTGGCAATACCTGTTTTTAGGTTATTGTTTCCTTCTAGCAAAAACCCTGTTATTCCTTCATTTAAGACACTTTCGCGGATACTACTTGTAAAACTAATTTGATTTAAAGAATTAATGATTTCATCAATTCCCATTTCGTTATACCTATCATACTTTTTGATAGCAATAACTTTTTGCTGAATTGTTTTTGTAGGCGCATTCGCAAAGCTCATCTTTAATAAAAATAACTTTCTGATTTCAAAATAAGCTTGCTCTATGGTATACTCTGAATCTAATGCATATTTTTTACATGTTTCCATGTAAGTATCAACTTTATCATTGATTTTAGGGAAAGAAAAGCCTCTCTTTGCAGCTTCTGAAGCATAAGACTGTCCTTCTCTAAATAAAACGATTTTATATATATTTAACATCCAAGGCACGGAGAACTGACATTCCTCATACTCTAAGTAAAACATGCCTATTCCTTTAGGATTTAATATTAACAAACCAACATATATAGCCTCTAATTTTTCATTCGTCAATATTGCTGGAAATTTTACTACCTCTTCCTTTGGTTCCTCTCTGTAAGCCACGGTTTTACCCCCTTTTATCTTTTGCATAGAATACCCTTTTGATGAAAGAGTATTCACTTCTAACTTATAACCCTCTAGTAATATTATAAATTTCGACTTATTTTGTGTCAAGAGAATGAATGAAAACAAATATTTCCTTTGCCGTTTTTTTGTCTATTCCATCCACCATTCCTAATTCTTCCTCTGTTGCATTCAAAACATTTTGCACCGTTTTAAATTTTTTCAGCAAATTCTGTTTACGCTTTTCTCCAATACCAGGAATATCATCAAGAACAGATTGCGAAGTACGTTTATCTCTGAGTTTTCTGTGATATTCTATCGCAGTCTTATGGACTTCATCTTGGATAAAAGTAACAAAATTAATAATATCTGGATCAGACACATCAAACTCTTTTCCATCTCTATCAACAATTCCTCGTGTTCTATGTTTATCATTTTTGACAAGTCCATAAACAGGAATAGAAAGATGATATTCATCTAAAACCTCTACAGCCACTCTCACCTGTGTAATTCCACCATCCATCAAAATTAAATTTGGAGCAGGGCCAAATGGATTCTTTTTAGGAACCAATTTTTCATCTCCACTATTTTCTATTCGATAAGAACTTTCATTGAGAAACTCTGGTGTACAATATTTAAGTCTCCTAAGAAGCGTTTCTCTCATGCACATGACATCATTTTGCCCTTGCACAGTCTTTATTTTAATTCTTCTATATTCACTCTTTTTAGGCTTTCCATTTTCAAACACAATAATCCCTGCCACAGTATCTGTACCAGAGATATTAGATATATCGTAACTTTCAATACGCCTAGGCATTTCATTTAAATCTAATAACTTTCTAAGTTTATTCATATTATCTTCTGTTTTGATGACATCAGTTTTGTTTTGAAGCGAAATAAATGCATTCTTTTCAGCCATTTCAATAAATCGCATTTTTTCACCCTTCTGTGGAATTTTAAACTCTACATTTCTTCCACTAGTCAACTCCATTAATCTTTGTCTAATAAGTTCCATGTCTTCAAATTCATATCGAAAAATAATTTTATTTGGAATATTATCCTCAGCGTAAAACTGTTTCATAAAATCTGAGATGATAACTCCCTCTGAGATATCTTGGACATCATCAAAAATAAAATTTTCTCCGCCAATCATTTTTCCTAAACGAATTCTAAAAAGCTCCAATGACGCTTTATTTAGTGATTTAATCACGCCAATCACATCGATATCATTCTCATGGAAACTATCTATTTTTTGCTTCTGTGAAAGATTTTCAATACTATACATTTTATCTCTTAAATTAGCAGCCTTTTCATAATTCATGTTTCGAGAAGCTTCTTCCATTTCCACTCTTAAACCTTTTAAGATGTCATCCACTTTGCCATCCAAAAATAGCATCACTTGTTTAATTGTTTTTGCATAATCCTCCTTAGAAACATATCCCGCACAAATTCCTTGGCATCTTTTGATATGATAATTTAAGCAAGGAGACTCTAATTTACCCGGTTTAAATATCTTCCTACAATGTTTTAACATAAATGTTTGATTTAAAAAATCTACCGTTTCCTTCACGGCAAAGGCATTCGTATATGGCCCATAATATTTTGCTCCATCATTCAATTTCTTTCTAGTAATCCTAAGTGTTGGGAAATCTTCATTCAAAGTTAATTTAATGTAAGGATACATTTTATCATCTTTTAATAAAACATTATATTTAGGTCTATGTAATTTTATCAGATTACATTCTAAGATTAACGCTTCCATCTCAGAATCTACTACTATGTATTCAAAATGGTCTATTTGAGAAACCATTTTTTTGATTCTTTCCGTTTTATTTGTTTTTTGAAAATACTGACGAACTCTGTTTTTTAGTACCACAGCTTTACCAACATAAAGAATATTATCATTTTTATCTTTCATAATATATACGCCAGGCTTTTCAGGAAGCTTTTTTAGTTCTTCAGGAATATTAAACATTTTTATTCTCCTTATTCATTGTTTCTCAATGATCCATTTATTTCATCAAAAATTTCTGCCATACTTCTTTCACCAAAAGTAGCAACATACTCATCCTTTAATTTCATAATAATAGAATTCTCCTGAACTTCTATTGAGGAATATGTTTGGTTCAAGTTAGCATTACTAACAATTCCTTCATAAATTTCATTCACCAAATCGCCTGAAAATATTTCTTCTGTTATCACTATTTCAGAAAGCTTGTCATTTTCAAATTTATAATCTGTAGTACTTCTTTCTCCACTACTAGTTGCTACCAACGAAACAGTGTTATCACCGCTTTCTAAAGTATAAACGATATCTGAAAAAGAATCACCACTAACGCCCTCCTGTTGTGTATTTTCTGGATTCTCTATTTCCTCATGATTCTGATAAACTGTTATTATTACATAAATTGCAATCAGTGCAACCATGATTCCAACCACAATTTTAGTACCTTTACCCACTTAATATCATCTCCGTGTTAATATTCTTTTATTTCTATTTTATTCAAAATTTAGTTTTCCATGCACAATTATTTTACAACAGATAAATGAAAAAGTAAACACATTAGGGACGGAGGAAAAAGTGTCACCCCGTCCCTAATGTGTTACCTATCTATATTTTTCATTTCATAGAATCCACAGAATATTCAGCGAACTCATTCACAACAATAGCTTCAAATGGTACACGCTTTGCAAGTTCACCTGCATCAAAAATGACATCCTGCATACGTTCAAAAGACTCTTTCGTCATCATAGGTGTCTGATTCCATGCATCAATATCTAGATACCTCTGCACTACTTTTTCCAAAACATCCAAATCGCTATCTGGAAAAGAAGGGGCAATGACTTCAGCCACCTCGCGTGCAGTATGAGTATGAATCCAAATCTGTCCTTCATATACTGCATTGACAAACTTTTGAATCACATCAGGATTCCTTTCCATATAACTTTTACTTGCAAAGTATGCGGTATATGGAATCTCACCAGCCGCTTCTCCCACAGAGGCTACAATATAACCACGTCCTTCATTTTCAACAGCAGTGGCCGTTGGTTCAAAAGTGGTAACATAATCTCCAACACCGCCAAGGAAGGCTCCTGTCATGGCATCAAAACTAATACTATTGTCAAAATTCATATCTGTATCCGGATCAAGCCCATTTTGTTTTATCACATACATAAGAGCCATGTAAGGCATACCGCCCTTTCTTCCCGGCAGAATATGCTTGCCTTTTAGCTCTTTCCAGTCAAACTCATCTTCTTTTTCACGCCCTACAAGAAAAGAACCATCACGTTTTGTCAGCTGAGCAAACACCTCTGGATAATCTTCTTTTCCTTGGAGATATACATAAAGAGTAGTTTCCGGTCCCGCAAAGCCAATTTCAGCCTGACCAGAAAGAACAGCAGTCATCACCTTGTCAGACCCTTGGCTATTCGTGAGTTCCACTTTAAGTCCATATTTTTCAAAAAGTCCAAGATTGACAGCAAGATACTGCGGTGCATAAAATACAGAATGTGTGACTTCATTCACCCGTACTATGGTTTCCTCAGCCATAGAGCAAGAAAACACTCCAACTGCCATCAGTACAGCCAGGAATAATACGACAACAATCTTTTTCATAAAAAGACCCTCCTTAAAAATATTTATTGAAACTACTCACTCATAAGAACAAGTAGTACCAACCAAGTTTGTATGAGGAAAGAATCTACTTCCACTTACCCTTCAGGCACAAGAGTTTTTCAAGTAAAACGATACCATAGTACATGATACTGGCAAGAATTGCCAAAATAAATACACTGGTCATTACTAAATCCAGTTGAAAAACCTGACCACCATATACAATAAGATGACCAAGCCCACCCTTAGAAACAAGGAATTCACCAGTAATCACGCCCACCATAGAAAGCCCAATATTGACTTTTACTACATTCAAGAGTGTAGAAACATTGGATGGAAACACAATTTTAGTAAATACTTGCCACTTATTCGCTCCAAAAGTTTGCGCCATCTTAATTTTATTTTTATCTGTTCTTGTAAAACCATTTAGCATATCCAAAATCGTTACCACAATAGAAATGGCAAGAGCCATTGTGATAATAGCAGGCATGCCAGCACCTACCCAGACAATAATAACAGGACCCAATGCCACCTTTGGCAAGCTATTGAGAACAACTAAAAATGGTGCAAAAACGCGAGATAAAAATGGGGACCACCAAAGTATAGAAGCTATCAATGTTCCAAGAACAGTTCCTAGCAAAAAACCAACAATTGTTTCAACACAAGTAATCCATATATGTTCTGGTAAATCTTGAGACATCATTTTAAAAAAAGTCGTCACCATTTTAGAAGGCTTACTGGTAATAAAACTATCAATCACTCCAATATTAGCTAAAACTTCCCAAATCATAATAAAAGAAATCAGCACTCCCAGTTGAGTGACTACTACAAGAATTCGATACCGCCTTTTATCTCTCAAATACTTCTCACGTTCTGACAAAACAATTCTACTCATGCTTCTCACCTCTTCATGATGTTCCACCATTTAGTGTCTGCCAAATGGCATCAAAATACGTTGTAAACTTAGGATGTTCCCGACATTTCAGTGGAGTCCTATCATCCATATCAAAGGAAATCTGATATACCTGACTGATGGTACTTGGTCTCTTGGTAAGGACAATCACCTCATCAGACATACTAATACTTTCAGGAATATCATGTGTTACCATAATGGCCGTTTTATTTTCTGCACGAATAATTTGATATACATCATCTGTCACTAAAAGCCGTGTTTGATAATCCAGTGCCGAAAAAGCCTCATCTAATAGCAGTATATCCGGATTTGTTGCCAACGTCCGAATTAATGCTACTCTCTGCCTCATTCCTCCGGAAAGCTGAGAAGGATACTTATCTTTAAATTCAAACAGTCCATACTTTCTTAGCAATGCATCCACATAAGCAAGCGTTTTCACGTTCATATTCTTTTTAATTTCCAAGCCGATTAAGATATTTTTATATACCGTCCGAAATTCAAGTAAATAGTCTTTTTGCAGCATATAACCTATACTATTGTTTTTCGTTGTGAGTTTGGAATTATCCAAATAAATCATGCCTGATGTTGGAACTTCCAGACCGCAGATAACGGAAAGTAATGTTGATTTTCCACATCCACTAGGTCCAATGATACTTGTAAAATGTCCTTTTTTGAAATCATAGCTAAAGTCTTTTATTGCAGTTGTTTCACCATTATCGTCCTGATATGTTTTTGTGATTTTTTCCAGTTTCAAACAATCACGCATCATGATTACCTCCTTTTTAATCATAGTATCTAGGGTAATATATGTTTCATTTGAAAAATGTGTGATATATTACATAAAAATATCCAAGTAAAAGAGTATGATTGTCTCTCTTACTTGGATATTTTTCATTATTTCATTTTCATATTTGTTTCATTATGGTACAATACCACTTCATTTTTTTTGAGTGAATTCGGAACATCAATCACTCTTTGATTCTCAGAGCCGCGCCAGTCTAAATTTGGCTTATGCAAACTATCTATATACTGTCCATCCACTAATACGTCTACATACTTCATGACTTCTTTCTCTTTTAAATCTTTATCATAAGAAAAACCACTCCACATCCATACATTTTTATCTGGATACCTGGCTTTAAATGCTTTTACAAGCTGTGTGGTCCCCTCTATGTTATTAGGATGTAACGGTTCCCCTCCCAGTACAGAAAGCCCCGCTATATAATCATGATTACACAACTCTAATAATTTATCCATTGTCCTCTCTGTAAATTCCTTACCAGCCTTAAAATCATGTGTTTCGGGATTAAAACAATTCTTACAATGAAAAGCACACCCCTGTGTAAAGATTGATACTCTCACACCAGGACCGTCTGCTATATCCATTTTTCTAATTTTATTGTATCTCATTGGTTCTCCTTTCAGCCAAACAGAATTTTGAAATAAAATAACTAGAGATTAGAAATACAAGGTTTCTAATCTCTAATACTCTCATAATTTAGACTAAAACTAATTGTCCTTTCATATTCTCATGAACCTTATCATCAGCTGTGATTTCTTCTGTGTTCTCTTCTTCTTCAATATCAATATCAGCATCTTTATTATCAATATGAATGACTCTATCCTTGATTTCTGCAGTTCTACCTTTATTCCAGAAGTTTGTTCCAATATATCCACAAGTTCTTCTGGCAACATTTAATTTATCATGATCTCTGTTACCGCACTCTGGGCAATACCACTCTAAATCTTCATCTAATAAGATTTCTCCCTCATATCCACAAACTTGACAGTAGTCAAATTTTGCATTTACTTCTGCATACATAATATTATCATAGAAGAATCTGATGACTTCCATTAAAGCATCCTGATTATTACTTAAATTTGGAGTTTCAATATAACTAATAGCCCCACCTGGACTTAATCTTTGGAATTCAGCCTCAAGCTTAATTTTGCTAAACGCATCAATCTCTTCAAAAACAGGAACATGATAAGAGTTAGTAATATAATCTCTGTCTGTAATTCCCTCAATGACTCCAAAACGCTCTTTTAGTCCTTTTGCAAACTTATAGGTTGTAGATTCAATAGGAGTACCATACACACTATAATCAATATCTTCTGCCTTTTTCCATTCTGCACACTTATCATTCATTCTTTGCATGACGGCAAGACCAAATTCTTTTCCTTCTCCGGTATGACTGTAACCTGTCATATATTTGACACACTCATAAAGACCAGCATACCCAAGTGAAAGAGTGGAATAACCATGATGCAACAACTCATGGATGCTTTCTCCTTTTTCAAGTCTTGCAAGTGCTCCGTGCTGCCAAAGAATAGGAGCAACATCAGAGGTAGCCTTACTAAGTCTTTTGTGTCTGATTTGAAGTGCCCTATGGCAAAGTTCCAATCTTTCATCAAAGATTTTCCAGAACAAATCCATATCTTTATCAGAAGAAAGTGCCACATCTGGAAGATTAATGGTAACAACACCTTGATTAAACCTTCCATAATATTTGCCTTTGCCTGGTACATAATTTTTTGCTTTTGCAATATTTCCTAAACTCATTGTTCTATCAGGTGTTAAGAATGACCTACAACCCATGCATGGATAACACTCTCCCTCACCCATCTCATTTTTCTTAAGTTCCTTCATGACTTTTTCAGAGATGTAATCTGGAACCATACGTTTTGAGGTACATTCAGCAGCAAGTTTTGTTAAATAATAATATTTGCTATCTGGATTAATATTATCTTCTTCTAAAACATATAAAAGTTTAGGAAATGCAGGTGTAATATAAACACCTTTTTCATTCTTCATGCCTTCTATTCTTTGTTTTAGAACTTCTTCAATAATCATTGCAAGTTCTTCTTTATATTCATCCGTTTCCCCAAGATACATATTCACACTCAAAAATGGAGCTTGTCCATTTGTGGTAGTCATGGAATTGATTTGATATTGGAATGTTTGCACTCCATCAATAATTTCTTTATGAAGATCATCTTTCGCATATTTTTCACAATCAGCCTTTGAAAATCCTCTTTCTTGATACTTTTCTAAATAACGATTGTAACTATCTCTCACAAATGGGGCTAAATGCGTTAGCGTAATGGTAGCACCACCATACTGGCTAGAAGAAACTGCTGTAATAAGCTGAGTTGCAATGGTCATGGCAGTTAAGAACCTATGAGGTTTTTCTATCATTACTCCATTTATATTAGTACCATTTTGAAGCATATCATCTAAGTTAATTAGGTCACAGTTATGAAGTGCATTCTGTGCAAAATAATCCGCATCATGAAAATGAATAATGCCTTCTTCATGTGCTTTTACAATATCTTCTGGTAACAAGAAACGTTTTGTAATATCTGTACTGGTAATACCGGCTAGATAATCCCTTTGCGTGGTAACAACCTTTGCATTCTTGTTAGAATTTTCTGTATTCCAATATTCACTCTCACCATCAATTAGTTCTTTAATAGCAAGGTCAGTTGTATTACTTCTTCTCACAAGTTCTCTTGTATATCTATAAGTAATATATTTTTTAGCCAATTGGTATTTTCCAATAGCCATTAACTTCATCTCAATAATATCTTGAATATCTTCCACCAATATTCTCTTTTTTCCAAGCTTTTCAATATACTTAATAATGTTTTTAATTTGTGTACTAGAAGCTTGTTCCTCTTCTTCCACTTCTAAATTTGCCTTCATAATAGCCTGTTCAATTTTGTCTGGACAATAATCAACCATATGTCCGTCACGTTTAATTACCTTCATTTGTACTAAATCCCCCTCTTCTTATGTTTTTGTCAAATTTGATTAGTCTTGCCTTCCTCTTTTTTCATTTTTGTCATTTGCAATTTGGGTACTTCTGTTCATTCCTCTTTTGTAATTTTTAGTAAATTTTTCATTTACTCTATGATTCAATTTTAACATTGATAAAAAAAATAAATATTGCAATTGCAACAAAATCTCATTTATGCTATTATTTAGGTGAAAGATTTTTTTCTCCGCTCATAGAGCGGGTTTCCAGGCACAAAAAACACAAATTTTTCGATAATTTTTCATATGTTAAATTTTTATGACAACACTTGAAACATAAAAACGGAACAAATTAAATTACGCGCAAAAATTTTTTTAACAATTGAGGGCATCCATTTTTGTACAAAAAATATCAAAAAAAAGGAGAAACTAAAAATGACTGATTTATTTTTGAATATCAATGATCGAGATAAGGAAAAGATTTTTAAATTAGTAGAGGCAACCACTCTAACCTACAAAAAAGGGATTAACATTTTGTCAAATGTTAGAAAAGAAAATGTACTTGGAATTATCAAATATGGTCATATTCAAATCATCAGAAATGATTTTTACGGAAACAGAATATTAGTAGATGAAGTAAAAACAGGACGGAATCTTTGGTTCCATCATCTTTCCAGTAACTGATGAAAGTTATGAAATCACAACGAAAGAAGAAACACAAATCATCCTAATAGACTTTAACAGAATCACCGATGGAGAAATCACAAAAAGTGCATTTTATAATCAATTCATCAAAAACTTATTAAAAATCATCACGGATGTAGTACTTCAAAGAAATGAAAGAATTGAGCTACTCACTCAAAAATCCATTAGAGATAAACTTCTTGAATATTTTAAGGTTACAGCGCAAAAAACTGGCTCTAGAACCTTCACTCTTCCCTTCTCCTTTACAGAGCTATCTGAATATTTATCTGTAGATAGAAGTGCCATGTCACGCGAAATTAAAAACCTCAAAGATGAAGGATTTGTAAAAATCATTCATAAAAGAGTAACACTGTTATATACACCTTAGTGATGAGTTTAAGTCAAAAAGAAACGGAGATAAAGGCTCTAAAACATCGAAAAAACAAATTGGAGATAAAAGTACGCATAAAGCATCCTTTTATCTCCATCACATCTTAGGCCTATCCATTTCAATTTTTTGTTTTCTTTTCATTATCAATTAACATTTTATCTAACTTTTTTCGCTCTTCTTCATCACACCAGAAATTACGGTAAAGAATGATTAAAAGATTAATTGTTTTTTTAGACACGCCTTGTTCTGATAGTGATTTTGCATCATCAATATAAATTTTGTGATCTTTTGCAGATATTTTCTTAAGCATTTTTACGAAATCCTGTGGAAGTTTATCTGTCATATCTTCCGGAAGATGTTTTAATATTTCAGTTACTTCTGCTGAAGCTTTTTGTATTTGATTTGACATTCATTACACCTCCACTTTTTATTTATCTTTCTGTATCATTTTCTCTTTCAAGCTTTTCTTTTTCTCCTAATACACTATCAAGTGTATCCATAATTTCTTGTCCAGTTGTCTTTTCTGCTTCCTCAAGAATGTCAGATTCAAAAGACTTTTGGAAAGGAGTTTTTCCTTGTTTATTAGTCATTGGAACTTCTATCAGTTGGTCTCTAATTTCAGCAAGTGCTTTTTTGAAATCCTCGAATTTTTCAGGATTTACTCCCATAATAAAGCTATCATGTTGGTACTTATCCTTACTACTTTCTTCATTATTTCTAGCACCTTTTGTTGCCATATGATTTTCACCAAAATCAAATATTGGATATTTTTCTTTAAACTCGTCAAAATCTTTACATTCTTCAGCAGCATCCAAAAATGTTGTAATCGCTTCTTTAAAAGAGCCACCGTTTTGTAAAATCCAGCTTTCTACGCCAACACCACCAAATCCACCAAGCTCAGTACTTCCAGGACTAGATTTCTTTTTATAACATCCTTTTTCTTTCAGCATCCTCTTTGCTAATACAATATTGGCAACAGTTAACTTATATCCTTCTAAATCATCTTCTTTTAAATGATCAAGTCTGTCTCTAACACACATATCTGTTGAATAAGTAACATTTTCATCTTTTTGTCCAAATGTAATGTCAATATCAACAGGATTATCTAATCCTTCAATATGAACTTTTTTATATCTAAAATTTCCTCCAAGTTCATCAAGTGCTGTTTCTTTATCTACTTCTCCTCCGGCAATCTTTTTTCTCATGACTTCTTTTATTTCTTCTAATTTTTGAGGATTCTCTATAATTGCTCTATCAAGTTTTAACATGAAGTCAAAATCACCATCTTTTGGTAAGTTAGTTCCTCTTCCTGTAGATCCAGTATCAATAAATTCCGCAAAACCATCTGTCATATTACCTGTAACAGTATTTTCAATGCTTATTCCTACTTCTTCCAATGCTTCTGATATCAGTCTTGTAATTGCATTTCTCTTTTTATTTGCTTCTAATTCACTTGTTGAAATTGATGATTCAGGATTTGGAAATAACTCTTCAATGATAGAACCAGTTTGTTCTAAACTAGCAGATTCTCTTACATCAAATTTTCCACTTCTATAGTATGACAATCCTTGCATTTGATTTCTAATTTCCATATATTGTTCTGGTGAAAATAATAAACTTCCTGTTTCATATTCATAAATAGGGATATATGTTCCATTCATTGCAAGTTCATATCCCATTCTTTTATCATACTTTCCAACAATAATCATATCAATATCTGATGATCCAAATCCGGTTCTTATCCCATAATGATCTTGTCCCATCTTCTCACTATTGAATACTTCTATTTTTTTGTCATCATAACCAGATGTCATACGAGACAATCTTTTTCTAATTTCTCCTTCAGCCCCAGTTTCATTTCTATTTTCAATTCTACTTGCCAAACTGTCTTTAGAAACCTCCGTTGAAACATACCCATTTTTTCTCGTTAATTCAAATTTTGAAGAATCATTTTTTAATACAATATACATCTTTTCAGAACCTTCCCAGCCAGTAGCAGCCTTTCCATCAAAAGCTTCTTTTGGTGGTGTTCCCGGTGGTACATCTTCATTGATAAAAGACATATCAGTATCTAATGGAGTGGCATCCGTATGGTGAGATATTCCTAAGAACTCTCCCGCCCTTACGCCATCCTTAAGTATGGAAGGAAATACACTAAAGCCATGATTAATTCCTTTAATCAAATCTCCCATCCCTATACTAAACTCTCTTTTAGCTAATTCAAAATGTTTTTCGTTTGCCTCTTCAACTTTTGAGTCCATGTATTCTCTCATTTTCTTGATAGAGTCTAGCCCTCCAAATAAATCTTTATATGGACCTATGTATGCACTAAAGACCATATCCGGCAATTTATCAGTCTTACCATCCATACAATATCTTGAGCCTAGTTTTTCAGCATCTTTTCCAAGATTTCCTGTTAAAGTAACTTTTTTTCCATCTCTTTTATCCTGTTGGCAAACATTTGAATCTTCATAAAGTATGTATAAGGTTTTAATATAGTCTTGCAATTGTTTTCTTTCATCTGGAGTTAATATACTTTCGTCATACTTATTTTGCATTAATTTAACATATGCGCTATTACCATTCTCAATTGTATATATAAAACTACGAAGTGATTTATTGTTCGAATCTAAAGATATCTTCATTAAATCTGAAAAAACAATCTTTTTATATATCTGTTCACTATCTGCATTTTTTAGCACTGGAGACAATAATTCATCTTTTCTTAATACTCTTTTCGTTAAATCTTTATCTTTATCAACAATCATTTCATAGTATTTATATATTTTCATAAAACTTGGTAGACGCGAGTCTGAAAAAATATCTTCTATTTCTTCAATCATTTCGTTTGCTTTTTGCTTGTTATTTACAGAAGCCAATTTTGCAATAATATCTGGCGCTGCACTTGAAATCATCTCCGAATTACTCTTACAAACTCTTAAAACAATGTTTTCACCTAATATAGGCAAATTATTAACAATGATATCTGTATTTTTTTTATCAATCAAATTGCCATTTTTATCTGTTAACACTGTATTCCATACTTCGAATAACGTATGCATTATCTCTGGCGTATAACTATCTAAAAGCTCTTGTGAAACTTCATTATTGCTGTTACATACTTTCTTAAGTGCATTAATAAATCCTTTTTTATCATTTTCAAGTAAATAATCTCTATTTTCATCTTTAAAAACTTTTATTAATTTTAAATAATCTTTACTATCAACTTTTTCATCTTCATTACCTTCAATTAAAATATCAATTGTTTCATTCGGAATAACTAAATCAAATTCTTGAACAAGTCTTGCTACCGTGTCCACATCAAAAGTTCCATCACTATTTGAAACTAAATCCAAAATTGATTTTGAAATGTATTCTCTAACATCACTTCCACCATATGATAATAAAGTACGTAAAGCAGATAAATTAGAACCTTTTGCATATAACTCTTTATAGATTGAATCAAATTGTTCAAGTTTGATGTCAGCTGGATATTGTGACCACACTCTTTCAATGAATTTATCTGTTTGGTTAAAACACAATTCTCTAAATTCTTTTTCATGAGATGCTATTTGTTCTTTATTAACAAGAGAAAAAATACTTTTAAACATATCAGAACTATCTCTTAAATAAAAATAGTCATCTATATTTATTTCTTTTGAATTAAGCCTATCCATTATTTTTTCGAAATAAATTTCTGCATATTTAGATTTATTCTCTTCAGATATTGCTTCCCAAAAACGTGAATAATGTTTCATTTCAGATAAGTGTGAATCATTTTTAAAGAATAACTTAATTATTTCTTCTTGATTTTGAGAAGATAATTTAGAAAATAGAGAAACAAAATTATCAGATAAATTACCATAATCAATATAATCCATAGTTAAATAATCATTTAGCCTTATAAGTGGATCTGTGAAAATCCAACTATTTTCTCTTTGAATATCCTCATCTCTTAAAATAAAATCAGGAAAGTAAGTACTCTCTCTTAATCTATATCCATCAAGTATTACTTGATATTGTTCTTTATCAACATCTTTAGCATCAATATTTACTGTATGCCATTTATCATCAGATTTATCCATAGCATATCTATATGGATCAAATGAAATTAGATTACATCCTTTAATTGAGCCATATATTTTTTGATGATAATTTAATGCAGATAAATCAAGATTTGCATTTGTATTTTCAAAATTAATTAAGCCAATATCTTCAAATTTTGCTAACATATCAGCAGGAATTAAACTCAAATCATATGAAGAAATCTCCTGAGAAAACTTTGGTGCTACCTCAGAACGAACTGATTTAACCTTTTCATATAAAGCGTTACCAAAACTTTCAAGTGTAAAATTATCTTTGAGTATACTATGACCAAGATCTTCGAATACCCCTCTATATATTTCAGGAATAGCTCGTAAAACTTCATCTGCTGTTAAACCATCCCTATAGCCAATCCCATTAAGCATTTCAACAAATTCTTCTTTAGTTGCACCTTCATTAATCAAAGATTGAGAATGGTTATTCCAAAAATTATCAATTCCTTCTGAAATAGTAACTAAATAAAGAAACGCATTATTTTCATAGTTTGGATATAAAGTATTCACATATTCCATAAATCTTTCAGGTGTTAACTTTTCTCTTCCATTTTCTGGCATATTCCTCACCTCTTATCACATATTCAAACATATCTAATTTAATTTTAAACAAAAAATGAGTAAATATCAATATTAACCTGCAAGAAAAATCGTCAAACAGGGACGCTTTTTTCCGTCAAAAAGGAGCGTCCCTATTTGACGAAAAAAAAACGTCCCTGTTTGACGTTTTCGTGCACGTTGAATTCAGAAAGTGCTATCTATTTGCATTTGCCAGATTTTTCCTGTTTTTGGGCATAAAAAAATCTGGCAAATTCCTATCTTCACATGGGGCGTCCCCATACTATTGTCGGCTATTACGTGCTTAACTTCTGTGTTCGGTATGGGAACAGGTGTGACCACGTATACATCTTCACCAGAAATGTTTT
>JAFUGC010000017.1 GCA_017469565.1 Clostridia bacterium | reverse complement strand
TTTCATTATACTATCTATGAAAACAAAGTTAAATGAATAATTCTTGGAAAAGAATCCACTTACATACATATTATATTAAAAAAATAAAATTAAGTACATTGTACGAGTGGATTATACTGATAAATGATAGAAAAGTCAAGGTGGTGTGAAGAAAAGTTGAATTGTGCATAAATTGTAGGGGTTGTACATATATTTGTGGGGAGGAGGGATAAAGGTGAAAAATTCGAAAATTTTGATGATACTTGTGGTGATTGTTGGTGTGCTTTTGGCGGTTTTAGCAAGGAATCAGGAGAAGGACGAATGGGAAAATACAGAGGAGATGATGGCGGAATATTCTGGCGATGAAACAAAGATTCTTTTGTATTTTTCCGATGCAAGCAGAAGCAAGTTAGTGCAGGAATATAGGTATGTTAGTTTAGAGGATATTCGAAAAAATATGGTGGAGACAATCTTAAAAGAGCTCATTCAGGGACCCGATTCTTCAGAATTGGTGGCTACGATTCCTGTAGGAACGAAAATAAATGAAGTGTTACAAGAGGAAAGCAAGGTAATTGTGGATTTTTCAGAAGAGTTTTGGGAGGCATCGGATGATCAGAACCTTGCACTACAAAGGATTTACTCTGTGGTGAATTCTTTAACAGAAATTAAGGAAGTAGAAGAGGTTGAAATTCGTGTGAACGGGGAAATGGTGGCGGATGAAAAAAGAATTTAATTCTTATTCATTGACAATTCAAATGAAGCTATGTTATCATTTTATCCGATAAAATAAGAAAGGAGTTTTTAGCAATGGATAATTTCTTGCTAAGTACCAAAAAGGTTCTGGCTGTGTGTATGGAAACCACGGCTGGCGGTCGTAACTACTCTGGTGGATTGGGTGCACTTTATGGTGATACTACTCGGACCATGCTTCGTATGGAAGCGGATTTTCTTGCTGTAACTCCCCTTTATAAAAATGGGTATGTGCAGCAGACTGTGACAAATGAAGGGGTGAAGGATGAGTATCCGCATCAGGACTTAAGTGTTGACTATGAAGATACCGGAATTATTCTTTCTGTTCCGCTTCTGAATAGGGAAATCAAGGTCAAGGTGTGGAAAAACCGTGTTCTGGGGAATCATTATGGACTGGACACATCGCTTCCAGAAAACGGCATTTTTGCGGAAATTACCAATAATTTGTATGGTGAGAATGGCATTGGAGAATATGATGGAGAGGCACAGCGCCTGATGCAGGAAGTGATTCTTGGCGTTGGTGCGGTAAAACTGTGTGATGTGATTGGTTATCATTTTGACATTTTGCATCTGAATGAGGGGCACGGTGTGTTTGCGGCACTGTATATGCTCAGCAAGTACAGGGTGTATGCAAATGGTTCTTTTGAGAAGGCTTTGAAAGTGGTGAGAAACAAGACTGTTTTTACCACACATACTCCCATTAGTGCGGGAAATAAGAGCCGGCCTATCAAAATGATTCTGGATTTGGGAGTCAATCAGGGGCTTTCTTATGAAGAATTGCAGGAGATTGGCGCGTATGATCATCCGGAACAGTTTGGCTCTACCGTTGCTGCACTCAGACTTTCCAAGATTGCAAATGCTGTTGCTTTCCGGCATCAGGCAACTTCTCATGAACTTTGGAACAGAGTAACACGCAGTGCCCCCATTATTTATATTGATAATGGTGTGGATATTGCGTATTGGCAGGATCCTAGCATTAAAGCGGCTTATGAGGAGCTAAATGCTACTCGTTTGCGCATTGCCCATTATGAGAATAAGTTTAAGCTGGTGAAAGAGATTGAGAAGCGCAATGGAGTTCATTTGGATGCCAGTCATATTGTGATTGGGTTTGCAAGACGTGCTATTGAGTATAAACGTGCGGATTTGATTTTTGCAGATTTGGAGCGGTTTGAAAGACTGATTGAAAAGTATCATCTTCAGATTGTTTTTTCTGGGAAAACGCATCCAAAGGATATGAAGAGTAAGGAAATTTTGAAGCGTCTTTATGAGATGACGGAGAAATATCCGCAGAATGTTGTGTTTATTCAAAACTATGATGCAGAAGTTGCCGGACTTATGACAAAGGGTTGTGATGTATGGCTGGGGAATCCTCTGATTCCGCAGGAAGCATGTTCTACTTCTGGCATGAAGGCCGCCTGCAATGGCGTACTGAATCTTTCCACTCCGGATGGTTGGTGGTATAAGAGTGCACGCCATAAGGTGAATGGCTGGGTGATTGGTGAAAGCGTATCGCATGATTACAAGACGGATGCGGGATATCTGTATGATGTCTTGGAAAATGAGGTGCTGCCCACCTATTACGATGATGTTCCCAGTTGGTTGAAGATGATGATGGCATCCATTTACACTGCCCAAGAAGAGTGCGGAACCGAAAGAATGTGTAGGGACTATTATGCCTACCTCTATAATGCTCCTGAATTAGGGTAACAAAAAGGGGACGGAGGAAACAGATTTTCCTCCGTCCCCTGCTTGTTACCCTTTTCTTTCAATTGACAAATCGGGTTGAGAAAGATATACTAAAGGGAGATTTTAAATAAGGAGGAAAAGCATGAGTAATTTAGTTGAAATCAGATGGCATGGCCGCGGTGGACAAGGCGCTAAAACGGCATCATTACTGCTTGCAGATGCAGCATTTAATACTGGTAAATATATTCAAGGTTTCCCTGAGTATGGACCAGAAAGAATGGGTGCTCCAATTACGGCTTATAACAGAATCAGTGATGAGCCAATCACAATTCATAGTAATATTTATGAGCCAGATTATGTGGTTGTTGTGGATGACACACTTCTTGAGGCTGTTGATGTTACAGCTGGATTAAAGGAAGAAGGTGCTATTGTTATCAATACCACAAAAACACCAGAGGAAGTAAAAGGTTTATTAAAAGGATACAAAGGAAAGGTTTGCACGATTGATGCAAAAACCATTTCTATTGAGACTCTTGGAAAATATTTTCCAAATACACCTATGCTTGCCGCAATCGTAAAGGTAAGTGGAATTATGGATGAACAAGATTTCTTAAACGATATGGTAGAATCTTTTAAACATAAATTTGCCAAAAAACCAGAAGTAATTGATGGTAACATGGCTGCCTTAAAACGTTCGCTTGAAGAAGTGAAAGGGCTTTAATATCGATAAAGGAGGATAGAGTTAGATGACAGAAAAGAAATGTAAGATAAATGCAAGTTCTACTTGGCAAGAGTTAACTCCTGGAGGAACAATTTATGATGCTGCAAACTCAGAAGAGTTTGAAACAGGGGATTGGAGATCTAGAAGGCCAGTTTTTTATGAAGATAAATGTAAACAATGTGGTCTTTGTGTTCCAACTTGTCCAGATAGTGCTATTCCTGTAATTGAGGGTGGCAAGAGAACAGATTTTAATTTTGATTTTTGTAAGGGTTGTGGAGTTTGTGCAAAGGCTTGTCCTTTTGGTGCAATCTCTATGGAATAATTGAGAGTAGAGGAAGGAGAAAATAAAATGAGTATTAGAGAAAGACTTAGTGGAAATGAAGCTGTTGCTAATGCGATGCGTCAGATTAATCCTGACGTGGTAGCTGCATTCCCAATCACTCCATCAACAGAAGTTCCACAGTATTTTTCCACTTTTGTGAATAATGGAAAAGTGGATACAGAGTTTGTTCCAGTAGAAAGTGAACACAGTGCAATGAGTGCTTGTATCGGTGCATCGTCTGCAGGTGGACGTGTTATGACTGCTACCTCTGCAAACGGCTTGTCACTTATGTGGGAAATGCTTTATATTGCAGCAAGTTTAAGGCTTCCAATCGTGATGTCTTGTGTAAACAGAGCGGTTTCTGGACCACTTAACATCCACAATGATCATTCAGATTCCATGGGAGCTAGGGATTCTGGCTGGATTCAATTATATGGAGAAACAAACCAAGAAGCGTATGATAATGCTTTAATGGCTATTAGGATTGCAGAGCATAAAGATGTGATGCTTCCTGTTATGAACTGCTATGACGGCTTTATTACATCGCATTCTATTGAAAATATAGAGTTATTAGAAGATGATAAGGCGAAGGGATTTGTTGGAACCTATCATCCAGAGCACTTCTTATTAAATAAGAAGGAGCCAATTGCGGTTGGTCCTCTTGATGTACAACCATATTTATTTGAGCATAAATTCCAACAAGCAGAAGCTATGAGAAAAGCAAAAGATGTTATCTTAGAGGTTTCTGAGGAGTTTTACAAATTAACAGGAAGAAAATATGGTCTATTTGAAGAGTACAAAATGGACGATGCTGAGATTGCAGTTGTTGTTTTAAACTCAACGGCAGGTACTGCAAAATATACAATCGACAGATTAAGAGAAAAGGGAGTAAAAGCGGGTCTTGTAAAGCCAAGAGTATTCAGACCATTCCCAGTAACAGAGATTGCAGAATCGCTTAAGAACTGCAAGGCTGTTGCTATCCTTGATAAATGTGATAGTACAAATGGTGCTGCAGGTCCATTATATACAGAGGTAACTTCTGCTTTATATACAACAGGAATTACGGATGTAAAAACAGTTGCTTATACTTTTGGCATTGGAGGAAGAGATGTGAAATCTTCTGATATTGAAAAAGTTTATACGGATTTACAAGAGATTGTTGCAAGTGGAAAAGTAGAAAATCCATTCAGATATTTAGGTTTAAAAGGGTAACAAATAGGGGACGGAGGAAAAAGTGTTCCCGGATTGTTGCAAAGTAATTTGATTATAATTGAGAGGAGTTATTGAAATGGCATATAATTTAAAAGAAGCGATTCAAAAGCCAAACAGATTGGCATCTGGTCATAGAATGTGTGCTGGTTGTGGAGCTCCTGTTGTTGTAAATGCTGTACTTCGTGGTTTAAAACCAGAAGATCATGCAGTCATTGGTGCTGCAACAGGTTGCCTTGAGGTTTCTACCTTTATTTATCCATACACATCTTGGAGAGATTCGTTTATACACAGTGCATTTGAAAATGCTGGTGCTACTGTTGCTGGTGCGGAAGCATGTTACAAGGCATATAAAAGACAAGGAAAATTACCTGAGGATGAGCATACAAAATTTATTGCATTCGGAGGAGATGGCGGAACTTATGATATCGGTCTTCAGTCACTTTCTGGTGCAATGGAGAGAGGTCATGATATGGTGTATGTTTGCTACGATAACGGAGCTTACATGAACACAGGTATTCAGCGTTCTTCTGCAACACCAAAATTTGCAGACACTACTACATCGCCTGCTGGTGCTGTTGTTCCAGGAAAACAACAAAGAAGAAAAGATTTGACGGAAGTTATGGCAGGACATCATCTTCCATATGTTGCACAGACAGCTGCTGTTGGTAATTATGCAGATTTAAAGGGCGGAATGCCAGGAACTTTTGCGGATATTACCACAAAAGCCGAAAAGGCAATTTACACAGAAGGGGCATGTTTCTTAAATATTCTTGCTCCATGCCCAAGAGGTTGGGGATATGAGACGGAAGATTTGATGCTTATTAACAAACTTGCTGTAGAAACATGTTATTGGCCATTATATGAAATTATTGATGGAAGATATGTGGTAAATTACAAACCAAAGGAAAAACGTCCTGTTGCAGATTGGTTAAAACTTCAAAAGAGATTTAGACATTTATTTAAACCAGGCAACGAATGGATGATTGAGGAGCTTCAAAAAGAAGTAGATGAAAGATGGGAAAGATTGCTTGCTTTAGAGGAATTAACGAATAAGGTTGGAGAGTAAGCGAGCGGAATTTTTGAGATAAATTTGGGACGTCCTTTTGAGGACGTCCCTGTTTTTGTTCTGGTTTATGATTTCAGTTTCTGAGGTTTAAGCTTCTGGTGTTTCTGGATTCTCAGGTTCTTCTGGTGTGTTTGACTTTTCAGAATCCTTTGGATTCTCTGGGGTATCAGGAGTCTCTGGGTTTTCAGGCTCTTCTGGCTTCTCAGGTTCTTCCGGTTTTTCCGGCTCTTCTGGTTCTTCTGGCTTTTCTGGTTCCTCGTTCTTAACTTCTTTTGCTGTTCCATCACCAACTAGTTCGTATTGTTTTGAAAATGTTACTACAATAATTAATTTGTTGGTATCATCCACTATCACGAATGAGTTTTCTGTAGCTTTGGAAGCGGTGAATGATTTTGTAATTTTTGTGGTTACTTTACCAAAAGAAATTTCTTTTGTGGATGCATCAACACTTGCTGAAACTACAGCATATTCATAGGTTTTGTAATTACTATCAGATTTAAGTTCCTCTAAATCTGTTGTTTGATAAGTATCTAACTCTTTTGTGGTAGATGTTTTTCCAAGTGTTGTTACTTCATTTAAAGTAAGTTTTTTTCCTGATACTACAAGTTCTTTTGTAATCACTGGCTCTTCTTCTTCCTCTTCTTGTAGCTTTCCACTCTTATAGGTGTCTGAAGCACTAAGTCCGCTGAAGATGATGAATGCCTGTGTTTTTGTATCAATAAGAACTCTGTCTCCTTTTGCAAACTTGATTTCAGATAATCCTTCGTCTTCAATTGTGTAATCGCTGATGCTAATAGCACCTGTTTTCTTGGTGACTTTTAAATCAATGGTGATGACGGTATAGTCTTCATATTTCTTTGTGTTCGTGGATGAATAGTAATTTGTTGAGGAGGTGCTGCCTTTGTAGGTAACTTTTTGTGCTCCTGTTTTACCACTAACACTTTCAATCACACCAGTAACAGAATTATCTAAAAGGCTGATACTGTATGCCTTTACAAGGTTTACCGTGGTCTCATCATCTACTTCTTTTTCTGTATAAATGACAAAAGTATCTTCTGTGAATGCTTTTGATTTTGAATAAACTTCATATTCTTTTTTGTCTATTTTTGCATAATCAATCTTACTTTTTGTTCTTGTACTTGTTACAATTCCATATTGGTAATCACTTGTGTCTGCAGAATCAGAATTTGTTACTTTTCCTTTTTTAATGGTGTCTGAAACGCTAAATCCTTTGACAATAATGATTGCGGTGTTTGATTCGTCAACAATGATTCTATCACCTTTTGTAAACTTTGCTTTTTCAAGGCTCATGCCAAGTTTTGTTACTTTTACGAAAGAAATTGCTCCATCATCTTCTTCATCGTAATCAGCATCAACTTGAACAAAAGTGTAATATTTGTATTGGTCTATGATAGACTCTTTTGATGTGTCTAAGGTTGTTTTATCAGAGAAAGTGACAACATTTCCACTGACTTTCGATACGATTTTTGCCTTATCTAAATTGGTTGCTAAATAATTTGTTTTGACATCGATTTCGGCATCGTCTAATTCTTGATAGGCAATAACAGTTCCTTCTAGTGCTGTGGCAGTTTTTGAGGTAATTTTTTTGCTGCCATCTATTGATACAATTTCGTATTTTGTTTTATCATTTTTTAGTTTTAAATAATAGGTGCTCTTACTTTCCGTAACACTTGTTACTAAGCCAAATTCAGAAGCATTTTTAATGGCAGCTTGTTCACGTTTTCTATCTTCTTCTTGCTTTTTAATTTGTGCTTGTAACTCATCATCTTCTATTTTATTTACCATGTTATATAGTGAGATAGCTGTTTCACCACGAGTAGCAGGTGCATTTGGATTTGTATATTCTACAGAGTTTAAAAGACCTACCCTGGATGCCTCATCCATATAGCCGGTTGGCCATGTTTTATCTGTCATTTTATCTTCTAATTTTAACGATCTTAAAATCATTGTCATTGCTTCTGCATAAGTAACATCACTTTCTGGTTTGAAAGTGCCGTCTGGATAACCAACAACAAGTTTATTATCCACTGCTGTTTTAATGTAACTGTATGCCCAATGATTTGCCTCTAAGTCTGAAAACTGTGTGACAGTAGTAGTGGAAGTACTTTTCATTTTAAGCCCTTCTACTAACATTTTTGCAAGCTGAGCTCTTGTAACAGTTTCACCTGGTCTAAAGGTTCCATCTGGAAAACCGTTAATGATACCAAGGGTTGTAAGCTTGTCAATTGAGTTTTCGTATTTTGTACTTGTTACATCATGAAATTTTGTGGCAGCTTGCACAGAAAAAGCCATTCCGAAGGTTAGCGTGCTAACAACTGCTACTACTGCTAAAAATTTTTTCATATTCAAAATCCCCCTTTAAATGATTTTAACAAAAATATAGACGACTGTTTTATATTTTTGTTCCCATTGGCGTGTATATTATATCATAAGTTGAATAAATTTGCATCATTTACAAATAATAGTACTAGTGAAAAATTGGAAAAGGGGTGTCCCAAAATGTGCTCTTGGAATGCGATGAATGGACGGCCTCAAATGTGTTCGGAAGGAGTAGTATGAATGGAGAATTTTGCCAAGAAACTTGCTATCAATCAACATATATCGAATACTTCTCATAAATCTTTCTTTCCAATGAAGTTTTTGAATGAAGATTTTGAGGTGATTGAAAAGGCGTATGAACTCCTTTCAGAAAGTGTTACGAGTGGTGTGCCGATTCCGCCGAGCGGAGAATGGCTTTTGGATAATTTTTATATTATTGAAGAACAGGTTGGCGCCATTTCCAATAGCCTTAGTGTGAAGAAATATAAAAAACTTCCCTCAGTGAACGGAGTTGCTAGGATTTACATTTTAGCAAGAGAGCTAGTGAAATTCACAGATGGCGTTATTACTGGGGAGAATGTGGAACTTTTTATAAATAGCTATGAATCTAAGAAGGCGTTGATGCAGGAGGAACTTTATGAATTTCCAACGATGCTTCAGATTGCACTTGTAGAGCATATTAGTAGGGTGGCTTCAAAGATTATTGCAGAGCAATTGCAAAAGTTTAAGGTAGAAAGTTTAGTGGAAAGAATCATTAAGAATCAGGATACATCGAAACAGAAGTTCCATCAGTATAAAAGTGTGAACTTAGATAATGAGGCGGCATCGTATGTGGAATATTTGATATATTTACTTAAGAAAATGGGTTCAGCCGGGAAACCATATCTGGATATTTTAGAGGAGGAAATTGTTAAGGTTGGTTCTACTTCCAGTGAGGTGATTAAGGCGGAACACTATGCTATTGCAGTGCAAAGGGTTTCTATCAGTAACGGAATTTTAAGTATTAAGAATGTGAGTAGGTTGAATTGGGCTGGTATTTTTCAAAATGTTAGCTGCATTGAAAAGATATTGTCACAGGATATGCTATATCACAAGTTGGATTTTCACACAAAAGAAATGTATCGTAATGCAATTTCTAAAATGGCAAAGGAGATGTTAGTTTCTGAAATATATGTTGCCAATAAGGTCAATGAATTTGTGAGCCAGGAGGGTTTGGATATTGGCGAAGCTCTTGTGGGTGATAAGAGGGAGGAGTTCTTAGATTTTATTGGTTACAAGATGAAATTGAGGGACAGGGTAAAGCGAGTGCTAAAGAAACATAAGCTGTTTGAGTATTTGGCGTTCATTTATCTTCCTACCATTTTGATTAGTCTCCTAATATCACCTAATTTTTCAATTGTTTTGTTTATCCCGATATCAGAGGCAGTTTTGACGATTGTCAATAGAATCATTTCCAAGTATGTTAAGCCTAAGACATTACCAAGATTGGAAAAGGTACCGGATGATGTGAATACATTTGTGATTGTTCCTACACTGCTAAATAGTGCTGCAAGAGTGGAACACATGGTAAATAGCTTGGAAATATATTATCTTGCCAATCGAGGAATGAATGATGGAGAGATCCATTCTGGTAAGCTATACTTTTGTTTGTTGGGAGATGCTTCTGAGGAAGACACACAAACTGTTCCCCACGATGAAGAAGTGATATCTGCTGGTCGCAAGGCGATTGAAAGGCTAAATGAAAAATACAATACGAACCTATTTCACTTTATTTATCGAAAAAGAGTTTATAATCCATCACAAGAAAAGTGGCTTGGCTATGAGCGTAAAAGAGGTATGATTTGTGAGTTTAATCATTTTTTGTTACGAGGGGAAGAGGGAACTTTTATCGTGAATACCATTAAGGAAAAGTTTCCGAAGATGCCAAAGATAAAGTATGTCATCACGCTCGATGCAGATACGGAGCTTGTTTTGGATTCGGCCCAAAAGTTAATTGGAACTATGGAACACCCTGTTAACAAACCTATCATCAAAAACGGGATTGTCACACATGGATATGGATTGATTCAACCAAAAGTGGGACTTTCTATTGAAAGTTCCACTGCATCTGTGTTTTCAAGACTTTATGCGGGGAGCGGTGGAATCGATATTTATTCAACCGCAGAATCCAATGTATATCAAGATGTTTTTGAAGAGGCGATTTTCACGGGAAAGGGCATCTATCATGTGGAAGTGTTTGATAAAGTGCTAACGGGTGAAATTCCAGAAAATACTGTCCTTAGTCATGATTTGCTGGAAGGCAGTTATTTAAGGGTGGGACTTGCCTCTGATATAGAGGTGATAGATGGCTTTCCTTCTCGTGTGAATTCCTATATGCTAAGACTTCACAGATGGACAAGAGGTGACTGGCAGATTGTTAGGTGGCTAAAGAATAAGAAGATAAATGGTCTGTCAAAATATAAGATTTTAGATAATCTGAGGAGAAGTCTGGTAGATATTTTCTTGCTAGCACTTTTCTTTTGTGGTTTCTTTTGGACTCCATTAATCCTTGTGTTCTTTCCATTTTTGTTTGAGATAGAAGAAAATGTTTTTCATATTTTTGGAAGATTGGGTGGATTACTTTTTACCAGAAGTTTCCTACAGAAAATTTTTAAATTTAGCACTAGAAGTGGTATTGATGGCGTTGAACGAGGTGTCAGGGGGTTCAAGCTTTTTAAGTATGTCAAAAAACGAAGGGGTGGGAAGAGTTTCTTCCCAAGAATGAATGGAATCAAAGGGGCTTTTTTCAGGGGACTCATTGACCTGATTTTACTTCCATACAAGGCGGTAGTATATTTAAGTGCCATTTGTGTAACGGTATATAGAATGGTATTTTCTAAAAAGCATCTTTTAGAATGGGTGACGGCAGCCGATGCGGAGAAGATGCTGGGAAAGAATCTTGCAACATATATTGGAGAAATGGTCATTAGTCCTCTAATTGGTCTTGCACTAATTCTTACCACGCTAGTTTATAACCCACTTAGCTTAGTACAGGTGAGCCTTCTTTTTGTGCTTTGGTGGTGTGCCCCAATTGTTGCTTATTTTATTAGTAAGCCACATGATTCGGAAAAAGTGGTGGTAAGTGATTCGGATAAAGAGGAACTTTTAGATATTGCACAAAGAACGTGGAAGTTTTTTGATGTGTATATGAATGCGGAAAATCATTTTTTGCCGCCGGATAATTATGAGGAAAATAGAAGACTTCAAACTACTCCACATACTTCTTCTACCAATATTGGTCTGGGGTTACTTGCCATTATTTCTGCCAGAGACCTTGGATTTTTATCGGAAGAGGAAATGGTTAGCAGGCTAACCAAATCCATAAGTGTGATTGATAGCTTGGAAAAGTGGAATGGGCATCTATATAATTGGTACAATATCAAGAATTTGGAGCCGTTAAGACCGGCGTTTATTTCTACGGTGGATAGTGGAAATTTTGTGGGATATTTGTATGTGGTGAAGAACGTGCTAATGGAAGTGTTAGAAAAGCAATTAGAAAAAAATGAGGTTTTAAAGCTTGTTAAGATTGTTGATGAACTGATTGCCAATACAGATTTTTCAAAACTATATGATTTTGAAAAAAATTTATTTTCCATTGGATATGATGAACGAGAAAATAGACTGGTGGATTCCTATTATGATTTGTTGGCATCAGAGGCAAGACAGGCAAGTTTTGTGGCGATTGCGAAAAGGGATGTCCCGTATAAGCATTGGTTTAACCTTGGTAGGGCACTGACAACGCTCAACGGCTACAAGGGTCTGGTATCTTGGGCGGGAACCATGTTCGAGTATTTTATGCCATATCTTATCATGCCGTCTTATCCGTATTCGTTGTTGGAGGAAGCTTACCAATTTAGTATTTATAGTCAAAAAGAGTATGCAAAAAAACTAAGTATTCCGTGGGGGATTTCAGAATCTGCCTTTAACTTACAGGATTTAAATTATAATTATCAGTATAAGGCGTTTGGTATTCCTTGGCTGGGACTCAAACGAGGGCTCAAGGAAGAAGTGGTGGTTGCACCGTATGCGAGTATCTTGACCATTGAAAAGAATTATCAGGATGTTTTGAAAAATGTCCATGCGTTAAAAAAATTAAAAGCTTATGACAAATATGGTTTCTATGAATCGATTGATTTTACGCCAAAAAGATTAGAGAAGAATCAAAAATATGAAGTGGTGAAAACGTATATGGCACATCATCAGGCACTGATTCTACTTTCTATCAATAACTTGATGAATCAGAATATTTTGCAAAGGGAGTTTGTGAAGAATCCAGAGATTAGAGCAACTCAGATATTGCTACAAGAGAGAGTGCCACAAAATGTTGTCTATACCAAAGAGAAAAAAGAGAAGGTAAATATCTTAAAATATAAGGATTATGAAGAGCTCAATGAGCTGGTTATTCACAAAGCGGAAGGCAATGTGAATATTTGTGCCAATGACAAATATACAATGTTGATAAATGATTTTGGTGAAGGCTATAGTAAATTAAATGATATTTATCTTACCAAATATCATAATTCTTACAAGCAATCCAGCGTGGTATATGTGAAGAATCTGGACGAGAATATTTATTGGTCCAATACGCTTTATCCTGTAGAAAAGGAGCCGGATTGTTATGAATGCGTTTTCTCTTCTTCCGAAAGTAAGTTTTATCGCAAGGATGGATATATTGAAACGCTCACCAGGATATCGGTTTCGCCGGAAGAAAATGTGGAAATCAAGCAATTAGAAGTGAGAAATACGGGAGATACTGCTGTGAATCTTCAGTTGATGAGTTATGAAGAGGTGATTCTTACCGAAAAGAACAGTGATATTGTGCATCCAGTTTATAATAATCTTTTCCTTTGTACTAATAATTTAGACGGCAAAGTGCTGCTGGAGAAAAAGTTTCATAATGGTCAAAAAATGTATCTGACCAATTTTGCCAATGCAGAAGACGAAAACATCAAGTTTGAGGTGGAGTTAGATAAAACAAAAATTATTGGAAGGAATCGATGCATTAAAAATCCTGTGATTATTGAAGAAAGCAAAATGTTCTCTAACGATATTTCTTCTGTGGCGAATACTGCGATTGCCATTAATACCACGGTGCAGATACCAGCGGGAGAAAAAGTAGTGATTCATTATTATATGGGAGTTGCGGAGCATTTTGAGGAGATTCAAAATATCATTGATAAATTTAGTAAGAAAGATGCCGAGAAAAGACTTTTTGAAATGGCGAAATCACGCAGTGTGGTGGAAAACAGATTTTTTGGGTTAAAGGCAAAGAATGTTTTGCTATACAATCAGATTTTATCGCTGATTTATCGTGGCTCTCAAACAAGAGAAAAGTATGCGGACAGAATTGCACAAAATACTGGTTCTCAAAGAGACTTGTGGAAGTATGGCATTTCCGGGGATTTTCCAATCATCTTGGTGAAGATTAAAAATGTCAATGACGTGTTTGTTATTAAAGAGCTAATGAATGCTATTGAGTATTTTTTGCTTAAAAATATTAAGGTGGATTTGGTGATTATTGATGAAGAACGCGGAAGTGAAAAATATACCAGTGCTAAGATTATGGAGCATGTTTATGCCAAAAATATTGCGTATTTGATGAATGCCAATGGTGGGATTCATTTGCTGAGTAGGAATAATATTCAAAACGGTGATATGAATTTGCTTTATTCTTGCAGTGATATTATTTGGGAAGCAAAGAATGGTTTTTTGAAGGAACTTTTGAAAGAGTGAGGTACTCTTGTGAGACCTTACTCTTTCATTTTTGCATATTTTTGTCATTTGTTGCAAATCCTATCCGTGTAAAAAGGATTAATGGAGGAGGAATCTTTTCGTGATAGATACAAAGGAGCTCTTATATTATAATGGATTTGGTGGTTTTTCTAAGGATGGAAAGGAGTATGTGATTAAGACGAATGAGGAGAATACCCCGGCACCGTGGAGCCATATGATGGCCAATCCTAATTTTGGAACGATTGTTACAGCAGGTGGCGGAGGGTATACTTGGAGTCATAATAGTAGGGAAAATAAAATCACTACTTGGAGTAATGATCCGGTAGGAGATAAGGCATCGGAAAAAATATATATTGTTGAGAATGAGGAAAATCGAGAAATTTATCCACTTCCTTATGAGAGTTTGAAGGATTTTGAGATTTGTTTTGGGTTTGGATATGCATCGTTTCAAAGGCACTCGGATAAGTTGAATACGGATGTTTTAATGTTTGTTCCAATGGAGGAGAATAAAAAGATTGTAAGGATTGCTATTGAAAATTTGACGGAGGAAGAGAAACAATATAAGGTATGTTATTTGGCCGATGTAGTGCTTGGCGTTTCAAAGGAGTTTACGGCGAAACATTTGGTATTTGAGAACATGGAAAATGGGGTAAGAATTAAGAATTGTTATCGAGATTTTTATCAGGATGAGTATGTGTATCTTTTGACTAAAGCAGAAATGGAAGGGGAAAATGCAAATAGGAATGATGTTTCTGAAAGTATCCAGTATCATGTAGACAGGGAAAAGAATGTGATTTTAGAAAATAATATTAAGGTTCCGGCACATCAAAAAGTCTATGTGATTTTTACTCTTGAGGCCGCTAAGGCGCAAAGTGTTGAAATGCAGGAGACTAATCAATCTGTGATGGAGAAACGAGAAAAGGTAAAATCGTACTGGGAGAAAATGCTTGGATGGATAAAGGTGAAAACGCCAGTAGAATCTATGAATATTATGATGAATGGCTGGCTTGGCTATCAAACAATAGTAAGCAGATTGTGGGGCAGGACATCGTTTTATCAGGCTGGCGGTGCCTTCCGGTTTTAGAGACCAGCTTCAAGATTCATTGCTCATGCTTTATTTAGCCCCTGAGTTTGCAAGAAATCAAATTTTATATCATGCGGCGCATGAGTTTCAGGAGGGCGATGTGCTTCACTGGTGGCATCCAGAAAAGAGTAACGGAATTAGAACAAGGTACACAGATGACTTATTATGGCTTCCATATCTTATCTCTAAATATATAGAAAAAACAGGGGATTACGAGATTTTGAAGGCAGAGGTGCCATATGTGGAAATGGAACAGCTGAGAGATGACGAAGGTGAAAGATATAGTGAAGTTACCATTACAGAGGAAAGAGAAAGTTTATATCTTCATGCTGTGAGGACCATTGAGAAAAGTTTGAGTTTTGGTGAAAATGGACTTGCGAATATGGGGACGGGTGACTGGAATGATGGTATGAATAAGATTAATGGACAGAGTGTGTGGCTTAGCTTTTTTATGTGTGATGTGATTCAAAATTTTGGGGCGATATGCGAGTTTATGGGAGATAAGGAAAGGGCGCAAAGGTACACAGAAGTGGTGAATGCTTTAAGGAAGGCAGTAAATGAAGTTGCGTGGGACGGAAAGTGGTATAAGAGAGCCTTTTTTAAAGATGGAACACCGCTTCGGTTCAAATGAAAATGAAGAATGTAAGATCGATGGGATTTCGCAAAGTTGGGCGGTAATTTCTGGCGTGGGAGAGAAGGAAAGATGTATTCAGGCGATGAATAGTCTGGAAAATTATTTGGTGGATAAGGAAAACATGATTATTAAGTTACTGACGCCAGCATTTTCTAAGGGAGAGAAAGATCCGGGGTATATTAAATCTTATATTCCAGGTGTGAGAGAAAATGGTGGACAGTATACTCATGGGGCGGTTTGGAGCGTGATTGCCAACAGCATGCTTGGAGATGGTGAAAGAGCGGGAGAATATTTTAGAATGCTTAATCCCATAGAACATGCTAGGACCAAGGAAGCTGCTTTAAAATATAAGGTGGAACCTTATGTGGTGGCTGCGGATGTTTATTCTAATGTTCGAATGCTTGGCAGAGGGGGGTGGACCTGGTACACAGGGTCTAGCTCTTGGCTTTATATTGCAGGACTTGAGTATGTTTTGGGTATTAAAAAGTATGGAGACAAAATTAAAATCCGTCCTTGTATTCCTAGTGAGTGGGAGTCTTATCAAATAGAGTATGCTTATGAAAATGCGAATTATTTGATAACAGTATATAATTCTGATTCTTGCTGTACAGGGGTAAAGATGATTTACTTGGATAATGATGGGATTGATTTGAATGAGATGGAAGATGGAATTGCACTACAATCTGAGGGTACACATAAAATAGATGTGATAATGGGAGAAAAGGAATCGCGCAAATAGTGGAAAGTCGTTTCCGCCCGCTTGTGCGATTTTTCTTTTTGTTCACTTCTTGTTCCCCTCTTGCATTCTTGATATGCGGTATGATAAAATAATCGAAGGAAAAATCTATGACGTAGAAAGGCAGAAAAATGGACACGAATGAAATTTTAAAAGGATTAAATAAAGAGCAGTTTGAGGCTGTGACGCATACAGAAGGGCCGCTCCTTGTCATTGCGGGTGCGGGCAGTGGAAAAACGAGAGTTTTAACAAACAGAATTGCATATCTTATTGCGGAATGTGGTGTTAAACCGTGGAATATCATTGCAATTACGTTTACCAATAAGGCGGCTAAAGAAATGAAAACGCGTATTGAAAATTTGGTTGGTAATCTTGCAAATGATATTTGGATAGGTACCTTTCACTCTATGTGTGTTAGAATTTTGAGAAGAGAGATTTCTAAGATTGGCTTTGCGAGTGATTTTACCATTTATGATACGGCAGATACGAAAGTGGTTATCAAGGAGTGTATTAAGGAACTTAATTTGAATGATAAAATTTATAGTGATAAATATTTATTAAATGAAATTAGCAAAGCAAAAAATGATTTAATGGAGCCGGACAGATATTCTAAGCTTTATGCAAGTGATTATAGACTTAGCAAAGTGGCAGAGGTATATGAATTATATCAAAATAAATTGAAGAAAAATAATGCGGTTGATTTTGATGATATTATCAACCATACTATCAAAATATTTCAAGAGAATCCTGATGTTTTGGCTTATTACCAAGATAAATTCCAATATGTATTGGTGGACGAATATCAAGATACCAATAAAGCACAAGATTTATTAATCATGCTTTTGTCAAAGGTTCATCAAAATATTTTTGTGGTTGGTGATGACCAACAGAGTATCTACAAATTTAGAGGCGCGGATATTCAAAATATTTTGAATTTTGAGAAGAACTTTCAAAATACAAGAGTCATCAAATTAGAGCAAAATTATCGTTCTACGAAAAACATTTTGAATATTGCAAATCAGGTAATTAAGCATAATGAGGGAAATGTTGAGAAGAATCTATGGACTAAAAATGAAGATGGTGTGAAGCCAAAATTGTTTGGCGCAGATGATGAATATGCAGAGGCAAATTATGTGCTATCAGAGATTTCTCGTTTAAAAAGAGAAGAGTTTTATCATTATTCTGATTTTGCAATTTTGTACAGAACAAACGCGCAATCAAGGGCATTTGAAGATGTTTTTATGCGTGAAGGTGTTCCTTATAAAGTGGTTGGTGGTCAAAAGTTCTATGAAAGAAAAGAAATTAAAGATATCATTGCTTATTTGAGAGTAGTGAATAATTCCAATGATGATGTTAGTTTCAAGCGTATTATTAATGAGCCAAAGCGTGGCATTGGAAAAGCAAGTTTAGATGCGTTAGAGGATGCAGCATTCAGAAATAATATGTCTATGTTTGATGTTGCTAAAAATGCAGATAAATACATATCTACAAGAGCTAATGTGGCATTTAAAGATTTTACGAACATGATTTTAAAATTAAGAGATAACGATTTTGGAATTGCTGATTTGGTGGATGAAATTTTAAAGGAAACAGGCTATATGAAAGCGCTGGAAGAGGAGAAAACGGAAGAGGCGGAAGCTAGAATTGAAAACCTTGGTCAGTTTATCTCTATTGCGGTTGAGTTTGAAGCGCAACAAGCAGAGAATACCTTAAGTGCATTCTTGGAAAATTTAGCATTGGTTACAGATTTAGATAATGTGGATGAAACGCAAGATGCTGTTTTGTTGATGACACTTCACACGGCAAAAGGATTGGAGTTTCCGGTGGTGTTTTTGGTTGGCATGGAAGAGGGACTTTTCCCAAGTTCTAGAAGCATGAATGAACCAGGTGAAGTGGAAGAGGAAAGAAGGCTTTGCTATGTTGGGATTACCCGTGCCAAGGAGCATCTTTTCTTAACTTGTGCAAAATGTAGAACCGTTTTTGGTAGTACACAGTATAGCAAAAATTCACGATTCATTGATGAAATTGATGCAGAATGTTTAGATGGTAAAATAGAGAAAAGAAGCGAATACAGGTGGCAGGAAGAAGAGGAAGATGATTTTCCATTTTCGTATGATAGCAAAAGAGATCGCTATGCATCGGAGAATTATCGCTCGGGAGGCTATGTATCTGAAAGTTATAGTGGAGGATTTTCTAATCATTCTAGAGCGGCATTTAATTATAGGACAGCAGAGAGCTTCTTGAGTAAAGTGAGTGCAAATGAATCCGTTGATTTATCTGCTTTTAGGGAGGGCGTCGAGGTATTTCATAAGAAATTTGGAAAAGGTGTTATTACAAAAACGGAACCAGAAGATGATGATTTAAAGGTAGATATCTCTTTTGAAAAATCTGGTATGAAAAGACTGATGGCTAAGTATGCAGGGCTTGAGATTAGAGGCTAGAAATGAAGGCTAAGAAGAGGATTTGAAAAAATAAATGAGAGGTGTGTGGTAAGTGATGAATGGTGAAAAAATGAGAGTAGCTATGATGGGAAACAAGGGTGTAACTTTAGTAGAGCTTGCAATTGTTATCATTATTATATTGATAATAGCTACTTTTGCAGTTACAAGCGGAAGAAAAACATTGGACCAGGCAGATGCAAGTGAAGTGTATTTTGAAATGAATGCGATGAGAGAGGCAATTAATAAGGTAACCGTGAAACAAGATATGGATGATAACTTTTCATTGACTCAGGGTGAATATTATGATATTTCTTTCACGCCTGCCACGGGTGTTTCTTATGGTGATAATGTTTTAGGTTATCAAGATGAGTGGTATATTATCTTTGGAAAAGATCAAGGAGAATTCTACAAAGATAGTAAAGTAAAAGATTGGTTAGGCTTAGATGCCATCAATCACACTTATATTGTAAATTTTAACTCTTCTAGTGTGGAACTTTATAGGCCTGTTACCATATTAAATCAATCGGTTAGAACATATGATGAAGTTCGCACATTAATCAATAACTCTTAGAGAAAAAGTATTATTCGTTGGCTATTTACATTATTTCAGTTTAAAGATATCGATGAGGTATAAAAAGGAGGAATATATAATGAATTTTGGACATTCACAAAAAGGTGTTACAGCAGTGAGTATGATTATTATCATTGTGATATTGATATTGATTGCTACATTTTCCTTGTTTTCATCAAGAGATTTAGTGGTGGAAAGCTCTATGGCAAAAGCTTATAATGAATTATCGATGATGAGAAATGCGTTAAGAAGTCTTAGCTTGCAAGATTCCTATGAAGATACTACTATCCTATCTACGCTAAAGGTAACTAACATTGGTGAGTATAATTCGCGTGTTGGTGGAAAAATGACAACAGAGAAAACATACTATTATTTTGGATATAAAGATCCTGATGTAGAGAAATCTGTCAAACAAGAATTAAATGATTTATTGGATTTAAGAAGCGTTGCTAATAGTTATATTGTTTGTATTAATGAACCAGGCAATGTAGAGGTAATGCTTGTGGATGGAATCAAATATGGAGACACCAAGTATTATACCTATGATGAGATAGCGAATGTATATGCCAATGTGACAGAAAAATAGACTTGCAATTGGAAGAAAATGTAAAATAATAATTGATTTGTAAACAAAATTTATTCAATTTGTAAAAAAATTTTAAATGAAAGATAGTCTTTCAAATTCAGTAAATATGCAGGTTACAGCAAGTGCTTCCAGAAAATGGTTTGTGAATTTTTTGAAAAAAGTTGCCAGGATTGGTAAGTTATAGTAAAATAATAATGGTTGCAATTCAAATGATTTTAAATCAAGAAGAAGGGGTTGACATTTTTTGCTGAGAAAATCTAGGAATGTAAAATTAATAACGAGTGTTTTTTCAAAATTAATTTTTTCAATGCTTTTTGCAGCTGCCATCATTGTTTCATTGGTTTTTGCAAAATATAAATTAGTTTATGGTGTTGAAGTTAATGGAGAAGATTCTGGTTATGTAGCAAGTAAAATAGCCTTAGAGAAAAAAATAGATAATTATATATTGAATGGTGAAGGAGAAAACGTAGGTTACGTTTTATCTAATTCTACAGTAGATTATGAACTTATGCTTGTAAGTAAAGATACTGGAACTTCAGATGATGAAATATATGCAAAAGTAAAAGACAATTGTGATGTGTATTATAAGGTATACGCGGTAATGGTGAGTGGAGATGAAAAAGGCTTAGTATCATCATTAGAAGATGCACAAAAGATAGTTGATTCTGTAAACGAAAAGCAAAAGGAATATAAAGAGAAAACTACTTTAGAAATTGAGGAAAGATACTTACAAGAATATGAGTTAATTGAGGATGTTGAAGTTGCAATAAATGATATCTATGAACCAATCAAGAAGGCAAATGAAGCTATAAAAGTTGTAAAGAGTACTCCTGCTGGAGTGAAAACTGTTTCAGATGATGTGTTATTAGCATTAAAAGAAAACTTAACAGAGCTTAACTTTAATGTGCCTGTTGAAAATCCTGTTATCACATCAAGATTTGGTTGGAGAAGCAGTGGTTACCATTATGGTATTGATCTTGCAAAGCCAAATGGTTCTCCTATTTATGCAGCAGAAGCTGGGGTTGTAACATTTGCTGATTGGTATGGCGGATATGGTTATTTAATTAAGATTCAGCATGCAGGTAGCTATGAAACATATTATGGCCACTGCAGTAAGATACTAGTATCTGTTGGTGATGAGGTTGCACAGGGAGATTTGATTGGAAATGTTGGTAGCACAGGTAGGTCAACAGGTCCTCATGTACATATGGAAATAAGATATGAGGGAACTCCATTAAATCCAGAAGTATTTTTATATGAATAAGAAAATGCATGAATAAGCGCACGAATAGGGACAACCATTTTCGTGCGTTTTTTTGCATAATTTTACATTGACTTTTTGGGGCCAATAATAGATAATAAGGGAAGAGAAAAGTTTTCTTTTTCCGGAGAAAGGGTGGAAGTAGTAATGAGTAAGAAAATTTTAATAGTAGATGATGAAAAGGCTATTGTGGATATATTAAACCATAATCTTAAAAGAGAAGGGTATGAAACTGTTCAAGCCTATGATGGAGAAGAAGCTGTTAATTTAGTAAAAAGCGAAAACCCTGATTTAGTATTATTAGACGTGATGCTTCCTAAAATGGATGGATTTTCTGTTTGTAAAATGGTTAGACAATCAAGTAATATTCCAATCATTATGGTTACTGCAAAAGAAGATGTAGTGGATAAAGTAATTGGTCTAGAGCTTGGGGCAGATGATTATATTACAAAACCTTTCAGCGTAAGAGAGGTTTTAGCTAGAGTTAAAGCTAACTTAAGAAAATGGGAAGGAATTGAATTGTCTAAGAAAGAGACAGAAAATGCTACAGAAACAAAAACATCACTTCTAGAATTTGGACCATTAACTTTAGATACATTTAAATATGAAGCAAAAGTAAGCGGCAAGAGTGTGGAGCTTACCTTAAGAGAATTTGAGCTTTTAAAATTCTTGGCAACACAAAGTGGACAAGTATTTTCAAGAGAAGAGCTATTAGAAAAAGTATGGGGCTATGAATATTTTGGAGACGTGAGAACAGTTGATGTTACGGTTAGAAGAATTAGAGAAAAGATTGAGAAGAATCCTAGTGCACCTGAATTACTTGCTACAAAGAGAGGAATTGGTTATTACTTTAATTTAGAGGTGTAGTGCATGTTTTGGAAAAGCCTTCAATTAAAATTGATATTTGTTTTTGTCATATTAATTGTAACAATCATTTTGGGAATAGGTTTATTCTCGTTTATGAAAATAGAAGAGGTATATTATACGGGTTTTGTTGATGAGATGTTAAATAATATCGCAGGCTATAATTTTAATGTTGCAGGCATAGAACGCGAAAATAATCTCACAGCAATTGAAACTTACGGACCAGAGATGCCCAAAAGGGCAAATATTGATAAATTCTATAGTAACTTTAGAATTTATTTTTCTCTTAATAATGCCACAAGATATGGTGCCATGTTAGATAGTAATTATCAAGATGTACTAACGGGGAACCCTTATCCTCTTACGAAAATTGCCAAAGAATGTATTAGTATTGCAGAATCATCTCCTCAAAGATATGCGGTTTTAGATGATGAAGATGATTTTTGTTACGTTTTTGCTTATATTATTGAGAATGATTTGCTTGAGGATGGCAGGGTGATTATTGTTATTTCTCAGAGTAAGGCATATATTAATAGGCAGATTAATGAAATTGGATTTTTATATTTTGTAGCGGTAATTATTATATTATTCGTTACACTTTTGATTGCGATTGTTACCAGTAGGTCTATTACAAAGCCAATCGAACTTTTAACCAATAAAGCAGAGCTTATGGCACAAGGAAATATTTCTCTTGTGACGGTAATGGATAAGCAAAAAGCGGGTTATGAGATTTCAAAACTGATAGACACTTTTAATATTTTAATGACCCAAATTCAAAATAATATGAATGATATTTCTAGTGAGAAGAATAAGCTAGAGACCATTTTGATGCACCTTACGGATGGCGTATTAGCGTTTAATACAAACGGAAGATTGATTCATGCAAATCCTGCGGCAAAGAAGATGCTAGAAATATCCTCGGAAAGAACTTTTGAGGAAATATTTAAGAAATATGAGTTAGATGAGAATTTAGAAAAAATCATTTATTTGGATGAATGGTCCACAACGGATAAAATCCTTTCAGTGAATGGAAAATATTTTAATGTATTTTTTGCGCCTTTTCGCAATGAGAAAGATATTCCAACGGGTGTTATCGTTGTTGTTCATGATACTACAAAACAAGCCAAATTAGATGATATGAGAAAAGAGTTTGTTTCTAATGTTTCTCATGAATTAAAAACACCATTGACTTCTATTAAAACGTATGCAGAAACTTTACTTGAGCAGGGAGAAGATGACTTAGATGAGGAAAGTAGGGTTAAGTTCTTAAATGTTATTTTGTCAGAGGCTAATCGAATGTCAAGGTTGGTTGCTGATTTGTTGCAGCTTTCTAAATTTGATTACAAGAATGTTGCTTGGAATAAAATTAATTTCGATATTGCTGATCTTACCAAGCAGATTTGTGAAAAACATAAGATACAGGCAGAAAAGAAGAATCAGATTCTGGAATGTTATGTGACATCGAATGTCCCGGAGGTATATGGAGATAGGGACGGGATAGAAAGAGTAATTACAAATATTTTGATTAATAGTGTGAAGTATACACCTGAAGGTGGAAATATTAAGGTTTATATAGGTGCCGTTCATGATGATGCGTATATTAAAATCATAGATAATGGTATTGGTATTCCAGAAAAGGATTTACCAAGAGTGTTTGAAAGATTTTATAGAGTTGACAAGGCGCGTTCTAGAGAGATGGGGGGAACGGGTCTTGGACTTCCAATTGCAAAGGAAATCATTGAGGCAAACAATGGTAGTATTGATATTAAAAGTGAAGTAAATAAAGGAACGGAAGTAATTATAAAAGTTCCTACCTATAAGCCTAATAACAAATCATAAGGCTTGATATAAGTGATTTTATGTAGTATAATATAACGGTTAAGAGAAGGCAGTAATCTGCCTTGTATCTTTCAGGAAGGGATGAAATAGGTTATGAAAGAAGTACATGCTGAAACAACTGAAAATGGTGGAGCATCTATTAAGGAAAAATCTTTTTTTAGAGAATTTTTTGAATGGATTGTTTGCTTTTTTATCGCATTTGTGATTGCAGTTTTGGTAAGATATTTTCTGTTTACACCCACTTTGGTCAGTCAAACCTCTATGATTCCAACCATATTAGATGGGGAAAGAGTATTAATTAATAGAACTACAAGAACATTTAAACTTCCTTTATATAGAGGAGATATTGTTACATTTGAAAAACCAGCCTATACAGTAGATGGGCTTGGAACATATAATGATGCTGCTAACTTTTGGGAATTCTTGAAACATGATGTGTTAGAAATATCTAAGATTAGTTATATCAAAAGGGTAATTGGTGTTGGAAAAGATCATGTTGAAATAAAAAATGGTAACGTTTATGTGAATGGTCAAAAGCTATCAGAGGTATATTTAAATGGAATTGAAACGCCTATTACAGGAGACTATTATGATATTGACGTGCCAGAAGGATATATTTTTGTGATGGGTGATAATCGTAGCGGTTCTAGTGATAGTAGAGAGTTTGGTTGCATTCCTTTGGAAAAGGTAGAAGGTAGAGTAAAATATAGAATTTGGCCACTTTCTAGATTTGGAAAGATAGATGCAAATTAGTATTGAGGTGTTTTGTGATAAAAAGTATTGGGCATGAAAACAATAAATTAAAATTAAAAAATATTGTTTTGTCTGGAAATATTGCAAATGCGTATTTATTTGTAGGAAAGGCTGGCATTGGCAAGAAGATTGTGGCTACAGAGTTTGCCAAGAGTATTTTATGTGAAAATCCATTGTCGGGTGTGGCGTGTGATTCTTGCAGGTCTTGTCTTACTTTTGATAACAATTCAGACTTTAAAGTAATATCACCAGTCAAAGATGTGATTAAGGTGGATATGGTAAGAGAGCTTATTGAAGAACTTTTTTTGAAACCAACCATATCCCAAAGAAAAGTTTTTATCATAGATGATGCTGATAAGATGAATGAGCAGGCGCAGAATGCTCTCCTAAAAGTTTTGGAAGAGCCTCCTGATTATGCAACGGTTATTTTAATTGCATCAAGTAAGGAAAAATTATTAAATACTATTAAATCTAGAGTTGTGGAGTTCTTGTTTGACAAACTAACAGATGGTGAAATTATTAGTATCCTAAAGAAAAGGAATAACAATATTGATGATGATATGATAAATATGTGCGTGAAATATGCGAATGGCTCTGCTCTTAAGGCGCTAGAAGTTGTGAATGACAGTAATTTTGAAATAGAAAATGACATCGCTAAGTCCATTTTAGAAAAAGATTTCTTAAAGATGAATCAAAAATTTGAATTGCTAAAATCGGATAAAAGTTTAAAGGCAGATATTCCTCATGTTTTGGAAAAGGTAATGTATATTTTTTATCATAAGTTAAAAACAGATATCACATTTGATTATCGCTTAATAGAAATATTGGAAAATACAATTGAAAATATTAAGAAAAATGCAAATTTGGATTTGGCTTTAGATGCCATGATGATAAGTATTTTAGAAACTAAAAGATAGAAATCAGAGTGGAAAAAATGAAAGGATAGGAACGAAAGATTAGTAGATAGAGTGAAAAGTTTAAAAAGGAGGAGCTTTGATGCAGGAAATTGTTGGCGTGAAATTTAAAAAGCTAGGTAAAATATATTTCTTTAATCCGAATGGACTTTCTTTTCAAAAGGGTCAAAATGTTATTGTAGAAACGGCAAGAGGAATTGAGTATGGAGAAGTGGCAATTGTTAATGGTAAGGTGAGTGAGGAAAGAATTGTTGCTCCTTTAAAGAATGTAATTCGAATTGCTACAGAAGAAGATACAAAAACATTTTTAGAAAACGAAAAGAAATCGGAAGAGGCATTTAAGGTTTGTGAAGAAAAGATATCAAGTCACGGTCTTGACATGAAACTCATAGATGTTGAGTATACATTTGATAATTCCAAACTTCTTTTTTATTTTACTTCTGATGGACGTGTGGATTTTAGAGAATTAGTAAAAGATTTGGCAAGTGTGTATAAGACTAGAATTGAACTTAGACAAATCGGTGTGAGAGATGAGGTAAAAATGCTTGGTGGCTATGGCATGTGTGGGAGAGAATTATGCTGTTGTAACCATTTGAGCGATTTAAATCCTGTTTCTATTAAAATGGCAAAAGAACAAGGCTTATCATTAAATCCTAGTAAGATTTCAGGAGTTTGCGGTAGGCTTATGTGCTGCTTAAAACATGAACAAGCGGTTTATGAGGAAAAATTATCTAGACTTCCTACTGCTGGGTCCGTTGTAAAAACTCCAGAAGGTACGGGAACAGTGGAGGAAGTTGAAGTTTTAAAAGAGGAAGTAAAAGTGAAAATCTCAAAAGAGGACGGCATTATGAGAAAGGCATTTAAAGCTTCTGAAATAGAGGTTATCAAATCGGGAAGAAGAAAAGAAAGATATGATCCTGATGTGGATATGAAGGAATTAAAGGCATTAGAAGAAGGCTTTAAGATGGAAGAGCTTTGAAAGGAATTTGTTTAGAAATTTATTTATGGCAAGGAGGTGAATTAGGATGGCATATAAAATAAGTGATTCATGTATTAAATGTGGAGCTTGTGCAGCTAGCTGCCCTGTTTCTTGTATAGCAGAAGAGGACACAAAGTATTGTATAGACGAAGCACAATGTATTGAATGTGGAACTTGCGCTGGTGTTTGTCCAGTTTCTGCTCCAGAACATGAGTAATTTTTATACATGACTTTTAAGGCCGCTTATGTTTTTTATGCGGCCTTCTATTTTCTGTTTTCGTTTAGCGTAACCAGTTGTTGTAAAATTTTCTATATTTTTGGTATTGGCAAAGACAGTTCAAAAAATGCTCCACACTGTTCAATGATGAGCGGATATTAGAGAGATAATTGGAATAATTAGAAAGTTTAGAATTTTTTTGGGGATAAGGGCAAGGGCATCTCATGAAAATCACATCCTTAAAAAACTAATTTGTATATTATATGAAAAGGAACAAGTATATGGAACTTAAAAATAATGAAAGAATTGATGATTTACAATGGAAAGATTTAAAAATTATTCAAAATATCAATGGTTTTCGATTTGGAATTGATGCCGTTCTTCTTGCGAATTTTGCAAAGGGGATGAAACGTTCCGATTTTGTGGTTGATTTGTGTACAGGGACTGGAATTATCCCGATACTATTGTCAGGAAAAACGAATGCCAAGAAAATCGCCGGTGTGGAAATACAAGAAGAATATGCAGATATGGCCAGAAGAAGTGTTTTATTAAATGGGATAGAAGATAGAATTGAAATTATTCATAAGGATTTAAATTTGTTAAATAGGGAGATAAGACCGGGAACTGTAGATAGTGTCACCGTTAATCCTCCATATAAGAAGAAAGGCAGCGGAATCATGAATGAGGTGGATGCTTTAACAGTTGCCAGGCATGAAATATATTGTACATTAGAAGATGTGATAAAAGAAGCATCGAGAATATTAAAAACAAATGGTAGCTTTTATATGGTGCATAGACCAGAAAGGTTAGTAGATATCTTTTGCCTGATGAGGCAATATCATATAGAGCCTAAAAGAATCAAGTTTGTATATCCTTCGGTTGGCAAGGTGGCTAATATTGTATTGATTGAAGGGACAAAAAATGGTGGTGTTTTCTTGAAGTTTGAAAAGCCATTATATGTATATGATGAGAATGGAAATTATACGAATGAACTCTATGAATTTGAAGGTAAATAGGAGGAATAGCATGAAAGGAACATTATATTTAGTAGCAACTCCAATTGGAAATTTGGAAGACATAACGTTTAGAGCAATTAGAACATTAAAAGAAGTGGATTTAATATTAGCGGAGGATACCAGAAAAACAATCAAGCTTTTAAATCATTATGACATTCAAAAGCCAATGATTAGTTTTTATAGACACAATGAAGGTGTCAAGGCAGAATATGTGCTATCACTTTTAGAAGAAGGAAAAAATCTTGCTTTGGTTTCGGATGCTGGAACGCCTGCCATTTCTGATCCTGGTGAAGACTTAGTAAGGCTATTAATCAAACATGATATTGCTATTGTACCAATTCCTGGCAGCGTTGCTTGTATTCAGGCTCTTATATGCTCTGGATTTGATACTACCAAATTTGTTTTTGAAGGCTTTTTATCTATCAATAAGAGAACAAGAAAAGAAAGGCTTGCCGTATTAAAAGACGAAGAACGAACAATGCTTTTTTATGAGGCACCGCATAAGTTGAAAAGAACATTGGCAGATTTGAAGGAAGCTTTTGGAGGAGAAAGAAGGATTGTGCTTGCAAGAGAAGTAACCAAAATACATGAGGAGTTTTTAAGACTGAGCATAGATGAGGCAATTTCCTATTATGAGGAAAATGAAGTAAAGGGAGAGTTTGTGATTGTATTAGAAGGGGCACCTAAAAAAGAGGAGGTTGTTTTAGAAACAGTGCAAGAACTTATGGATATGTACTTGAAAGAGGGGTATGATAAAAAAGAAGCAATGAAGTTAGTTGCTAAGAAAAAGGGAATTTCTAAGTCGGAAGTCTATAAGGAGATTGTTCACTGTCGAAATTTGTCGAACGGTTTAGATTGACTAAATAAAAAAATGCGTTTATTATGATGTTAGTAAAATAACTTTGGGGGGTAATGATACTGGAATAGTGATATTGCAGTAGAGTTATGCCCCTTTTTATTATGTTTTTTGGTACAGAGAAAGGAAGTGAAGCTTATTTTTGAAATTGAAAAGGACATGGAAGAAATCATTCTGATGAAAGAAATTAAAAATAATAGAGTCTATTTAAAGAATGGCAATGAAATTGTGATTTTGAATGTAGAGCCTATTAACTTTAAACTCAAATCGCAAGCGGAGCAAAATAGTATTTTAGAATCTTATCAATACTTCTTGAAACAGTGTGATTTTGACATTCAAATTTTTGTGCAAACGCAAAAGGCAGATGCCAAAAAACATATCAAGGAAATTGAAAAATGTATTTTATATGAGCCGGCGCTTGCGGATATGGCAAAAGATTATATAAGTTTTGTGAATGAAATATCTGAAGTGAGAGGCAGTATTTCACGCAAATTTTATATTGCTATGAAAACAAATGAAAATGATCGAGAAAATAAAATTAGTAAAATAAAAGAGGGGCTAGAAAGTTGTGGCAATATGATTAAGATATGCAATAATGATGAAATAGTTGAAATTTTTAAAGTTTGTTTCAAAAAATTCTTACCACAAATATCTTAGGGAGCGAGCAAAAATAAAAGGAAAGTAAGGGAAAGCTCGTGCAGTTTTTTTCAAATAAATTAAATTCTTTTTTACCCAAACAAAAAGGAGAGATATCTCCACAAATATATGATATATATCCGCAAATAATGGATAATACAAATCCAAATTTTATCCTTACTGATCAGAAATATTTGGCAAGTCTTATGGTAATAGGGTATGCCAATGAGATGGATGGAACTTTTTTGGATAAGATTTTATCGCTTGAAATTGATTTGCAACTGTCTATGTTTTATGAGAGAAAAGCAACTTCAGAGGTGGTCAAAAGAATCACTTATTATATAGGAAATACTGCATCTGAAATTAAGAATGTAGGAGAAAATCAGGCAGATAGTGATTTGATGTCCACCGCTTACCAAGATGCAAAGTATATTCGAAAACAGCTCCAAGTGGGTGGAGATGATTTATATTACATTTATATTTATATTTCTATTTATGCAGATTCAGAGCAAAAACTAAAAAGGGATATCGAAAGAGTGCAGGGAATTGCAAGTGGCATTGGTCTTACAACAAGAAAAGCAACCTTTCGTCAAGAAGATATCTTTCATTCGTGTTTACCAATCTTTAAAAATGATTTAGAGGTAAAGAAATATATTAAAAGAAATGTATTAACTTCTGGACTTGTTAGTACATATCCATTTTTGTCCAACGAATTATGTGATGAGTATGGTGTGCTCATTGGTGTCAATGAGTTTAATAAATCTATTGTCATGGTGGATAGATTTGATTCTGAAAAATATAAGAATGCGAATATGTGCATTATCGGTACTTCTGGTTCTGGAAAATCTTATTTTACAAAGTTAATGGTAGCTAGGAATAGATATATGAACATTACCCAATATGTGATAGATCCCGAAAGAGAATATATTAAAATATGCCAAAAGCTAGGTGGTACCATCATCAATTTTGAAAATGGTAATGTGGTGAATGTGATGGAAATTAGGGAAAGCATCAAGTATGAGGGGGCACGGTTTTTTACAAAATAAAATCACTAAGCTGAATACATTCTTTTCACTGATTTTCCCCGAAATGACTTATGAAGAAAAAAGTATTTTAGAAGATAAAATCATTGAGTGCTATGCCAAAAAGAAAATTACCTTTGAGGACGAGAGTTTGTATGTGGAGGTGAAGAAAAAGAGTTTTTTGTCCGGAAAAAGATTCAAAAAGCCAGAAGATATGCCAATTCTTTCGGATTTATATAAGATTATTATAAAAGAAAAAAAGCTATCAAGAATTGCCACTTTGATGAAACCTTTTGTAAGCGGAAGCATGAAATTTCTCAATGGTTATACCAATATTGACTTATCCAATCAATTTATTGTGGCAGATATTTATGGGACACCCGAAGAGCATTTGCCGGGAGTGATGTTTGTGATAACCGATCTTTTTTGGGATAAGATAAGAATTTCAAGGGCACAGAAAAAAATCATTTATCTAGATGAGGTGTGGAGGCTAATATCGGATAATGAAGAGACGGCAAATTTTGTTTTAAAAATGTTTAAAACCATTAGAAAGTATGGTGGAGCGGCAACTGCTATTACTCAGGATATCAGTGATTTCTTTGCGCTGGAAAATGGAAAATACGGAAGAGGAGTGATTAATAACTCGAGCATTAAAGGAATTTTTCAGCTGGAGGAAAACGATTTAAAGATATTAAGAGAAAATATTAATTTGTCGGAAGAGGAAACGTACAAAATTCAAACGATAAAGCGTGGTACATGCCTTTTGTATGCAGGCTCTAATCATGTGGTTGTCAATATAGAAGCTTCCAAAAAGGAACATGAATTTATATCAACGGATCGTAAAGATAATTAAACAATGAAGAGGGGGAATTGTAAATGAGAAAAGTAATTACAGCAATGGGAAATGATACATTGAACCGCGAATTAAAGAAATATCGAGAGTTTGATGTATATGAGGATGATTTATTTTATCAAGAAGCTGTATTAGATAGCTTATCAAATGAAAAGTTTGATGTGTTAGTAGTGAGTGCATTACTGCAGGGACAATTTGAGTTTACGGACTTTATTGAGAAGGTAAGGAAACATGATATGACAATGAGAATCATTGTTGTGACTGATGAACTAAGTGCATCAACCAAACGCAAGCTTGCGGAGTGTGATATTACGGATGTGTATTTAGATGATGAGGTGGAAATGTCAGATATGATAGATGCTATTAGTAGAGAAGACCCCATCAGGAAGAAATATGAACGAGCTAACAAGAAAGACAATGAGGTGCCAGAAACATCTAGATATATTGCGCATGGGTATATGAATGTCAGTGAACCTAAAAATCAAAATTATGATACTTCCCTTGCTTATCAGGGCAATAGTTTTCCTAATACGGTCACTCAAAAACAAGAAATCATTGCAGTTAGCGGTATTAATGGTTCAGGCAAATCAACCATTGCAGCAAATTTTGCAAGGGTGCTTGCAGGAAAGACCACTTCAAAGGTTTTGCTTATAGATTTGGACACGCTATATGGTAATATTGATGAGATTTTGGAAATTAACAGGATTCCTCAAAATGTAGAAATTGTTATGGATGAAAATAAAAAATGTGGTTTAAATTATGCCGCAGAACTGATTTCTAAAAATAGATTTGATGTGAATGTGTTTGATGAATTGGTCATCGATATTGGAAATGTAGATGTACTCACAGGAAACACATCGCTACATTACTGTCAAAATGTATTGAGTGAGGAGCATTATCAGAAGGTTTTAGAATGTGCAAAGGAAAGATATGATTTTATCGTCATTGATACCAGTAGTAATATCTTTTTGGATTCTACCAAATGGGCATTACAGGTGGCGAATAGAATATTTTTTGTTACAGAAAACAATTATATCTCAATGAAAAAATCTGCACAACTTTTAGATATATTTACGGATACATGGGGCGTTTGGAAAGAGAAAATAGAGGTTATTATCAACAAAGAAAATGTCAATGGAATTGAGTGTGAGGTAGTAAAAAGAATTCTTAAAAATTATGAACTGATTGGAAGAATCAAACAAGGAGAAGAACAGTTGGAAATATCTTATTCGAGAATTTTAGAATCCATTAATTATATCCCTCGTGTCAGCTTTTTTAGCAAATTGTTTGCCGCAAGACCCATGGATATGGTTCAAACCAATAGGATCCCTGTTGGAAAATCAGGAAATAAAGAAAGGGTGATGATGAATGCTAATTAATCCGCTAAAAAATGAAACGTTCAAAGAAAGTTCAGAAAATCAAGATGTTAGCAAAAGGGATGCCATCAGCGAAATTATCTCATTTTTGATTAATAATTATTCAGAATATTTAAGCGATGTAGATGTGAACAAGAAGGTTGTTGAAAATATTGTGAAAGAAAAAGTATATAAGGATTATGCCAATATGAATACGGATTCCACCATTAATGATATTTTAAACAGACTTTTTGGTTATCATATTTTACAAAAGTATATTGATAACAATAGTGTTTCAGATATTCGTGTCACTAGGTTTGATAATATTATCATTAAGAAAAATGGCGTTTGGGAAAAGACAAAGGAATCGTTTTATAATGAAGAGGATTTTTTGAATTTTGTGAGGTATTGTGTTCTCAAAAATCATGGAAAAATTACTACCGAATCGCCCATTGTGGTGGTGAGTGATAGAAAAAACAATTTGCGTATTGAGGCTGGAATTGAACCGGTGAATGTAGTATCACCTAACCTTGTCATTCGAATCCATAGACCAAACAATTTACAGTCCATGGAGGAACTGTGCTTTACGGATATTGAAATGTTTAATTTAGAAATTTATAAATTTTTATTGAATGCTATCAAAGCAGGAGGAAATATTATCATCAGTGGCAAAGGAGGAAGCGGAAAGACCACTTTAATGAGAAATTTAATCAATAGAATTCCAGAGGATCTTTCTATTACTTCAAATGAAGAGACTGCAGAACTATATAGTTCGCATCCTAACATTATTCAGAGAGAAATTTTAAAGAATAGAGCAGATGATAAAAATATCACACTTGCTAAACTGACTGCCCATTCTCTTGTTATGTCTAATGATGTTGTAGTAATTGGAGAATTAAAAGGAGAAGAAGCAATGGTGTTTTTTGATGCAGTTGCTACCGGACACAGAGGATATGCCACAGTTCATTCTGATAGCAGTTTAAATACGATTGATCGATTAGTTACACTGATGAAAAGAGATGCGAAAGCACAGAGTTATACGGATAAATATTTGAGAAAACTTTTGGCAATGTCCGTGGATTTAGTGGTTTTTATGAAAAATTTTAAGGTGCATGAAATTTCTGAGGTACTTTATAACCCTGAAACGGATGACGTGGAATACAATCCGCTTTTTGAGTTCGAGGTTTCTAGATATGAAGGAGGAAAATCCATTGGAAGGTTTAAGACATTGAATGAGCCTATAGGAAGAATCAAAGAGAAAATTTCTTTGAGTTGCTAGTTTGGAGAGTGATTTTTATGGAGCTAAATGTTTTGTTATTCTGTTGTATTGCAGTTTTTGTTTATGAATGTGTGAACAGAGTGGTAGAAAATAAAGTCCTTGAGAAAGTGAATCGTTATATTAATGAGAAAAACGAAAGATATTATGAGGAGTTTCTTAAAAATTATGAAAAAAATAAAAAGATTAAGATTGCTCAAAAATTAAATGTTATTTATAAGATTAACTTATTGATTGATAAGGCAAATGTGAAAAGAAATATCTTGATGAATCCAATTGCAATGATTCTTTATTCAATTGCTTTTGCCATTTTTGCCTATCAGGTGGCTTTTGGATTTTTAAAACTTCATACGTTATCTTTGATTGTTTCACTGCCTTGTGTTTTTATCCCCACACTCATTTTAAATTTTGTGGCTACCTATAAAGAAGAAAAAATCGAAAAAATTTTTTTGAATTTTCTTTTGCAAATTAAAAATTATACCAAAATTAGCAATGATATTACGAGTGCGTTCAGAGAAGTAGATACTGTGGAACCGTTAAAAACATATATTAAGAAGTTTAACATTGAATTAGGAAGCGGGGTGAAGTTTGAAATTGCAATCGAACATTTGAAAGAAAAGATTTCTATTGCAAAATTTAGGGATTTCTTTTCGAACTTACAATATTGCTATTTATATGGGGGAAGTTTTCCGGAATTAATTGACAAAAACTATAAAATGATAGAGGCACTGCAAAATGAAAAAAATAAAAGATTGCAAGAGACCAAGAGTGCAAGGCTTGTTTTGGTGATTCTTATGATACTGAATTTATATGTGTATATGACTTATATTAAGAGCAATTATGAAAATTATTTGATTATGCAAAAAAGCTTTTTTGGAATGGCAATTCTTTACTGGAATTTTATCAGTATGTGGGGGCTTTTATGGTTTTCAATGCGTGTGAAAAAGTTAGATTATTAATGGAAGAGTGAGAGATAAAATTAGGGATATTTCAAAAAGAGCGTTCCAAAAAGAGAGGAGAGGATAAGATATTGAATGTAGAAAGAAATTTAGAAGAGGCATTTGATAGTGAAAAACTGAATAATGAATTAAAGGAAACACTGGAAAAAGCAAGTCTAACCTTAAAACTTTATTTAAAGGATGATAATACTATTGGCATTGAACAGGTGAAGGATAGCAAAAAAAGTACTACGAAAGAAAAGTCAAAGGAAGTTGAAAAATTTGAGAATCTTACAGATGTAGCATTAGATAGGTTAAAAGTGGATACGAAAAAGTCTATGGTAGGAAAAGGAGCAAGAGTTGTTCTTAGAGTTGGAGAAGAGCTGTTAGATAGCTCACTTAGGGAATTTTTTAAGAAAAAATATAAATGGAATTATTCGGTATATAATGATGCCAAAAGTGCTGCTCTTGCTACTAGAAATAAGGATTACCAGACGGCAATTAAAAAGGCAACGGATTCTATTTTGTATTCTATTCCTAAAATTTCAGCCTCTACCAAAAAGATTATCAAAAATACCAAAAATGTTGCCATTGATGAAGGGTTTTCAGTGAGTCAAAATAGCTAAAAATAAACTAAAAATGGCAAAATTCGCTTGCAATAAAAAACCCAATTTAGTATAATTTATATAGCAAATTGTTGTCTCTTCTTATGCCTTACCAAAAACAGGCATAAGTTGTAATAAATATAGGAAAGTTGGGATAATAAAATGGAAGAAAATGCAAAAAAAGTCATACATGTAGACATAGAAAAAGAAATGAGGAAATCATACATAGACTATGCGATGAGTGTCATTGTATCCAGGGCTCTTCCTGATGTAAGGGATGGACTAAAACCAGTTCACAGAAGAATTTTATATGCTATGGACGGTCTTGGCTTAACGCCGGATAAACCATTTAGAAAATCCGCTTACATTGTTGGTGAAGTTATGGGTAAATATCACCCTCATGGTGATGCTTCAATCTATGATGCTTTAGTAAGAATGGCGCAGGATTTTTCACTAAGATATATGCTTATTAATGGTCATGGTAACTTTGGTAGTGTAGATGGTGATAGCCCTGCTGCCATGAGGTATACAGAGGCTAAAATGCCTAAAATTGCCGTTGAAATGCTTGCGGATATTGATAAAAATACGGTTGAGTTTATGCCAAACTATGATGAAAAAATCATGGAACCTACCGTTTTACCAGCTAAGATTCCAAACCTTCTTGTGAATGGTTCTTCTGGTATTGCAGTAGGAATGGCAACTAACATTCCTCCTCATAATCTAACAGAAGTGGTTAATGCTATTGTTAGATTGATAGATGAGGATAACGTAACGGATGAGGATTTAATGACAGAAATAAAGGGTCCTGATTTTCCTACAGGAGCATTAATTCTTGGCAAAGAGGGAATTAAAGAATGTTATAGAACGGGCAGAGGAAAGATTACTGTTCGTGCAAAGGCTGAAATAGAAGAACATGGAAATGGTCGCTATAGAATTATTGTTTCAGAGCTTCCTTATCAGGTAAATAAAGCAAGGTTGATTGAGAATATTGCAGATCTAGTAAAGGATAAGAGAATTGAGGGAATCTCAGACTTAAGGGATGAGTCAGACCGTGAAGGTATGAGAATTGTCATAGAACTTAAGAAAGATGCTAATGCTAATGTTGTGCTAAATCAGTTGTATAAAAACACCCAAATGCAGGACACTTTTGGTGCTATTATGCTTGCCCTAGATCATGGAAAGCCAAAAATATTAACTCTTAGACAAATGCTTGAGTGTTATATTGATCATAGAAAAGAAGTAGTTGTGAGAAGAACTCAGTTTGATTTGGATAAAGCACTTGCTAGAGCTCATATTTTAGAAGGATTAAAAATTGCGTTAGATTATATTGATGAAGTAATCGCCATTATCCGTGCGGCATATGATGATGCAGCTGAAAGATTAATGAAACGCTTTAATCTTACAGAAATTCAGGCGAATGCTATTCTTGAAATGAGACTTAGAACATTATCAGGATTACAAAGAGAAAAGATTGAAGAAGAATATAAAGCCTTGATGGAACAAATTGAAAGGTATAGAGCAATTCTTGCTAGTGAGAAATTGGTTTGCGATATCGTCAAAGAGGAACTCATCGAAATGAAAAATAAATATGGAGATGAGAGAAGAACACAAATTGTTCCAGCTGAAGGCGATTTTGAAGATGAAGATTTGATTAAGGAAGAGACTACCATTGTTTCACTTACTCATTTTGGATACATTAAGAGAGTTCCTATTGGTACCTATAGAACTCAAAAGAGGGGCGGTAGAGGCATTACAGGAATTCAGACAAAAGAGGAAGATTTTGTGGAACAATTATTTGTTACTTCTACCCATGATATGATTATGTTCTTCACAAATAAGGGTAAGGTATACAAACTAAAAGGCTATGAAATACCTGAAGCTGGTAGAACAGCAAAAGGTACAGCAATTGTTAACTTACTTCAGCTTGATGGTGATGAACGAGTAACAGCAGTTATTCCAATTCATGCCTTTGTGGATGGCCAATACTTACTAATGGCTACTAAAAATGGTATCATCAAGAAAACAAAATTAATGGAATATAATAGTTCGAGAAAAACAGGATTACAAGCAATTGCCTTAAAAGATGAAGATGAATTAATTGACGTTAGACTTACTGATGGGGAAAGAAATGTGGTTATGGTGACACATGGCGGTATCTGTATTACTTTCTCAGAGACGGATGTAAAGCCTGTTGGAAGGGTTTCTCAAGGCGTTATTGGAATTAGACTTGACGATGATGATTATGTTGTTGGTATGGAGCCAATATATGATGAAAAGGCATACTTACTTGCCATTACAGAAAATGGCTTTGGAAAGAGAACGGAGCTTAATGAGTATAGAGTACAAGCAAGAGCCGGAAAAGGTGTTATTACCTATAAAATAACGCCTAAGACAGGTAATGTAGTTGGCATAAAAGTTGTCACAGATAATGATGAAGTGATGTTAATCACAGATAAAGGAATTGTGATAAGACTTGATGTTCAAAATATTAGTATTCTTGGACGTTCTACCCAAGGTGTGACGTTAATCAGAACAAATGACGGTGGAAAAGTAGTAAGTATTGCAAAAGTTCCAGATGAAAGCGAAACAGAAAATGTAACTGAAGAATAGAAATTTTATGATATTGAATCTTTTGTTCTCAAGTTTTTATTGAGCAGGGAATCCCCCTGCTCAATAAAAACATCAAAAAATGCCTCAAGCATGGCTTGAGACATTTCTAAAAAATTAATTCTTATTTTATTTAAGTTCTGCATCAAATTTACTTTCCCAGAATCCTGTAAGTTCAGTAATTCCATGAGTGAAAGCACGGCTTAATTGATATCCGTTTTCTGTATAATCCGTGGTTAAATGACTATAGACAACATCTCCGGCACTGTTACTTGTAAATCTTGGAATCCATACAAATAAACTACCATTTGTTGTAACTTCAAGTCCTTCAAGCTCTAAAAGGGAGGCATTTCTCACTTCTTCATTAGAAAGACCGGTAACTGTAATTTCATCTGTAAGCATTACATTTGCCCAACTTTTATTTTCTGAAGAATAATCATACCATTTTTCGTCATTTGCACTTGTAATAATCCATTTATTGTTGATATATCTAACTGGAATCATTCCAGTTAATAAGACTGGTTTATTTACGCCTTTGACATCATCATACATATCTGATGAAATGGCTACATTTGCACTGCCTACTACATCCTTGATATCTGTTGAAGAATAGTACTCTTCATCTTCATATAGGATAGGATTTACAGAAACAACTTCACCAGTAGAATAGTTTACGATATAGGTTCCGACAACATTTTCAAGGCTCAATTCTTCAAAATGGTTTGAGGCAAGCTTATACCAACCATCTCCATAACTAACTTCATTTACTACCTCAGGAGCTGCATTTGTTAGCTCAGTTCCTACATAAGGGTATTTTGTTGCATTAATTTTGTTCATAAAAGTTCTTTGGGCGGTAGCCTCGCTTACTTCAATTATTTCATTAAAAGAACGAACCTCTGCGGTTTTATCAACATTTTGAGTGGTACCATAATATACCGCTACGCCAGCAAGGATGATTAGGATTACTATGGTAATTGTTAATGTGATTATAGAAACACCATTATTTTTTTTCATATATCAAACCTTCCTTTCATTTGTGGGAATCAGACCATGTATATAAACTATAAATACACTTATATATATTATAACATTTTTTTGTATTTTTTGGAATATAATTAATAAATTTTTTTTAGGAGATGATAGGAATGCTTTCTACTATTCGTAGTATAGCTCTTTATGGAATAGATGGATATCTTGTAAATGTAGAAGTGGATATTCATTCTGGGTTACCTTCTTGGGAAATTGTTGGGCTTCCAGACGTTAGTGTGAGAGAGTCTAAAGAAAGAGTGAGAGCTGCCATCAAAAATTCGCAGTTTGATATCCTGAGTAGAAAAGTTGTAATTAATCTTGCGCCAGCACATATCAAAAAGGAGGGACCATCCTTTGATTTGCCAATTGCTATCGGAATTTTAAATGATTTGGAATATATTCATTCTAATCAATTAGGAGATTATGTATTTATTGGAGAACTTTCATTAGATGGTAATGTGAATAAGATAAATGGAGTGCTTCCCATGTGTATAGAAGCTTATCGATTGGGTATCAAAAAGGTCATAGTTCCTTATGCCAATAGATTAGAGGCAGGTGTTGTCAAGGGACTTCAAGTATATCCTATTAAGAGTTTGACGGAAGCAGTATCTTTTTTAAATGGTACGAAAAAAATAGCACCATTTGTAACGGATGTTGACCATTTATTTACTGACAATTCTATAGAAAATGTGGATTTCTGTGATGTAAAAGGGCAGGAAAATGTGAAAAGAGCTATGGAAGTTGCGGCTGCGGGTGCCCATAATTGTCTTATGATTGGCAGCCCTGGTTCGGGTAAAACAATGCTGGCAAAGAGAATTCCAACGATTCTCCCAGCTTTAACATTTGAAGAAGCTTTGGAAATAACGAAAATCCATAGCATTGCCGGAATACTTCCGGAAGACAAGCCATTAGTCATTAAAAGACCATTTAGGTCTCCACATCACACAACAACAGCGATGGCTCTTACTGGCGGTGGGAAAATTCCGAGGCCTGGAGAAATGAGCTTGGCGCATTATGGCATTTTGTTTTTGGACGAACTACCAGAGTTTGGTAGGTATGTGCTTGAGGTGATGCGTGGCCCGCTAGAGGATGGGAAAATAAGTCTTTCTAGAGTGAATGGGGCATGTACATATCCTTGTAATTTTATGTTTGTTGCTAGTATGAATCCCTGTCCGTGTGGTTATGCAGGAGATGCAAAAAAGGTTTGTACATGTACTCCTTTTCAGAGAGAGAACTATTTGAAAAAAATAAGTGGACCAATGCTTGATAGAATCGATATTCAAGTGAATGTTCCTAGTGTAGAGTATCAAAAATTAGAATCTCAGGAGAGTGTGGAAAGTTCAGTAACCATAAGAGAAAGAGTTAACAAAGCAAGAAAAATACAACAAGAAAGATATAAAAATTTGAAAATCTTTTCTAATTCAGAACTCACGGCACCAATGCTACAAGAATTTTGCGTATTGGATAGTGACGCGAAAAAGATTTTGGAATCAGTATTTGAAAAATTTGGACTGAGTGCAAGGGCACATGCCAGAATTCTAAAAGTGGCAAGAACAATAGCGGACTTAGATGATTCTGCAAATATCCGCGTAGAGCATGTTGCTGAGGCTGTTCAGTACAGATTGCTGGATAGAAAATTTTAAGCAAAGGAGAGGAATTTATGAATCAAAGAGAAATGGGCAGTATGGGAGAAGAATTGGCACAAGATTTTTTAAAACATAGAGGCTATAAAATTTTAGAAACTAACTTTTTGTGTAGGTTTGGTGAGGCGGATATCATAGCCACTTGTGATGGCGAATTATCGTTTATTGAGGTGAAAACAAGAGGACAAGAGTTATTTGGCAGTCCATCAGATGCAGTAACATATAAGAAAAGAAAACACATTTATAAAGTGGCAGAGTTTTACTTATATAAACATCAGATAGTAGATATCCCAATTTCTTTAGATGTCATAGAGGTTTATTTACTTAATGAGGGAAAAACTAGAATTGTGCATTTAAGAAATGCGATTATTGATAGGCCAGAGTATACTAAAAGATATGGTTATCATTCATAAGAGGGATTGAAAATGAAGTTAGAGATAAAATGTTTCAAAAGAGGGGAGAAAGATTTTCCTCCTAATTTATATGAACTCACGGATTGTCCTGATAAGTTATATGTACTAGGAAATGAAAAATTGCTCAATGAATTTTCGATTGCTGTGATTGGTGCGCGAAAGTGTACACTAGATGGAAAAAGAATTGCCGAACAAATCAGCGCAGACTTGGCAGGAAATGGTGTTCACATTGTTAGTGGTTTAGCCTATGGGATTGATTGCGTAGCCCATCAGGCATCGCTCGGGCAAAAGGGAAATGCAATAGGTGTTTTGGCTTATGGAATAGAATATTTGTATCAAAATTGTAGGGAGAGTCTATATCAAGATATCATTGATAGTGGTGGTGTGATTGTATCAGAATACCCACCGGATACCTTGCCTAATAAAGGCAGATTTCATAATAGAAATAGAATTATTGCGGCATTGTCTAGTGGAATTATAGTGGTAGAAGCAAGAGATAAGAGTGGTTCGCTCATTACGGTGGATTATGGTAAAAAATTAGAGAAAGATATTTTTGTTGTGCCAGGAGGAGTACTGGATGAAAACTATGTTCGGTAGCAATCGTCTTATCGTTAATGGAGAAAAATGTGTGAGAAATGCGAAGGATATTTTAAAATATTATGAGAGAAGCGTAAGGGAAGAAGATGCACCTCGTGTGAAAATTGCGGAAGAACTCATGCCAGTATATCATTGTATTAATAGAAAAGGTAAAAGAATCGATGAATTATGTTTAGAACTGAATATGCCTGCTCATAAAGTGATGACAGCACTTACTTTATTAGAAATGCAAGGACATATTTTTCAGCATTCGGGAGGAATATTTTCGAAATAAAAGTGGAATGCATCGCAGTTCACAAAGAAGTCACCTAAAATAATGATAAATGTTTTGCTTTTAAAGATATGAAGTAGTAAAATGATGATAGATTTATTTTAGGGGTGCATAATATGAAGAAAAAAATCTGGACATTGGTAATTGTATTATTATGTGTGGGGAGCTTTATTTTTGCAACAGATATAGGAAATATAGAGGAAGAGGATATTGTAAGTAATGAGCAAGCAGATTATTACGAAAATATTCCAGAATATACATTTAAAACCTTAAAAGGAGAAATACTAGAGGCGGGAGAAGTTTATGAAGAGACAAACGGGTATACTACTTTTAAGTACCAAGATGTCAAAGTGCATATTAAAGATCAAGGGTATAATACCACAAAACTGATTAAATATTCCGTTTCTTATTATAGTGATGTGAAAGTTACGAATGATGCGCTAAAAAAAGGGGATAAGGTATATATTTATACCACTTTTGAAAATGGTGAAATGACAGATACACAAATTTCATATAGGAATAATAACAATTACATTATTGTGATTATAGCAATGTATGCAATAGTCATTCTCCTAGTTGGTGGGTTAAAAGGATTGAAAGCAATTGCGAGTCTTGCGTTAACGGTGCTTGCGGTTTTTTATATTATTCTTCCAAGAATTATAGCTGGTTCAGATCCAATATTAACCACGGTGTTAACTTGTGCTCTGATAACACTTGTTTCTATCATTATCATTGCTGGATTTAACAAAAAGGCAACAGCTGCAATTATTGGAACTGTTGGTGGTATTGTGATTGCTGGAATTTTTGCAGTAATATTCGGTAATCTTATGGCACTTTCAGGTGTTACAGAAGAAGCTAGATTACTTGTTGGTGTTATGGAAGAAAGTGCCGCATATAATTTTAGAGGAATCCTTTTTGCTGGAATTATTATAGGGGCATTAGGAGCTTGTATGGATGTAAGTATGTCAATTGCATCGGCACTTTGTGAATTAAAAGAAGAAAATCCTCATATTACAGTGGGGAAAATGATTAAAGCAGGAATGAATATTGGTAGAGATATGATGGGAACCATGACAAACACATTGATTTTAGCATATACAGGTGGCTCGTTGATTCTAATCATGATATTCATGAGTGTTAATTTACAGTTTTATGAGATAATTAATCAGGAAATGATGCTTGAAGAGCTTTTAAGAGCTATTGCAGGAAGTTTTGGACTTGTAGCTACCATCCCGTTTACAACGGTTGTAACCAGTCTGTTAATGGGAAGTAAAAATAGTAGAGGATAAATCGTGTTTGGAAAGGAGCTTTTGCATATATTATGGGGGAAGAAAATAAAAAAGAGAAACATGTATTAGAAACAATATTATGGATGATTATCACAGCTTTGGTGGTGTTTATTATTACATCATTTTATTATCAAAAAACCTCACTAGGAAGTGATAATATCAGCTATTATACCGCATCTGGAGATAATTTTAGCGGTGGCAATGAGTTTGATAAACTAAAGAAGGTATATCATATCTTAAAAAAGGATTTCTTATTTGATTTTGAGGTTGAAAAGCTGGAAGATGCTGCAATCTCTGGAATGCTTGATGCACTAGAAGATCCTTACACAACTTATTTCACAAAATCTGAGGCAGAAAACTTTTTGCTAGAGACAACAGAGGGCGAATACGAAGGAATTGGCATTTATCTTTCTATAGATGTTAGCAAAAATTTGGCCATTGTTTTATTGCCTATTAAAAATTCTCCAGCAGCAGAGGCTGGTGTCCTTCCTGGTGATTATATTATTGAGGTGGGGGGAAAAGATGTTACAAATGCCACAATTGAAGAGGTAGCTGCTTTAATTAAAGGTGAAAAAGGTTCCATCGTCAATATTAAATTTAGAAGATATGATGATGAGGAAAATTATACAGAGTTTGAAAAAGAAATTGAAAGACGTTCTGTAGATTTAAATCCATTTGAATATGAGATAATGGAAGGAAACATTGGATACATTGCTTTTGAATCATTTGATGATAGAACGTATACGCAATTTAAAAATGCATATAAAGATATGGAAGATAGTGTTAAAGGGCTTATTATTGACTTGAGAGGAAATCCTGGAGGTCTATTAGATTGTGCGAAGGAAATTTTGGATGAAATTTTACCAACAGGTGTTATCACATATACGGTTGATAAAAATGGCAATAAAGAATATCTATACTCTGACTCAAAGTGTATTTCTATTCCTGTTGTTGTTCTTGTCAATGAAAATTCTGCAAGTGCTGCTGAAATCACAGCTGCAGCCATCAAAGACTGGGATAACGGAACTGTGGTTGGAACTACTACATTTGGAAAAGGCCTAGTACAAGCGCTAAGAAGATTGGGTGATGGAACCTATGTAAAGGTGACAATTAGTGAGTATTTTTCACCAAATGGAGAAAAAATCAATGAGATTGGTGTTATCCCGGATTATGAAGTGGAAGATGATAAGGAAACAGAAGAAGATGAACAATTACAAAAGGCAATTGAAATTATGAAAGAAAAAATAGGATAAGATTTGTTTAATATATTTGACATTGATATTTTACTATGATAAACTATGCTAAGATTGCAGGAGCAATAAATGAAAGAAAAGCAAGGTGTAAGTATGCATGATGTTGCAGCTGGTTTGAGGCAAAATAGCAAGAAAACAAATTGTGTCTGGCATAAGTTGCGAAAAGCAGTTTAGTACTAAAGAAGTAGGAGGAAAGAAACATGGAAAGAGGAAAAGTTAAGTGGTTTAATGCAGAGAAAGGTTTTGGATTTATTGAGAGAGAA
>JAFUGC010000050.1 GCA_017469565.1 Clostridia bacterium | reverse complement strand
TGGAGGTGTTTTTATGAAATTAGGGTTGGCTCTTGCAGGGGGCGGTATCAAAGGTGCTGCTCATGTTGGCGTTTTAAAAGCGTTTCAGGAAAAAAACATTGAAATTGATATGATTTCAGGTGCCTCTTCAGGGAGTATTGTTGCAACATTGTATGCAATGGGGTATCGTGTTGATGAAATTTATACTTTTTTTAAGAAGTATGCCAAAGAGGTGAAATATGCTGATTGGAGTAATATCGTCAAACTTACATCAGGAATCTTATTAGGAAAAGGAATTACGATTACAGGTCTTACCAAAGGGGAGGCTTTAATTGAATTCTTTAAGGAGAGATGCCAAGAGAAAAATATTAGAACAATAACCGATATTAAATTTCCGCTATATATGTCTAGTGTAAATTTGGAGACGGGTGAAGTATACATATTTACTAATTCCAAGTGTCAATATGAAGAGGGAATGCAGCTTGTAAACAACATAACCATTCCAATTGCAGTTAGATCTAGTTGTAGCTATCCAGGTGTATTTGAACCGGTGAACTGGAATGGACATATGCTAATAGATGGTGGAATTAGAGAGAATATTCCTTGGGAAGTTTTACAATATTGTGGTGCCACAAAGGTGATAAGTGTTGTATTTGAAGAAGAAAATAAAAAGTTATGTGATAAGAACATGGTAAATGTGATTGACTGCGCGATTCATTATTTGAATGGGGAGATTTTGAAGGAAGAATTAGAAGGGGCTAAGAACGTCATCACAATTAAAACACCAAGTGTAGGTTTGCTAGATTATACGAAGGTTGATGAGCTATATGAACTGGGGTATCGAGTGGCACGAAAATATCTAAATGAGAAATTCTAGATAAACAACAAATAGAGGGAGGCAAGGAAACTTGATTTCCTATATTTGTCATGCTATACTGAACCTAGATGAAACATTGGAGTTGATTTTATGAATTCTGAATATGAAGTTAGAGTCTTAGATATTGATGTAGAAAATTTTATTAGTAAAATTGAATCGAGGGGAGCAGTATTTGTCAATAGGTTCAATCAAAAGAGGTATATCTATGATTTTCATCCTAAAATGGAGCATAAATGGATTAGACTCCGTACGGATGGATTTAAAACAACACTTGCTATCAAAGATTGTCAGAGTTTAGATATTGGGGGCACTAAAGAACTTGAAATAGAAGTGTCAGATATCGAAAAGACGAATGACGTTTTGAATGAGCTGGGGTATTTGAAAAGAAGTGTACAAGAAAATAGAAGAATAAGATATATGCTAGATGGAGTTGAAATCGATATTGATACCTGGCCACATTTAAATACTTATGTTGAATTTGAAGGGAAGAGCGAAGAGGCTGTTATTGCACTTTTAAGGAAATTGGAAATAGATGAAAAGAACGTTACTACCATGAATGTACAGGATATCTATTTATCAAAAGGGTTCACGCTGGAAGATTTAAATGAGTTAAAATTTTAAAAAATTAGATATGATTCCTTTAGATTTACATTGTGGTTGCGACATTAAACATAATATGTTATAATAACTAAATGATTCTGAATAAATTTTTGTTGAGGAGGGATTTTTTATGAACTTCAAGAAAAAATTAGCGACCACTTTTAGCCAAACGCAGGGCAAAGAACGGAATGAACTGAAAGAACGTATATTGGAGATGGAAAGATCAGGGGATGAATGGAAAATAGTAAAGGAATACATAGGCAGTCGCATATTAGAAAAAACGGCACAACCATATAGTGCAAAGAGTTATCTTCAGGAAGGCTTAAGAGGAAAGTGGATTTGCTTATGGACTAAAGAAATAGAGCGTCCCTATCTTTATTATGAAAACAAAGATAGAAATAAAGCTGTGTTTTGCAAAGAATTTAACATAATTATTAACTGGAAAGATATAGAGAGATTCTGCAAGGAAAATAAGCTGAAATTAAGATATGGCATAAATTCCAGCTATGGCCCTGATGAAACACGGTTAATTAAACATAATCCTTATAATTTAGTGGTATATTATTACTTGATAAAGGTCTCATAATAATGTCAAACAGTTTTCACATTAGCTACATAAAAAATAGTTACTCATTTTATTGGGTAACTATTTTTTGTTAAACTGTACAATTGAAAGGCAAAAGGCATATGGTGTTTTAAAAATACGGCTATCAGAACTTTCCCTTAGATTTACAGTACTGGTAAACCGTACAATTTTCACATTTTGGCTTTTGGGCTGAACATACTTCACGCCCATGATACACTAGTAGATGATTCATGAGCCTCCAATATTTTTGATCGATTTTCTTCAGTAAATCTTGTTCTACTTTAGAAGGGTCACTTTCTTTGGAAAATCCAAGCCTGTTGGAAAGCCTAAGGGCATGCGTATCTACAGCAATTCCTTGGCAATTGTCAAATGCCTCTAGCATAACAACATTTGCTGTTTTTCTCCCAACTCCTGCAAGAGTAATGAGTTCCTCCATTTCAGAAGGTACCTTTCCATCATATTTTTCTAGTATTTGAATGGATGCTTCTTTAATATGTTTAGCTTTATTCTTATAAAAACTAATAGAAGAAATTAGTTTTTCAATGTCTTTTAATTCCATATTGGCAAACTGCTCGGGCGTATTTGCCACCTGAAATAAATCCTTTGTTACGATATTAACTCTGGCATCTGTGCATTGGGCAGATAACATGACAGCGACTAATAGTTCAAATGGAGTATGAAAGTCAAGCGAGCCTTTTTCGCCATCATAACACTTTGCAAGCTCCGTAATAATGTTTTCAATTCTTTCTTTAGAGGAAAGTCTGGTATTTGTTTTATCTTTTTCAACAACTGTTTTCATATCATCACGCTTTCTCATAAAATTTGATACTCAAATCACATTTTATATTTTATCACATATAATATACTAAATCAAAGGTTATAAAGGGGAGATGCCGAAAATGAATTTACTCAAAAAAACATTTGGAGTGTGTTTAATAGGATTTGGTCTTGGCACATTACTGGTGCTGCTATTGCCAATTACAGGATGGGTATTCGGCATAGGGGTTATAACTTTAATACTTGGCCTGATATGGCTTTGTAAATAATTCATTGGGGTTACAATATTTTATGAGATAAAGAAGGAGAGTGTTTTTATGAAAGTTGTTGTATATAAGCCTTCCAAGTTCATGAGAAGGATTTTACAAGCTATTTTTAAAGTAAAGAGAAGAGAAGAATTAGATACATAAGTAGCTCGAAAAGGGGACGGAGGAAAAAGTGTGCGGGAAAACTTCCGCACACTTTTTCCTCCGTCCCTTTTTTGGGCAAAGAAAAGAACCGATTGGGGGAATCCCTCAACCGGTTCTTTGAATGCGCATTCTTTCTTACAAATAAATTATATAAACACAAATTAAGCTCTTTCAACAAGGCCAGATCTTAAACATCTAGAGCATACTGTCATTTTCTTAGGTGTTCCATTAACAACAGCTCTAACAGTTCTTAGATTTGGTTTCCAAGTTCTTGAAGATCTTCTATGTGAGTGACTTACTTGCATTGAGAATACTTTTTCTTTTTCGCAAATTTCACATTTTGCCATTTTAAGCACCTCCTTAGTACTCCAAAAATCGTTCTCTACTATTCTAGCACAGGAATTTATTTTTGACAAGTTTTTTTTGAAAAAAAAACCTCACGAAGAAGACACACAAAGAGGTGCACAAAAAACTTGTCTCCAAATGACATTTGACGATACGTTGCCATTTGCTCTGTCCGTCAATTAAGGACGTCCCTGATTGACGGATTGACGAATGGCGGGCAAACTAAAGAAGTTCCAATAGTTCTTTTGCAATTATCTTTCCTTTTTGAGGATCTTTTCTATAATATTCCTTAATGAGAGGAACAATACTGTATTTGACTAGCATTCTGATTTCATTATCTGGCATTGGTTTGCAGAAATACGAGTGCCCAATTTGCATACTTTCGTCTAATGTTTGATTGATTTCCATAATTTTCAAGATGATTCTCTCTAGCAATGGATTTTGTGTATAAAATTGCCTAAATCTCTCATTTTCAAAAACAGGGATTACGGTGAAGAAGCAAAATCTTCTTCTTAGGGCGTAATCCGTTAGGGAAAGTTTTTCATCAAAAGTGTTCATTGTTCCAATAATATAAAGATTTTTTGGTACATAGAATCTTTCTCTGGAGCAGGAAAGTTCAATGTAATTTTCTTTTCCTCTTTTATCAATTTCTATCAAAGAAAAGGCTTCTCCAAATATTTTTGGGATATTGCCACGGTTGATTTCATCAATTATCACAAAATACTTGCCATCTGGGTCATTTCTTGCCTTATTACAGATTCTTTTAAAGCATCCACGTTTATATTTGTATATACCAATATCATCTGGGCGATACCCTTCAATGAATTCATCATTAGAGTACATTTCATGAAACTGTACGTTTAGAACTTTTTCTTCATCCTTGGAGCCGATGATAGAGTATGCCATTCTTCTTGCAATATGTGTTTTTCCAACACCTGGAGCACCTTGAAGGACAACATTTTTTCTGGCAAGGATTAAATCATGCAATTCATCGTAATCGTTTTCATCAAAATATACCTCTTCTAAAAAGGACTGTTTTCCATATAATTCATAATCTTGATATTTCTTTTTAGGATTCAATTCACGCATCATGCTGTAGATGACCTCAAATTCTCTTCTTGCAAGCTTAAAAAGAGTACCTTGCATGTATCTGAATACTTCAAGGTTAGCAAGTTCAATATGCGTTTCCATGGAATATCTGGTTACGGTATCAGTTAAGCCTTCGACTTTTTTGAGCAAAATACGCTCATTTTTTAGTTCTTCCACGCAAATACAAAGTCCAAGTATTTCATTGCTTGGTTCGATTTCATAAGCAATGACAAATTCGCCTTTTTTGATTTCTTCAAAATTCTTATGAAGTGTACGTTTGCTGCCATCTTCATTCAAAGCGGTATAGTAAAACATATCTTCAACATCTAATTCTCTAAATTTAAGCATTTTTGGGTTAATGCTAAGCCACCAGTAATTATTTTCCATTGATTATATCATTCCTTCATCATATTAGTGTCCATAACATGATAACATAATTCTTAAGCAAAATAAAGAAAAATATGTAAATTTAGAAAATAATATGATAAAATTAATGAATGAAAACTGAGTGATGTGGATGATAAGAGATGAGAGGTGAGAATAGATGGCGGATATTAACATGAATCTTCAATATCTAAAGGGAGTAGGACCTGCTAGGGCCGAAATTTTAAATAAAATGGGACTTTATACTGTAGATGATTTAATTAACTATTTTCCAAGAGATTATGAAGATCGTGGCGTATATAAGAAAATTTGCGAACTTCAAGATGGTGAAACCGTTACATTTAATGCTTTTGTGGCATCGAATATCACAGAAAATAGAATTAGACGCAATATGTCTATTTATAAGGCAGTGGTTAAAGATGAAACTGGTAGTGCTATTGTTACATGGTTTAATCAAGCCTATATCAAAAAACAAATTAGAGTTGGGGTGGAGTATTCATTTTATGGTAAGGTAAAGAATACCCTTGGCAGAATCGAAATGCAATCACCCGTTTTTGAAGAAGTCAATACAGGGAAAAACACGGGAAAGATTATTCCTAAATATCCCTTAATCTATGGCATTACACAAAATGTGTTTCGTGGAATCATAGAAAATGCAATGGCAGCTGTGGAAGGAACCTATTTGGATAGTTTGCCGTCTTGGGTACTTGAAAAAGAAAAACTAGCTGACATTAATTGGTGCTTGAGGAATATTCATTTTCCTATGACCTTGTATGATTTTGAAAAAGCAAGGTATCGCATTGCCTATGAGGAACTTTTGACAATGGCTCTAGGACTGCTTAGATTCAAAGAAAAAGGAAAAACAGAGTATAGGGGAATAAAGTTTACCATTGATGAAAAAATGCAGGATTTTGTTGATTCTCTGCCTTATAATCTTACGAATGCACAATACAGGGTTTGGCAAGAAATTGATAAGGATATGAAAGATGATAAATCAATGAATCGATTGGTACAGGGCGATGTAGGCTCTGGTAAAACGGTTGTTGCCACGATGGCAATGTATAAAGCAGTAAAAAATGGTTATCAGGCCACCTTAATGGCTCCTACTGCAATTCTTGCAAAGCAGCATTATGAGGGCATTAAGAAGATGTTAGAACCTTTTCATATTAAGGTTGAATTACTTACGGGAGATGTTACCAAAAAGAATAAGGGACTCATTTTGGAGGCGCTAAAAAATGGGGAGATTGATATTTTAATTGGCACACATGCTCTATTAGAAGAAAATGTTGAATTTGCTAATGTAGGGCTTGTTATTACGGATGAACAGCATCGTTTTGGTGTAAGACAAAGAGGAATCCTTTCTTCTAAAGGACAAAAGCCTGATACGCTTGTTATGACAGCCACACCAATTCCTAGAACACTTGCCATTATTTTGTACGGAGATCTTGATATATCGATTATTGATGAGCTTCCACCAGGACGCCAAAAGATTGATACATATGCGGTTCGCAGAAATATGGAAATGCGTGTGAATGAGTTTATTCGTAAGGAAATGCAAAGTGGAAGACAAGCATATATTGTATGTCCTTTAGTGGAAGAGTCTGAGAATATGGATGGTGTAAAGTCTGTTACGGAACAGCTTGAGTATTATCAAGAAGTATTTCATGAGTTCCATGTGGAGATGCTTCATGGGAAAATGCGTCCTAAGGAAAAAGATGAAATAATGCTGAGATTCAAGAATGGGGAGATTGATGCTCTTATTTCTACAACGGTTATTGAAGTTGGGGTGGATGTGCCAAATGCCACGATTATGGTGGTGGAAAATGCGGAAAGGTTTGGACTTGCACAGCTTCATCAACTCAGAGGGCGTGTTGGTAGAGGAAAGTATAAGTCTTATTGTATCTTAAAATATGATAGTAAGTCTGATGTGGTAAGGCAAAGAATGGAAATTATGCAGAAGAGTAATGATGGATTTGTTATTTCAGAAAAGGATTTGGAACTGAGAGGTCCTGGCGATTTTTTTGGAACTATGCAGCATGGACTTCCAGAGTTTCGCGTTGCTAATTTATTTACCGATATGGCAATTCTAAAAAAAGCACAGGCGGTGGCAGGCATGATTTTAGAAAGAGATCCTGAACTTATGATGGAAGAAAATCATGGCTTAAGTAAGAAGATAGATAAACTTTTTGAAGAGAAAATATCAATTTAAAAAGAATTATCTTTTATGGTCAACTTAGCAGGATTTTAAAAAAATTCGTCGAATTATATTAATTATGGGTTGATAAATTTGAAATTTATTGCTAAAATATTGGAACAATTTTTATTTTTATGCATTCTAATTTTTGGATGAGGTCTAAAATGAGACTAAAATCGAGAAGAAAGATTGCTTTGATTAGTAGGTTTTAAAGGTGATTGAAAAATGGCATTTTATTCAAATGATGTAATTGAAGAGGTGAAGTCTGCAAATGATATTGTTGATGTGGTTTCAAAATATGTCAATTTGAGGCGCAGGGGTAATACTTTTGTTGGATTATGTCCTTTTCATCATGAAAAAACTGCTTCATTTTCCGTATCTTCAGACAAACAGATTTTTCATTGTTTTGGGTGTGGCGTTGGTGGTAGTGTCATCAATTTTATCATGAAAATAGAAAATATTGGTTTCCAAGAAGCTATTGAATATCTTGCGGAAACTGCAGGAATCAGTTTACCAGCCACAAGTAATTTCGATTTAGAAATGTCGAAGGATGAACTAGTAAAGTTGGAAGCAAACAAAAAAGAAATGTATGAAATTAATAAGGCGGCAGGGAGATTTTTTTATGATAACATTGAAAAATCTGCTGTGGCAAAAGCATACATAGCAGAAAGAAAGATTGATGTAAAAACTGTAGCCAAATATGGTTTGCGGCTTTTCTCTTGATGATAATGGATTATACAAGCATTTGCAGTCACTTGGCTTTAGTGAAAAGAATATGCTGGCAACTGGTCTTGTTGGAAAAAATGATAAAGGATATTTATATGATAAATTTAAAAACCGTTTCATGTTTCCAATTTTTGATATTCAAAAGAGGCTGATTGCTTTTGGTGGAAGAACCTTGGAAAGTAAAGAATCTATGAAAGCAAAAGGAATTCCTAAATATGTGAATTCGCCTGAAAATTTAATATATTCAAAGGGAAAACACCTATATGGATTGAATGTTGCAAAGAGTCATAATTCTGGGAAAATGAAAAGAATTTTAGTTGTGGAAGGCTATATGGATGTTATTTCTCCTCATCAGGCAGGTATCACAAATGTGGTGGCGTCCTTAGGAACTGCTCTTACGGAAAAGCAAGGGAGATTATTAAGAAATTACGCAGAAGAGGTTATTTTATCTTATGATTCTGATGATGCTGGACAAAAAGCAATTTTAAGAGGAATTGATATCATGCAGGCTTTAAATGTACCAATTAGAGTCTTGCAAATGGATGGGGCTAAAGACCCGGATGAGTTTGTATTAAAGTATGGGGCAGAAAAGTTTGAAAAATTGATAGATAATAGTATTTCTCCGGTTGAATATAAGGTGAATTTGATAAAAAAAGATTATGACTTGGAAGATACTACCCAGAAGATTGCTTTTTTAACAAAACTGGCTGAAATTCTTTCTAAAGTGAATAACACTATTGAAAGAGATGTTTATGTAGATAAATTTTCTAGAGAGCTTAAAGTAGGAAAAGAGGCGATTATTGCTGAAATAGAAAAACGTACAATTCGTAATTCTGGGAAACTCAAGAATTGGCAGTTACCAAGAGCTATATCGTCAATGCAAAATTCTGGAAAAAATACTAACATTCATCAAGAGGAAAAAAAGAATAACAAAAATGAAGAATTGATAATATATCTATTAGCACTAAAAGATGAGGATATATTTCATAAATTGAAATTGATTTATACAGAAGAAGAAATGGCGGCTTTTCAAAATAATACCTTCATAAAAAAATTATATAATTTGTATGAATCTGGAGATATTATAAATAAAGAGCTTATGTCGGTTTGTGAAACAGAAGAAGAAAACAGTTTACTTTCAGGGATTCTTTTAAAGTCTAATGCCAGAGATGACGCTGCAAGTCGTGCAGGCGAAATTTTAAGAGCTCTTGAAATGGATAAGCTACAAAATGAGAAGATGAAGATTATTAAAAGTCTTCAAGAAGGAAAAACGGATGAAGAAGGGATTTTAGTATCCAAACTTAATGAAATCAATATGAAGCTTGCCAAAAAGTAGACTTGTTAAATATGGGGGAAGGAATGGTAATAAATGAGTGAAGAAATTAAGGATCTAAAAGAAATTGCGAAACAATTGGTTGAGTTAGCAAAAAAGAATGGCTCACTTACTTATAATGATATTACGGATGTTCTAGAAAAATATCAGTTAGAACCAAATCAGTATGATAAGATATATGATATTTTAGAGGCGGAAAATGTTGTGATACTAGATGATACTGATGAGCCAGATTTGGAAGAACTTGAAGAAATTGAAGGAGAAGATATTAAAATAGAAGATATTGATACCATGGATGTTCCAGATTCTGTTGGTATTGATGATCCTGTTAGATTATACTTAAAGGAAATAGGAAAAATACCACTGTTATCACCAGAAGAAGAGATTGAATATGCAAAAAAAATGATGGATGGTGATGAGGAAGCTAAGAAAAAGTTATCAGAAGCAAATCTTAGGTTGGTTGTTAGTATTGCTAAAAAGTATGTTGGACGTGGAATGCTATTTCTAGACCTAATTCAAGAGGGAAATCTTGGATTAATTAAGGCTGTTGAAAAGTTTGACTACAGAAAAGGTTATAAATTTTCAACTTATGCAACTTGGTGGATTAGACAAGCTATTACTAGAGCTATTGCCGATCAAGCAAGGACCATTAGAATTCCTGTTCACATGGTTGAGACAATCAATAAATTAATTAGAACTTCAAGGCATTTACTACAACAGTTAGGACGTGAGCCTACCATTGAAGAGATTGCAGCAGAGATGGAAATGCCTGTTGATAAAGTAAAAGAAATTAAGAAGGTTGCGCAAGAGCCAGTTTCACTCGAAACTCCTATAGGAGAAGAAGAAGATAGTCACCTTGGTGATTTTATACCAGATGATGATGCACCATCGCCTTCAGAGCTTGCTGCTTACACACTACTTAGAGAGCAATTAGATGAAATCATTGAAACATTAACACCTAGAGAAGCAAAAGTTTTAAGACTTAGATTTGGATTAGAAGATGGAAAGGCAAGAACATTAGAAGAGGTTGGAAGAGAATTCCAAGTCACAAGAGAAAGAATTAGACAAATAGAAGCGAAGGCCTTAAGAAAATTAAGGCATCCAAGTAGAAGTAAAAAATTGAAGGATTATATGTAAATCTAAAAAGTAGAAATGAAAAGTTAGAAATTAAATAATTGTTTATCATTTTGGAGGGTGTTTTCTTATGAAAAATTTAGGAAGGCTATTATTGATTGCTGTTTTTGTTTTACCAATTGTTGTGTGTATTATGGTACTTAGAAATATTTGGAGTGATGATGATAAAGATATTAAAAAACCATCGAATGGTGTGAGTGTATCTATTAGTGATCCTGTATATACAAGTGGAGATGAAATTTTTTCTGGAGATGGAATTATTACAAATTCTTCCGGTGAAACTTACCAAATGGGAAGTGAAACATATACCACCAATATTGGTAATCCGATAAGTAAATTATATACGGATGCTAAGATTTCTGCTGCACTTGCTAATGTTTATTTGGAGGCAAATGAAAATTCAGAAATTGTTGGTAAGCTTGAAAGACCTACTACAGTTACTGCTCAAAAGTTTCCACAAGGATGGTCCAGAGTATCTGGTACTGATGCAACAGGAATGAATGTTTCAGGATGGGTTAAGACATCAAATGTTTCTTTCCCATCAGATTCAAATGCAGATTTAAATACTACTGTTGCTGGTGGCACAGGAACTGTAATAGCAGATGCATTAAATTTAAGAATTAATCCATCTATGAATGCAACTGTTCTTACAACCATTCCAGGAGGAACAGTTCTTACCATTAAAGAAAGTTCAAATGGTTGGCATAAGGTAACCTATAATAATGTAACTGGTTGGGTTTCAGCATCGTATGTAAAATAATTGAATAGGGGCGTGCTATGTTATCGTTAATTTCTATAACATTAGCGTATGTATTTGGTATTGCGTGGGGGCTATACTTAGACTTAAATGTTCAAGTATTGGCTCTCACTTTTTTATTCTTTAACCTTTTTACGCTGATGATATCTTATTTTAAATCGATTTCATTTTTAGAAATAAGTCGAAAAATTTTAATTCTTTACCTATTATTCATCATTGGGGTTTCCTATAGCAAATATAAAACAAATGATTATGATTTTAAATATAAAGAAGATGAGTACAAGGGAACAATTACCATATTATCTCATGCTCAAGAAACGAAATATTATCATAAATATTATGCAAAAAATAGCAGGAGAGACAAATTTATTATTTACTTCAAAAAGACAAATACGAATCTATTTCAAATTGGTGATATTGTTTATATAAATGGAAATTTTGAGTTGGCAAATGTTGCTAGGAATATGGGTGAATTTAATTATAGAAGATATTTAAATTCAAATGGAATATATGGAATTATAAAAGTTTCTAGTTATGTTGCAGAAGATGCAGAAACTAAAAATTTAATATATTTCTTTCAAAATCAAATTCGAGAAAGATTCGTTGATTTATTACCAGATGATGTTTCTGGTATTTTGAATGGTGTTATCATAGGAGAAACAATTGATATTCCTGATAATGTCAATGAATCATTTCGAAATAGTGGTATCTCTCATTTACTTGCTGTGTCTGGGACACATGTATTTTTTATACTCTCGATTTCTCAATTTATTTTTAATAGATTAGTTGGCAAGGGCTATGCGAGCTTTTTTAATATAGCATTTATCATAGTATACATTTTTCTTGCAGGAAGTTCTCCTTCCGTGATTCGTGCTGGAATCATGGCTGTTTTATCAATTATTGCAGGACTCATTAGTAGAAAGTCTAATAGTATTAATAATCTATTTTTTGCAGCATTAGTAATATTAATTATCAATCCAATCACACTAGTTAATACTGGATTTATACTTTCGTTTTGTGGCACATTGGGTATTTTACTTTTTAGCAAACCTATTGTGAAACAATTGAGTAGATTTATGAATCACAAAGCTGCTATTGAAAGTCTTGGCATGACTCTTTCTTCTCAAATTATACTATTACCAATTATCAGCTATACCTTTCATATCATTTCCTTGATATCTATCCTTACGAATCTTCTTATTGTTCCAATGTGGGGAAGTATTATGACTCTCGGTTTTGTAACACTTTTCTTTTCTATATTTTCAATAAAAATTGCAAAGATACCTGCATTGGTTTTGACCATGTTGACCAGATTTATTGTTGCAATTGCAAAATTATGTTCTAACATAAATACTCTTAATATCACTGTTATTAGACCTAGTATTTTTTTCATTTTAATCTACTATTTATTTGTTTATCTTTTGTTTTCCAAGAATCAATTGGTGAAAAAACATAAGAAAAAAGGGTTTATTGTAATAATCATTCTTGTTTTTATTTTCCAAGCTTATTATATCATTCCGAAAAATTATATAGAAATTTCCTCTATCGATGTAGGACAAGGAGACTCATTTTTTATTAGAACTTCTCATAATAAAAAAATATTGATAGATGGAGGCGGCAGTAGAGATAATGATTATGATGTTGGAGAAAGTGTATTAATACCATATTTATTAAATCATCAGGTTACCTTTATTGATTTGATTATCATTTCTCATGCCCATGCAGATCATATAAATGGTATTTTTACGGTTTTAGAAAAGTTACATGTTGGTGCTGTGATGATTGGTCCTCAACAAAATGAAGATGAAAACATCGAAAGATTATGCCAACTTTGTAAAGAAAAAAATGTTAAATTACTAACTATATCGCAAGGAGATAATTTTATGATGGATGACATTCACTTCCAGGTACTATATCCCTCTAATGAAATATCCACAGACAATTTAAATAATTATTCACTTGTTATAAAAATGAGTTACGCATCAAGAAGTATGTTATTTACTGGCGATATAGAAAGTGAGGGGGAGCTTGAGATGCTTAAAAATGTCCATGAGGATGAGTTAGATGTTGATATCCTAAAAGTGGCACACCATGGAGCAAAAACATCATCTACAGAAGAGTTTTTAAAAAGAGTTAAACCTGAAATATGTGTGATTAGTGTATCTGCGAAAAATACATATCGGTCATCCCAATATTAATGTTTTACAGAGGTTGAAAGATTGTTCTCGTGTTTATATGACAAAAGATTCGGGCGAGATAAGAATTAGAATATATCATAATTCAGAAGTTTATGTAAATGAATGTATAAAATAACAATAAGTGTCAGAAAATATATGTATCGAAAGTATGGGAAAGGAGTATTTCATATGCCAAAAAGTTTAGGATATTTCTTTTTAATTGTTACGTTTATTGTTGGACTTTCTGTTGGGTTTTACTCATCAGAGGTATATCATGGGAAAGAGCAAGAGAATATTGATTCAATAACAAATATGAATATTTCTAAATCTGTTCAAGATACTGTATTGGAAAGAGTACAAAGTGATGAATTTTGGACGAACAATAGTACAAATGACAATGCAAACATAACTCTTGGTCAAATAAAAAGCGGGGATGAGGGAGACATCATAGAAGTTTTTGTTGGTGAAGAAAAAATATCTCCGGGAGCAAAGCTTATTATTAAAAAGATATTTTCTAAATGTAGTCATTCTACAGTTAGTATTACAGAAGTTCCCAAGGAATTAATCAATTTAAGTGAGCGAGAACTTGCAAAAAAATATACCGGATGGAATATTGAAAAGTTTTCTAGTGATGAAATTATCATTTCTAGGGAGATTGATGCTAATTGCGAAGACCATTATGTGTTAAAAGAAAAAGATGGAATTGTAAGCATATATAACGAACTTACAGAAGATAAAATGAATTTTATTGAAAAGGTTGATGTGGATTTGGAACTACTAGGTGAGGCAGAAAAAGAGCGATTAAAGGAAGGTATTAGGGTTTATGGGAGTAGTGAACTTGGAAGTTTACTGGAAGATTATGCGCATGAGCGGAGGAGCAATTTGAAAAGTGGAAAGGAGCAAGTGGCAGGCAGGTTCTTAATCATGCACCTGCTTGCCACTTGCTCCTTTTTTCAATTTTAAGTTTCTGTAACAACTATTTTATCATTTATTAAATTTAAAATAATATGCTCATTTGGCATAATCTGGTTTCTTAGTAAGCATTCTGCTAGTTCATTTTCTACATATTTTTGAATGGCCCTTCTTAGAGGACGAGCACCATATTTTGATTCATATCCTTTTTCTAAGATGTATTCTTTTACCTCTTTGGAGAAGGTGATATGAATATTTTTTTCTTCTAATTCTGATACGATTTCGTTTAACATTAAGTCTATGATTTGTAATAATTCAGATTTTGTAAGTTCATTGAATACAATTACTTCATCCACTCTATTTAGAAATTCTGGTCTAAAAGATTCCTTTAGGGAATTCATTACTCTTGCTTCTACAAGTGGAGCTTGATCTTTGTTAAATCCAATTCCATTTGTATTTAGATTAGAACCTGCATTAGAAGTCATGATGATAATGGTATTATCAAAGTTCACTGTTCTTCCTTGCGCATCGGTAAGCCTGCCATCATCTAAGATTTGAAGTAATATATTGAATACATCTGGATGTGCTTTTTCAATCTCATCAAATAAAATAAGAGAGTATGGATTTCTTCTTACTTTTTCTGTAAGTTGGCCAGCATCATCATAACCAACATATCCTGGAGGAGAGCCAATAAACTTTGAGACTGAATGACTTTCCATATATTCAGACATATCTAGTCTAATAATTGAATCTTCACTGCCATATAATTCACTTGCGATTGATTTTGCAAGTTCGGTTTTACCAACGCCTGTAGGACCAACAAAGATGAATGATGGTGGACGTTTTTTGTTTCTTAAGCCTGCACGGTTTCTACGAATGGCGTTACAAACTGCAGTGACTGCTTTATCTTGACCGATTAATCTTTTATGAATGGCTCCCTCTAGATTTAATAATTTTTCTGCTTCTGTTTCTGAAATCTTTGAAGCAGGAATTTTTGTCCAATTTTCAATGACAGAAGCAACGTCTTCGATAGTTAAATTAAGCTCCAAATTATTTCCTTGAGAAATATCAGCTATTTGGGTAAGAAGAGCACTTTCACGTGATTTTAGGCTGGCAATTCTTTCATAATCCGGTTCCTTGTTTTCTTCCGTGATGGTTTCTAAATTCTCTTTTTCTTCTCTAACAATTTCAAGCTCATCTTTCATGATTTGCAGCTGAGATAAGACCTTGCTAGCAAGATTTACTTTAGAGCATGCCTCATCTAAAATATCAATTGCTTTATCTGGTAGAAATCTATCATGGATATACTTTTCAGACATAATGACAATTTGTCTAATCAGTTCATCTGAGACTTTTACATGATGATAGTTTTCATAATAATCTTTGATACCAAGTAATACTTGAACTGTATCTTGGATAGAAGGCTCATCTACAATCACGGGTTGAAATCTTCTCTCAAGAGCTGCATCTTTTTCAATATTTTTACGATATTCTTTTAATGTAGTAGTACCAATCACTTGGATATCTCCATTGGATAGGGCAGGTTTTAAAATATTTGCAGCATTCATGGTATGATCTGAATCACCACCAGCTCCAACGATATTATGAATTTCATCAATTACTAGGATAATATTTCCCAATTCTCTGCATTCTTCAATTAATGATTTCATCCTAGCCTCAAATTGGCCTCTAAACTGTGTTCCAGCCACCATGGATGTCATATCAATTTGATAAATTTCTGCATTTAGTAATTTAGCAGGAACATCTTTATTTGCGATTCTAAGTGCTAATCCTTGGGCGATAGCAGTTTTACCAACACCAGGTTCTCCGATTAAGACAGGATTGTTTTTGGTGCGGCGGTTCAGAATTTGAGTGACTCTTTCTATTTCTGTATCTCTACCAATTAATTTATCAATTTTTCCGTCACGAGCTCTGGTGGTTAAATTTGTACCAAATGCCTCAAGCGTTTTTCTTTTTTTGTTATTTTTTTTATTTTCTCTATTTTTATTTGTATTTTTGGGAGCACTATTTTGATTAGACTGCTCTTTATTGGTACCTTTATTTTCACCATTTGTAGTATCTAAGTTAGAGGAAAACATGTTTGAAAAAATTGCAGAAAGAGGACCTTGATCTCCAAAAACATTTTCTGGATCAGAAAGCCCAGCTCCAAGCTCTTCTGGAATTTCACCATCTGGAGAAATAGAAGAGATGATTTCTTCAAACTGCTCATTTAGATTTTCTATGTCTTCTTCTGAGGCGCCATATTGCTTCATCATAGAGGCTAGGGGATTAATTCCTCTTTCTCTTGCACATGATAAGCAAAGCCCCTCTAAACTAGGTTTTCCATCAACTATTTTATTGATAAAAACAACAGCTGTATTTTTTTTACATACGGAACATAATGCCATTTATCAGGACTCCTTTTTTATTTTAAACTTTAGTTATATGTGAAAAATCACAAATATATACTACAATACTTATGCGAAAAAGTCAATCTTTCGGTAAGACTTACGGAAAAAAGACATTGAGAGATATTTATCTTCAAAAATAATGAAAAAATGATTTTTGGAAGCTAAAAAATAGAAAATAATTGGAAAAAATTTTTACAGTGTTAACAAATTACGGAAACAAGTGTTACGAAGCTTTTGTTGAGGCTTGTAATGCTTGATACACTTGAGTTTTGCTGATTTTAGTAGTATAATACATTTATGGAATTAAATAGGAATGTTTCAATCTTATGTTGACATTCGAGGATAAGGAGGAGTTATTATGAATCAAATAAGTAATAGTTCTAAAGATGTTGGTACTGGCTTTAAGGGTAAACTTTCTTTATTAAGATTAATGTTGTTTACTTTAATTGTTGTTATAGCTACCAACAGCATTGTTTTTGCTGCGACTTCTAATATGGAACCAGCAAAAAAGGAATTTGTAAACATTTTGGAATCGGTCAACAAGGTTTTAAAGGATAAAACAAAAAATGTTACTGAACTTCCTAAAAAAGGAGTAGTAGAATCCAAAACCACTACAGAAATGAAAGCAAGTTACTTTAGTGACGAGGAATATACCAGTGAAACGGAATATAAGATTACTTTTGATATGGATGATGGGAAGTTTATTATTCATACTGGAAATATTTCTTTGTTTATCGATGAGAAAGATAATAGACTTTATTTTAAAGAAGACAATGGTTCGGAAATATTTATGGCAGAATTGTCAGAAGAGTTTAAACTAATGTTGAAAGAATTCATCAATGAGTATACCAAAGAGGATTCTAGAGTTGAGGTGGAAATCGTTTCAGAGGTAATCGATGCTGTCATTAAGAATCTAGATAACAAATATTTTACCACGGGTAAGAAAGATGCTAATGGTGTGATAGAATATAAACTTTCTTTTGATGCCAAGGGTTTGAGCGATTTTGTTTATAACGTTACTAATACGTTAACCGAAAATAAGAAATTTGTTGCTGCAATGAAAGAATATATGGAAGCAGATTATTACTATTATAAATCATTCACTGAAGATGATGTTATCAAGGAAATGAACAGAGAAACACTTTATATCATGGATTCCTTAAATGACATGGAAAATCTTAAACTGGAGATATCACTTTTTGAAAAAGGAACAGGTGTAAAAAACCTTACGGGAGTGAAGTTTAATTTTGAAGCAGATGAAAATAAATTGGCTCTTGATTTAACAGGGGATGCTGGAAAAACATTGATGAAGTCTAAAAAATTTGATTTACATTTTCAAGCTATCAGCGATGACAATGAGGTAAAAATGGATGTAAAGGTAGATGAAAAGAAGATTACAATAGAACTTCTTAGCAGGGAGCATCATGAAGGATATGATTGGGATTCAGTTGATTGGAACTCTGACATGAGTATTTATGAAATCTTCAATAATATAAAGATTGTTAAAGAAGAAAGAACATCACAAATGTTGATTGAGATTTCAACAAAAGACGATAAAGTATTTGAAAAGACTGGAAATATAGAGATAATGCTTAAGAATGTGGAAAAGAATCTTGATTTGGAACTAAATCAAATCAATAGTGAATCTGAGGAAATTAGTGTGTTAGTAATTCGCTCAACGGATGGAAATCAGTTTGCAAAATCGAAAGAGATTGAAATCTTTGCAAAAGATGGAGATGAAATATTAGAAGATAAGATTATTATTACAACAACAGATAACAAAGCTTTTGAAGAATCAAAATCAATAGAACTAAGGATGGATGATTTTTCATTAAGATTAATCGCTGATGATAATAAGGAATTGAGAAAATCCACTGATCTAAAATTATGGATGAAAGCAGGTGATGAGGAATTTGAAGTTATCCATGTAAAAGCAAATGATAAAAAGGCTTTTGATAAGACTGGGGATATAGAGATTCATTATGATGTAGATGGTTCCAAGATGGACATGCAGGTAAAGAGTAAGGATAAAAAAGCTTTAAAAGATAGTCAAAATTTATTCATTGAATTGAGTAGCGAAAGTGGTTCATCTTCTTCTAGAATAGTTATTGATGGTAAGAATTTTGAATACGAAAATAGTTATAGTTATGTATTTTTAGGATTATATAAGAATATGAAAACATCATTTAGGGAAGAAAAGACATTGAATTTTAACAAATTATTTGATACAAAAGGTGCAAAACAAATCACAATGGAAGAGCTTGAGGAAAAAGTAAATGCTGTATATAATGCAATGTAAAAGGAGTGTATTTGACACATTCATAACGATAAAATAGGCTTAAGAGTTTCTTAAGTCTATTTTTATGAAATTTGACATTATATATTAGTAATGCTAAAATTAGTGTGTATTTATTGATACAGGAGGTTTGATATATGAGTGCTGAAGAAAGAAATTATGGAACTATTTCCATTGGTGTAAGAGCACCAATCATTCGTGAGGGAGATAATCTTGTAGAGATTGTCTCAAAAAGCGTTATTTCCACTAGTACACAGTTGGGTCTACCAATCAAGGACAAAGATGTTATTGGTATCACAGAGTCCATCGTGGCAAGGGCTCAAGGAAATTATGCAACGGTAGAGGATATTGCTACCGATGTCAGGGGCAAATTTGGTGACCACGCGATTGGTGTTATTTTCCCAATCTTATCTAGAAATAGGTTTGCTATCTGTCTTAGAGGGATTGCCAAAGGGGCAAAAAAGGTAATTGTAATGTTATCGTACCCTTCGGATGAGGTAGGTAATAAATTAGTTAGTGATGATGTTTTTTATGATAAAGCTCATGGAGATAACACAAAAACTCTATCGGAAAAGGAGTTCCGCAATATATTTGGTGAGACCAAACACGAATTTACCGGTGTTGATTATATAGAGTATTATAAAAAGTTAATTACAGATTGTGGAGCAGAGGCAGAAATCATCTTTTCAAATGACGCTGCAGCCATCTTAGAGCATACCAAATATGTTTTAAATTGTGATATTCATACCCGTTTTGTGACCAAAGATAGATTGCTAAAGGCAGGAGCAGAGGCTGTTTATGGGCTTGATGAAATTCTTTCTTCGCCAATGTCAGAGGGAAGTGGCCATAATGAGAAATATGGATTACTTGGTTCTAACAAAGCAACGGAAGATAGAATCAAGTTATTCCCGCGTGACTGTCAAGGATTAGTAGAAGATATTCAAAAGAAAATCTTTGAAGAAACAGGTAAAACGGTGGAAGTCATGGTTTATGGAGATGGAGCATTTAAGGATCCTCAGGGAAAAATCTGGGAGCTTGCAGATCCCGTGGTTTCTCCTGCTTATACGAGTGGACTTAGAGGTACGCCAAATGAAGTGAAACTAAAATATCTTGCAGATAATGATTATAAAGATTTAAATGGAGAGGCATTAAAAGATGCCATCAAATCACGCATTGAACAAAAAGAGAGTAATCTAGTGGGACAGATGGCAAGTGAGGGTACCACTCCAAGACAGCTTACAGATTTATTAGGGTCTCTTTGTGATTTAACATCTGGTTCTGGAGATAAAGGGACTCCAATCATCTTGATTAAAGGATATTTTGATAATTACACCAATAATTAACGATTAAAATAATCATAGAAATGAAACTAGTTGAAATATTTACATTTTCCAAAATTATGGAATGAGTACATTTTCAACTAGTTTCTTTTTATTGCTATTTTATGTATTTTGGTATATAATCCTAATATTAATAAGAAACGGAAGGATTGGAATAAATCATGAATTATAAAGAAGAAATTGCGAAAAAAATAAATGCAGTGACAAATGTTGCTATTTCGGAACTTGAGGAGTATATTGAAATCCCGCCAAATCCAGAAATGGGGGATTATGCTTTTCCTTGCTTTAAACTTGCCAAAGAGCTTAGAAAAGCGCCTCCTGCTATTGCAACAGAATTAAAAGAAAACATTGTAGTTGATGGAGTGATTGAGAAGATAGAAGTTGCCGGGGGGTATTTAAACTTCTTTGTTAATAAATCAACCCTTGTTGTTGAGGTATTAAAAGAAGTGCTTGCAAAAGGAGAAGACTACGGGAAAAGTGATATTGGTAATGGAAAAACAATTGTCATTGATTATTCGTCACCTAATATTGCAAAACCATTTCATATTGGTCATTTGCGTACTACGGTCATTGGTGGAGCACTTTATAAAATGTACAAATTCCTTGGCTATCATGTGGTTGGAATCAATCATCTTGGTGACTGGGGAATGGGAATTTCAAAAACCATTGCAGGTTATGAGATGTGGAAGGAAGAATATTCATTTGATGAAAATCCTATCATGTCTATTCTTGCAATCTATGTAAGGTTTAATAAGCTTGAAAAAGAAGATCCTTCTTATACGGATAAAGCGCGTGATGTATTAATTAGACTTGAGAATAAAGATGAGGAAACCACAAAACTTTGGAGATGGATTATTGAGATTAGTCTAGAAAATTATCAGAAGGTATATGATTTATTAGGATCTGAATTTGATTCGTATAACGGAGAGGCATTTTATAACGATAAGATGGACAGAGTTATTAAGGAACTTGAAGAAAAGAATTTGCTAGTAGATAGTGAAGGTGCAAAAGTTGTTGAAATGCCAGATAACATGCCACCTTGTATTATTATCACCTCTGCTGGAACAACCATTTATGCCACCCGTGATTTGGCGGCTCTTTTGTACAGGATTGATAATTATGATTTTTCTAAAGCTTTATATGTTGTAGGAAGTGAACAGTCTCTTCACTTTAAGCAAGTATTTAAAACACTAGAACTAATGGGCTATGAAAAGTATGCAAAGAATTGTGAACATATTTCTTTTGGACTTATCTTAGATGAAAATGGAGAAAAGATTGGTTCTAGAAAAGGCGGACATTTGCTAACCCTAGAGGAAATCCTAAATGAATCGATTGAAAAATCAAGGAAAATTATTGAGGAGAAAAACCCAGAACTTGATAATAAAGAAGAAGTTGCGAAAATGGTTGGTGTTGGTGCCATTATCTTTAATGATTTGTCAAATAACAGGGTGAAAGATGAGATTTTTGATTGGAATCAAATTCTTAATTTTGCTGGAGAAACAGGTCCATACTTGCAATACACTTATGTGAGAACACAAAGCATCCTAAGAAATGCTGGAATAGAAGAGAAGAGCTTACTTGAGGCTGACTTTACCAAACTTTTAGATAAAGAAGGCATTGACGTTATCAAACTACTTGGCAGTTTTGAAACCGCTGTTGTAAATGCAACCAATAAAAATGAGCCATCCATCATTTCTAGATACTTAATTGACGTAGCACAAAGCTTTAGCAGATTCTATAATGAACATCAGATTATTTGTGAGGAAGAAGAAACAAAGAAAGCAAGAGTGGCGCTTACAAAAGCAGTTGGAACAGTAGTAAAAACTGGGCTTTCAATCCTTGGAATCAAAACACCAGAGAAAATGTAAAACTTGAAAGGATGGATTTTATGAAATCTTTTACAGAGATAAAAGAAACTTTAAAAGAGTATCAGGCAGGCTACCTTTTGAACTTTTATGAGGAGCTTTCTGAAGAGGAAAGAGAAAACTTTATGGAACAGATTGAGAAAATTGATTTTGCTTATATGAAGGAACTCTATGAATCTGTTAAAAATGGTGTTACTTTTGAAACGGGAGAAAAGGAGATTTCTCCTATTACTGCTTTTGATAAAACAAAATTAAGTGGAGAAGAATATCAAAGATTAAATATTCTGGGAGAAAGCCTAATTAAAGATGGTAAACTTGCTGTTTGCTCCATGGCTGGTGGTCAGGGTACAAGGCTTGGCTATAATGGCCCAAAAGGCACCTTTATGTTGGATTTAGATGGTAAGCCTACCTCTATATTTGAAACCATCATTCATAAGCTTAAAATGGCTTATGAAGCTTTTGGTGTACATATCTATTGGTATGTTATGACCAGTAGGCAAAATCATGCTGTTACGGTGAAATTTTTTAAAGATAACAATTATTTTGGATATGATAAAAATTACATTTTATTCTTTGAACAAGGAGAACTTCCACTGATAGATAAGAGTGGAAAAGTTGTGATGAAGGATAAATCTCACATTTTTATGGCTCCTGACGGAAATGGCGGTATCTTTAAAGCTTTAGAAGATAAAAAAATATTAAATCACATGAGGGAACATGGAATAGAGTATTTGGCAGTAGGAAATGTGGATAATATTTTAATTAACATGGTAGATCCTGTTACTGTTGCTGTGATGAAAGAGAATCAATCAGAGGCACTATCCAAGGTTTTCATGAAACCATCGCCGGAAGGCAAATGGGGCGTTTTTTGCAAAATTGATGGTATTCCTCATGTGATTGAATATTCTGAAACACCAAAGGAGTTATTAGAAGCAAGAAATGAAGCTGGTGAGCTTATCTATGGGGATGTTCATTTTGGCTGTAATTTCTTCCATATCAATCTTTTAAATAGAATCGCTTCCGAAAAATTGCCAATGCACGCAGCATCGAAGAAAAATAAGTTTTTAGCTGAAAATGGAGCGGAAAAAGAAGAGGAAGTTTATAAATTTGAAGCCTTTATTTTTGATGCCTTTACCATGGCAAATAATCTGATTGTTTGTCGCGTAAAAAGAGAGGAAGAATTTGCCCCTATCAAAAATAAAGAAGGGGATGAGTCACCAGAAACTGCATTAGAGCTTTATAAGAAGTTTTATCATCAATAATAAATGAAAAGCCTTAAGCATTATGAATGAAATGCTCAAGGCTTTTTTGACTCCTAATGATTTTCAGAATAAGAATGGCAGAAGGTTTCATCTTCTGGCTGACCATTTCTTGCTGCTCTACAAGGTGATACTTGTATTGTCTTTAATGTACATTCATTCTTATTTTTTGCATTATATTCGCAACTTCCAACTGAACAATTAATTTTAGCCATATTCAATCACTCCAATTTTATAAAATTTTGTTGCAGTAATAGTTTGTACCAAAAAGCAAAAAATATAAAAGAAAAAGTTAGAAAAGTATTTTTTATAAAAATCCATTTGCTATATTTCTAATTTGTGATAAAGTATTATTGATAAAGAATTTGTTTCAAAAGAAAAGGAGTGTTTTTTAATGAGTATTGTAACAACAAAAGAAATGTTTGAAAAGGCTGCAAAAGGTGGTTATGCCATAGGAGCTTTTAATATTAATAATATGGAGATTATCCAAGGTATCACAGAAGCATGTAAAGAGCTTAATAGCCCAGTTATTCTTCAGGTTTCCTCAAGTGCTAGAAAGTATGCACATCCAAAATACCTTTTAAATATGATTAAAGCTGCTGAAGAAGAGACAGGAATTCCTATTGCTATTCATTTAGATCATGGTGCAGATTTTGAGATTTGTAAGGCATGTGTAGATGATGGCTTTACTTCTGTTATGATAGATGCTTCTAAATATAGTTTTGAAGAAAATGTAGAGCTTACCAGAAGAGTGGTTGATTATGCACATGAAAGAGGTGTTGTAGTAGAGGCAGAACTTGGAAAACTTGCAGGTGTGGAAGATGATGTGAATGTTTCTGATGCAGATAGCTGTTATACAGATCCAGACCAAGCACATGAGTTTGTAGAAAGAACAGGTTGTGATTCGCTTGCTATTGCAATAGGAACAAGCCATGGTGCATATAAATTTAAAGGAGAACCAAAACTTAGATTTGACATATTAGATAAGGTAACTGCTTTAATGCCTGGTTATCCAATTGTTTTACACGGTGCATCTTCCGTGTCTCAAGAGGATGTTGCAAAGTGTAACAAATATGGAGGGGATTTACCTGGTGCAAGAGGTGTGACAGAAAGTTTGCTTCGTGAGGCTGCAAGACATGGTGTTTGCAAGATAAATATGGATACAGATATTAGAATTGCAATGACTGCTGCTATCCGTGAAGAGTTTGTAGAAAATCCTAGTAGTTTTGACCCAAGAAAATATTTAGGAAGTGCAAGAGAAGCTGTTAAAGAATTAGTAAAACATAAAATTATTGATGTGTTAGGCTCAGATAATAAAATATAATAATTGAATGGTGAGAAGCGGGTTGTGGGTGATGAGACATTCATAGTTAGTAGACCATTACTGACTACCTGAATCGAGGAGGAATTTACTTATGAAAAATTTGAAGAATTCAAATGGTATTTCGGTGATAGCTTTAGTAATAACAATTGTCGTTATCATTATTATTACATCTATTACTGTATTCACTGGAGTCAGTGTTGTATCTGATGCAAGAAAGAAAAGTGCGGAAGATAAACTTGCTACAATATGTAATTCGTTAAGAAAAGATGATGCGTATATGTCACTTGTCACAGGGGATAGAACATTAACGCAACAAGATTTTGATAATTTGGATTTGAGCTCATATTATGATAAGGACTATCCGGTTGTTCTATCTAAAACCACAACTACTACAAATGACCAAATTGTTAGTGGATATGTGTTAAATATGTATAAAGGAGATGACAGGTCATCATCTTATGCAATGCAGTCTTTTATGATTGTAGAGGCACTTGAAAAGAATGTTTACATGATTTCTTTTGATGAGGTAAAAGGTGTAAATAGACCAATATTATCTGAGAATATGTATGCACTTACTGTTGATGGCTCTGCTGTTGTAGAAGATGTTTATTCAAACAGTTGGTATGACTATAAGTCAAAAAGTACTACTTTTGCAAAAATGAAATATGATACAGATGAAGATGGAAGTATCACTGATGAAAGCGTTACCTATGTTTGGATTCCAAGATTTGCATATTCCATTCAGTCTTATTACAATGGAGCTACTTCTCCTACTAGATCATATTCTGATGTTCCTGCTTCGGCTATGAAAATAGTATTTTTAAGAGAAAATACAAATTATATGAGCAATAATGAGGTTTTGGTGTCAGGATATCAAGTGCATCCAGCATTTAGTGTAAATGGAAAGGAATTGGCAGGAATATGGGTTGCAACTAAGCAATCTACTGCTAATGCCACTCTTGCTAATGCAATATCAAATGCTGCTTCTGTTGTAGTAAATGATGCATATGCTTCCAGTCATTTGATGACAAATTCAGAATTTTCTGCAGCTTTGTATTTGATGTTTTCACTTGATGATTATGAAGAAATAGATTTTGAGGGAGCAAATGAATTTGTTGCTGCTGGATTTAGTTCCTCTGCCACAATTAGTGGATTAGAATATGCAGATTTGTATGTTGCAGATACAGATAATGCCAGTGGTGTTGCTTTAAAAATAGGAGATGCAATGATTGAGACAAATTGGAATAGAACAACTGCTGTTTACCCTACAAGTGCAAGACCTTGTATCGTTAGACTTTTAGCGACTGGACGTTTTGATTTCACATCTGTTGCTCAGTCTGGTGCAAATTATCGATATAGAGCTGTAATTGTTAATAAATAGATAAAAGAACCAATTCAGGAGTGTTTTCTGAGTTGGTTTTTTTGAGCATAAATGAACGTTCCTGAATGACGAAAAAATGTTTACTTTTGGCGACTTTTGGTATAAGATATTGGTAGCAAAATGCGTATAGGAGGATGAGTTGTGACGGAAAATGAGAACATAAGGAATTTTTGTATTATTGCACATATAGACCATGGAAAATCTACTCTTGCAGATAGATTAATTGAGCTTACAGGTGTACTTACCAAGCGTGAAATGCAGGAGCAGGTATTAGATAATATGGATTTGGAGCGTGAAAGAGGGATTACCATCAAACTTCAGTCTGTGAGAACCACTTATCAGGCAAAGGATGGTAAAGAGTATGTATTGAATTTGATTGATACCCCAGGCCACGTTGACTTTACTTATGAGGTTTCAAGGAGCCTTGCTGCTTGTGAAGGTGCCATCTTAGTTGTGGATGCCTCTCAGGGAATAGAGGCGCAAACACTTGCAAATGTTTATTTAGCCTTAGAAAATAATTTAGAGATTATTCCTGTAATAAATAAAATAGATTTACCAAATGCAGTACCAGAAGTTGTAATAGAGGAAATAGAAAATGTGATTGGCATTCCAGCACAGGATGCACCTAGAATCTCTGCAAAAACAGGATTAAATGTGGAACAGGTCTTAGAAAAGATTGTGACTGACATTCCTGCCCCAGGGGGTTCTTCTGATGCCCCAACAAAAGCATTAATTTTTGATTCTTATTATGATAATTATAAGGGTGCAGTTGCTTTTGTGCGTATCAAGGAAGGTAAGATTAAAGTTGGTGATGAGATAGAATTCATGGCTACCAAGAAAACTTATGTGGTTTCAGAAGTTGGCTACTTTGGAGCCGGTACTTATGTACCATCTAATTCTCTTAGTGCGGGCGAGGTTGGTTATGTTGCAGCAAGTATCAAGAATGTTTCAGATATCCATGTTGGTGATACCATCACGTTAAAGGAAAACAAGGCGTTAGAACCTCTTCCAGGATACAAAAAGATTATGCCAATGGTGTATTGTGGTATTTATCCGGCCGATGGCAGTGAATATGAGGATTTAAAGGCAGCACTTGAAAAATTATCACTAAATGATGCATCGTTATTTTGGGAACCAGAAACTTCTGTTGCCCTTGGATTTGGATTCAGGTGTGGTTTCTTGGGCCTTCTTCACATGGAGATTATTGAGGAGCGTATTGATAGAGAATATAATTTAAATGTCATTACCACCTCACCAAGCGTTATTTATAAGGTACATAAAACAAATGGAGAATCCTTTGATTTATACAATCCAACAGATTTACCTGTTGCACAGGAAATTTCTAAAATGGAAGAACCTATCGTAAAAGCTGATATCATGCTTCCAAAGCAGTATGTGGGAAATATTATGGAGCTATGCCAGAATAGGCGTGGTATTTATAAGGATATGAAGTATTTGGATGAGAATAGGGTCATCTTAACTTATGAAATGCCACTCAATGAAATTATTTATGATTTCTTTGATGCCTTGAAATCTAGGACAAAGGGATATGCCTCATTTGATTATGAGATTATTGGGTATAGAGAGTCTGATTTAGTAAAGCTGGATATTTTACTAAATGGAGATTTAATAGATGCTTTTTCCATGATTGTTCATAAGGATAAAGCTTATGCTCGTGGTAGAAAGATGGCTGAAAAACTAAAAACAACCATTCCAAGGCAGATGTTTGAAATTCCAATTCAGGCTGCTATTGGTGGAAAGATTATTGCAAGAGAAACCATTTCTGCCATGAGAAAAGATGTATTGGCAAAGTGCTATGGTGGAGATATTACGCGTAAGAAGAAACTGTTAGAGAAACAAAAAGAAGGGAAAAAGAAGATGAGACAGCTTGGCACGGTTGATGTACCACAAGAGGCATTCTTATCCATTTTGAAATTGGATGAAGAATAGGAAAGTCTTCATTTTCCGTGTAGTTAATATAATTTTTGAAAGGATAATTGATATATGAATGATTTTAAAATTGAAGGTAGAAATGCAGTTATTGAACTTTTGAAATCAGGAAGAGAGATAAACAAGATTTTTATTTTAAAGGGTGAAAGACAAGGGTCAATTAATGAGGTAATTAAACTTGCAAAAAAGAACGGCGTTTTAATCTCTGAGGTTGACAGAGTAAAATTAGACGTGATGTCTGATACAAAACATCATCAGGGAGTAATTGCATTTGCATCTCCTGTTGAGTATAAATCTTTGGATGATATCTTTGCACTAGCCGAGCAAAGAAAAGAAGATCCATTTATAATTATTGCAGATGAAATTGAGGATCCTCATAATCTTGGCGCTTTAATTAGAAGTGCAGAGTGCGCAGGTTGCCATGGGGTGATTATTCCTAAAAGGCGTGCAGCTGCTGTGACAGAGGTTGTTGC
>JAFUGC010000049.1 GCA_017469565.1 Clostridia bacterium | reverse complement strand
TTAAATTTTATTCGGAGATGAGTTTTTATGCCAAGTTTAAATTATTTAGTAAAAAGGCTTTTTGATATGAATTATCAATCCATGTTTGAAAGAGTGGATAGTGTTTCGAAAAAGAGTGGAAAATCTAAATTTACTACTTTTTGTGATATGGTTTGGTGTGGCATCAGATATGGTGCAGGTTATGTGGATTATGATGTGATTGGCTTTTATAAATTAACTTCGGCACAGAGGAAAACCATGCTTACTAGGGGCATTAACAATAAGTTTGTCAAAAAGTTGAATGAGAGGGAGTATTGGCATCTTTTTAATAACAAGAATGAGTTTAATGATATGTTTCAAGAGTTTTTAAACAGGAAATATGTTTATCCAATTAGTCAGAAGAAAGAGGAAACACTTGAATTTATCAACTCTCATGAACTATTTTTTGCCAAACCGAATGATGGTCAGTGTGGAAAGAATATTGAGAAAATTGTGACGAAAGAGTGGGAAGAAAAATACAAAGAGAATGGCACAGGGGAGATACAACAAGCCGAAGGTTATCAAGAACTGCTATACCATCATTTAATTGAAAATAAATTAGAGCTTTTAGAAGAACCTGTTATTCAATGTGATGAAATGAATCGCCTAAATCCAAGTTCTGTCAATACCACTCGTATGGTAACAGTGATGAATGATGCAGGGGAGGTTACGGTGCTAACCACTTTTTTGAGAATTGGTAATGGAGTAGCTCATGTAGATAATTTTAATAGTGGTGGAATGACTGCAAAGATTGATGTGGAAACAGGAGTAGTTGTAGAAGAGGCTGTCAATAAGGCAGGAGAAGTGTTTGAAAAACATCCGCTAACCGGTACAAGTATCAAAGGATTTCAAATGCCATTTTGGAATGAAGCAAAGGAAATGGTGAAAAAAGCTGCAAAGAAGAGTACACATGTAAGATATGTTGGCTGGGATGTTGGAATGTCAAAGGATGGACCAGTTTTGATTGAAGGAAATCAGTTCCCAGGGCATGATATTTATCAAGTGGCAGAAAAGCTAGATGAGAATTCCATTGGAGTGCTTCCAATGTTTGAAAAAGCAATGGGAGCAAAGAGAAAATGACTTTGAAAAAATACTATACCTATATGCTAAGATGCACAGATAATTCCATCTATACTGGGATTACCAATGATTTCAATAAAAGAATGAACGAGCATTTTCATGCAGCAAAAGAAGGGGCAAAATATACAAAATCCCATACGCCACAAAAAGTGATTGCTGCATGGGAAAGTGCAGATAAATCATCCGCCTCAAAGCTAGAATATCATATCAAAAAGTTAGCAAAAAAAGAAAAGGAAAGCCTTGCACTGGGAGCGCCACTTAAGGATTATTTAGAGGAAAAAATGGATACAACACAATACGAGAGGATTAAGTTGGAAGAAGTGGTGGAAGGAAAGTATTTGTAAAAGTTATTATTTTTAAGTTCATATAACTTAATTGAAAAGTCGAACATTGTCGAATGATTATGTTTGACTTTTTTCTTTTTATGTTGTATTTTACAAATATAATTTATTATCATGAAAAGATCTATATCTAAGAACTGGTTTTCACCAGTATCGTTTCCACAAATATAAACTCAATATTAACAAAATGGTAGATAAAAGCAAAAAAATATAATATAATGAAAGAAGGTTAAAAAATGCCTGCAATATCAATGTTTTTAGGTATTATCATTAGAATGTATAATAATGGGGAACATAATCCACCACATTTTCACGCAGAATATCAAGGATATAAAGCAACATTCAATATGGATGGCGAGCTATTAGAAGGACAAATGCCAAAACGTCAAATAAAATTTATAGTCGCATGGGCAGAATTACATAAGGATGAATTATTAGCAAATTGGGAATTAGCAATAAGTGAGCAGCCGCTATATAAAATAGAACCATTAAAATAATTAGGGAAGAGTGATATTATGGAAGAGGAAATTTGTCAAGGAAAGCCTGCTAATTGGATAGTAGTTGGAGTTGAACCACGAGAAGATTATAAACTAATTTTAACTTTTATCACAGGAGAAAGAAAAGTATATGATGCGACACCGCTCCTAAAAAAATCGATTTTTGCACCTCTGAGGGAAATTTCGTTTTTTATGAAGGCAAAAGTAGTTGGTGATAGTGTAGCATGGAGTGATGAGCTTGATATTGCTCCGGAGCATTTGTATGAATGTAGTACTGAGATAAGTGAAGAAGAATATGCAAAGGTAAGTGAGCAGGAAGAGAAAAAGTATGAATAAGAGAAAAACCGCACATTTAAGATGCTCCCTAAATGTGCGGTTTTTATGCGAAAAAAGGGTTGATTTTTCCCCTTTTTTGGTATATAGTACATGTGTTAAACCAAAAATAACAAGGAGGAATAAAAATGAGTAAAAAGTATGTATATCTTTTTAGTGAAGGTAATGCAGACATGAGAGAATTACTTGGTGGTAAAGGTGCAAACCTTGCAGAAATGACAAATATCGGTCTTCCTGTTCCACAAGGATTCACAATTACAACAGAAGCTTGTACTCAGTACTATGAAGATGGCAGAGAAATCAATGATGATATCAAAGCCGAAGTAACAGAATACATTGCTAAATTAGAAGAAATCACAGGTAAAAAATTTGGAGACAAAGAGAATCCACTTTTAGTATCAGTACGTTCAGGTGCTAGAGCATCAATGCCTGGTATGATGGATACTATTCTTAACCTAGGATTAAATGAAGATGTTGTTGAGGTATTAGCTACAAAATCTGGAAACCCTCGTTGGGCTTGGGATTGCTACAGAAGATTCATTCAAATGTATTCAGACGTAGTTATGGAAGTTGGTAAGAAATACTTTGAACAACTAATAGATAAAATGAAAGAAGAAAAAGGCGTTAAATTGGATGTTGAGCTTACAGCAGATGATTTAAAAGAGCTTGCTAGCCAGTTTAAAGCAGAATATAAAGATAAAATTGGACAAGACTTCCCATCTGACCCAATCGAGCAATTATGGGGAGCTATCAAAGCCGTATTTAGATCTTGGGATAACCCTAGAGCAAACGTATACAGAAGAGATAATGATATCCCATATTCTTGGGGAACAGCTGTAAACGTTCAATCAATGGCATTTGGTAACATGGGAGATGACTGTGGTACTGGTGTTGCTTTCACAAGAGACCCAGCTACTGGTGCAAAAGGATTATTTGGTGAATTCTTAACAAACGCACAAGGTGAAGATGTTGTTGCTGGTGTTAGAACTCCAATGCACATCACAGAGATGGAGCAAAAATTCCCAGAGGCTTTCAAACAGTTCGTTGATGTTTGTAAAACTCTTGAAACTCATTACAGAGATATGCAAGATATGGAATTTACTGTTGAACATGGTAAACTATACATGCTTCAAACTCGTAATGGTAAGAGAACAGCACAAGCTTCTATCAAAATCGCTTGTGACTTAGTTGATGAAGGAATGAGAACTGAGGAAGAGGCAGTTGCTATGATTGATCCTCGTAACTTAGACACACTTCTTCACCCAACATTTGATCCAAAAGCATTAAAAGAAGCTGCTCCAATCGGAAAAGCTTTAGGTGCTAGCCCTGGTGCTGCTTGCGGTAAAGTTGTATTCACAGCAGAAGATGCTGAAGAATGGGCAAAAAGAGGAGAGAAAGTTGTTCTTGTTAGACTTGAAACATCTCCAGAAGATATCGTTGGTATGAAAGCATCTCAAGGTATCTTAACAGGCCGTGGCGGTAGAACATCTCACGCAGCCGTTGTTGCTCGTGGTATGGGTAAATGCTGCGTTTCTGGATGCACAGAAATGGTAATGGATGAAGAAAACAAGAGATTCACATTAGGTGGAAAAGAGTATCATGAAGGAGATGTTATCTCTATTGATGGTACAACAGGTAATATCTATGATGGTGCTATCCCAACAGTAGAAGCTACTGTTTCTGGTGACTTTGGAAGAATCATGGGATGGGCTGATAAATATAGAAGACTAAAAGTTAGAACAAACGCTGATACTCCAACAGATGCTGCAAAAGCAAAAGAATTAGGAGCTGAAGGAATTGGTCTTTGCCGTACAGAGCACATGTTCTTTGAGCCAGACAGAATCGCTGCCATTAGAGAAATGATTTGCTCAGATACAGTTGAAGAAAGAGAAGCAGCTCTTGCTAAACTTGAGCCAATGCAACAAGGAGATTTTGAAAAACTTTATGAAGCTATGGAAGGATACGGCGTAACCATTCGTTACCTAGACCCACCACTTCATGAGTTCGTTCCAACTGAGGAAAGAGATATTGAGTTACTTGCAGAAGCTCAAGGTAAATCAGTAGAACAAATCAAAGCAATCATTGCATCTCTTCATGAGTTCAACCCAATGATGGGTCACAGAGGATGCCGTTTAGCTGTAACATATCCTGAAATTGCAAAAATGCAAACAAGAGCTGTTATTAAGGCTGCTATCGCTGTATCAAAGAGAACAGGTCATAGCATTGAGCCAGAAATCATGATTCCACTTGTTGGAGAAGTAAAAGAGCTTAAATATGTAAAAGACGTTGTTTGTGCAACAGCTGATGAAGTAATCAAAGAGGCTGGCGTAGAGATGAAATATCACGTTGGTACAATGATAGAAATCCCAAGAGCAGCATTAACAGCTGATGACATCGCAAAAGAAGCTGAATTCTTCTCATTTGGTACAAATGACTTAACACAAATGACATTCGGATTCTCTAGAGATGATGCTGGTAAGTTCTTAGGAGCATACTATGACAAGAAAATCTATGAAAACGATCCATTCGCTAAACTTGACCAAGTTGGTGTTGGTAAGTTAGTGAAAATGGCTGCAGAGCTTGGAAGAAGCACAAGACCTGACATCCACCTTGGAATTTGTGGAGAGCATGGTGGAGATCCTTCTTCAATCGAATTCTGCCACAAAGTTGGACTAGATTATGTATCTTGCTCACCATACAGAGTTCCAGTAGCAAGACTTGCTGCTGCACAAGCTGCAATCGCAGAAAGAGCAGGAAAATAAGTCGTCAAAACGGCGTCCGTCAAAACGGGACAACCATTTTTGACGTGACATAATTAATAAGAAGTAAATATTGGGGGTAAAATTATTCGTAAGAGGATAATTTTGCCTCCTTTTTTTTGTCAATTTGTCAAACAGATCGTACGTCACGTCAAGTTGTTTCTTCCGTCAAACGGCAAGGCGTCAGCCAACAATCAGCCGTCCATCCTCAAACAGGGAACATCCGTCAAACAGGGACCGTCAAACAGGGACGTCAAACAGGGACAACCGTTTTTGACGTAACATAATTTAAAAAAAGGAGAAGAATATAATGCGCAAGCCACGTTATTACTATGAGTCCAATTTTTACCATATCATGGTGCAAGGAGATGAGAAAAAGTATATTTTTCAGAACTCTCAGAATAAAGAAAAGTACTTATATTATTTGAAACATAATGCAATTAGAAATGACGTAGAAATAGTTTCTTACTGTATTATGGATAATCACGCTCATATGCTACTATTTTGCCCGAAAATTGAAAGAATATCAAAAATGATGTCTCAATGCAATACATCATTTGGATTGTATTATAGCAAAAAGAGAAAAAATGTAGGGCATGTATTCAGAGATAGATTTAAGATGGAATCTATTTATACCAAAATGCATTTGATAAACTGCATAAAATATATTCATAACAATCCTGTGAAAGCGAAAATATGTAAATCGCCTGAAGAATATTATTTTTCAAGTTATAGAGATTTTTCTAAGCTAGATAATAGATTACAAGAAATAATTGATATATCAAATGAAGAAATTAAAGATATATTGAGAAATTCAGATACCATAACAAGATTTTTAGATGATGAGTATAGCAAAGATGATAAAATAAAGGCATTTAAAGAATTAAGCGATGAATATCAATATAATAAGGATGACATAAGTAGTATTGGTAAAATGTATGTCAAGCTAAAAGAAACTTGCAGAATAAATGACACGGAAGTAGCCGAATTGCTTGGAATGCCAAGAACCTCAATGAATGAAAAACTGAAAAAGCTCGGAATCAAATAAATAGTTTTGACAGAGAAGGCCACATTATTTTTACACTATGAAATTATGTTACGTCAAAAATGGTTGTCCCGTTTTGACGGACGGACGATTCCGTTTTGACGGACGCCGATTTGACGAAAATGGTTGTCCCGTTTTGACGGACGGACGATTTCGTTTTGACGGACGCCGATTTGACGAAAATGGTTGTCCTGTTTTGACGGATGCACGTTTTGACGAAAATGGCTGTCCTGTTTTGACATTAAGATTGATACGTTTTTGATACAGGGTGGATGGTATAATCATTTTCGTAAGCTTGTATTTTTGAAAAGGAGACGCAGACATGAAGTATTACGTATCTGTATGGGAAGTTGTGGAAGCACATGATTGGGAATTGAAGGTTATCTCTTCTATGTCATTTGGGAAGCTTTTCGGGAACCGTCAGTATTTCTGCCTGTCTGAGGAAGAAATACAGAGTGCAGATGACCAGGTTCGGAATATTTTAAAGCCGGTCAAGACTTCTGACAACAGGTTATTTTATGTGGCCAAAGGAACGTGTATTCTACGTTTCAAAGATTCACTTGCATTGAATTTTGTCAGGAAAAATATTCCGGAAAATAGATACTTGTATCAGGAAATCTCCTCGCTTTCCGGAAAAATATTAACTGCATGTGAACCAGGAGGAAAGAGCGTAACCATTGGCCTTCCTCCTAAAAGAGAAGGACATTACTTAATCCTTTGTCAATAAGAATCTCCTTGAATCAGGAGAAGGATTTTTTTGAACAGTACCCAAGATGCTAGAGAAACTTAGCTAATATCTTGGGTACTGTTTTGTCATATAAAACAATGGGAATCTTCGACAAAATTTGATACACTTTTGATACGTTTTGAATGATATAATAAAAAAGATTCAAAACTAATTCAAACAGATTATCTTTCTGGTAACACTGGGAGGCTATCGTAATATGGTTGATAATATTGGATTTAAACTGATTCTTGAGGGTTTAATAGTAAATTATATAATGGGTATTTTAACATTTTGCTCTGGTATGCTTTTTAGTGATGGGATTGTGCCGGTGATGAATTCTATTTTTAGGGTAATTAGTATCATAGCTATCGTAGTGATTATCTATGGAATTGGCAGAGTTTCTCAGATATCAGAAGACTTAAGGCATACAAAAAATATATACATTTTTCAAATCGTTTTTGATTGTTTTGCTAATATTCTGACTACAATCATGGTGGTAATAGATGGTTTTATGTTGGAACATCGTATGCTGTCAGTTGGTAGTGTATTTGGCTATTTTATCATTAGAGAATGTATCTTAAATTACATGGAAATAAAAGGACTGGTAAATGGGATCAATGAGTACTTGACCAATCTTGGAGATAAGGAATGTACCATGAAAAATAATTCTGCTTTTCACTTAGTGAAACGTTCCCTTTTATGGCTACTGATAGGACTAGTCATGTTTCTAGGACTAATCATTACATGCATTATTTTTCAAACGACAATAAGTGAAATGGGATGGCTTGCAGTGATTGTTTTGTTGGTAAGCTTAGTTACCATATTCATATCCATCATTGCTAATACCATAGCTAGATTTTTTCTTATCAAAAACTTTGGAAAATCCTATCAAGTTATCAAGGAGTTAGGAGAATAAGAAAGATGACCACACAATATCATATCGTTAATTTAATATTGGATTTTTTTTCGATTGTGCTACTTCTCATTATTATTGTGTCTATTGGATTTCAAAAAAGAAAAAGCAAGAAACTAGAGATATTATCTCTATCTGCCATTTTACTGTTTTGTGCCATTGCATATTTTGTGATTATGGAAATTAACTTATATAGAGCAGCCAAGCAGGATGATGATTACATTTTAACAATAGGTCTGGGAATAGCCGCTTTTATTTTATATTTATGGTATTTATTTGTGGATAAGGATTTAAAGTTTCAAGGATTGAAATGGGAGGGAAAAAGAATCATATTTTTATTGAGCGCCTTGTTCCTTCCTCTGATTGCTTTTATCATTGAAATCAATGTGGGGCATCTAAACATTATGATGCCTACGCTGACTGTATCCTTTTTGATGGCATATTTATATGAGCAGTTAGAAGAGGAAAAGATTTCAATGGAAAATGAAAAGAATTTATTATCTGTCAAGGTTTCTTCCATGACAGAGCAAATTCATTCTCACTTTTTGTTTAATTCTTTAACCATTATTAGAGAGCTTTGTAGAATTGATCCACCCAAAGCAATGAGAGCATTAGATGATTTTTCTGGTTACCTAAGGGCAAATATTGGAGGCATAGAGAAAATGAAACTAATCTCTTTTGAGCAAGAATTAAAGCATATTAGGCAGTATATTGCCTTAGAAAAAGCAGAGCCAAACTTAAAACTAGATGTTATCTATGATTTACAATACATGGATTTTTATTTGCCACCACTTTCTGTAGAGCCAATTGTAGAAAATGCCGTGCATTATGGAGTAATCGCCAAAAGCGGAGAAGGCACCGTTTATATTAAGACAGAGAAAATTGGAAATTGGATTTACATCACGGTAGAGGATGAAGGCAAAGGAGAATTAAACTTAATGGAGAAACAGAAAGAGCATAATGGAATAAGTTTGAATAATGCAAGGCAAAGACTGGAAATATTAGTTCGGAGGCTCCATTAAACTGCAAAAGTCTGAAAAAGGAATGAAAGTTAAAATAATCATACCAATGAAAAGAGAGGAAGATAGTAACATTGAATACAATAACGGTAGATGATAAGAGTTTAGTAGTAAGTTCCATCAAAAACATCTTAGAAAATATTGACCAAAAAGGAACACATTTGCGGAGCATGTTCCGCAGAAGAAGCAATTGCAATGGTAAAAGAAAACCATATTGATATTGCATTTTTAGATATCGAAATGCCAAGAATAAGCGGAATTGAACTGGCCAAAAAAATCAAAGAAAAAAATCCTTTTGTGAATATTGTGTTTATTACTGCTCACAAGGAATATGCACTAGAGGCCTTTCGTGTCTATGCAACAGCCTATCTTTTGAAGCCAATCACGGAAGATGCCGTGAGAGACGCTATTTCTAATTTAAGATACCAGCTTCCAAAAGAAAATGAGGATAAGCTACAAGTGCAGTGTTTTGGGGTATTTGATGTGAAATATCATGGGGTGCCTGTGTCTTTTGAAAGAAGGAAAACAAAGGAGCTTTTTGCCATTTTGGTGGATAGAAAAGGTGCCATGTGTAGTTCTGATACACTGATTGCCTATTTGTGGCCGGATAAGGAAGAAAATGATTCTATCAAATCTCAACTGCGTATTTTGATTGCAGATTTGATTCATTCGTTAGAGGCAATTGGATTAAAGGATATTGTATTTCGAGAAAGAGATTTTGTACGGCATCAATAAAGAAAAAATAGATTGCGATTACTACCGCTATTTGGCAGGAGACCCTTATGCAATGCATGAATTTAGGGAGGAATATATGTTGCAGTATTCTACTTGGTCTTATGAAACCATGCTTAAATTGCAAGGGAAAATATATGAGGAATAAAAAATTAGGGCAGAGTACCCTAATTTTTTTTTTGTATAAATATGGAAATGATACGAATTTGATACGGGTGGCGTGGTATAATGATTATCGTAAGTTTATTTCTTTTATGACCGACCAATAATTTAGGAGGTAGTTTGAGTATGTAAGAAATCGAATATTCAAAGAGAGATATCTTAGAAGAGGCTTTTGACATCTTCTTTAGATATAGTTGGATGTTACTTTATGGACCGAGCTTTTAAAGGTGGTGACCTTATGGACTCATCGTAAAGAAGGTACTTTTGACTCACTAGACACAGGTGAATATTTCATTCACCAAAAGCAACAAGAAAAGGAGAGAATTAAGATGAAAAAGTTT
>JAFUGC010000048.1 GCA_017469565.1 Clostridia bacterium | reverse complement strand
TATTAGGTGATTTGAAATAATATACCTACTGTAATTTTGTGATATCATCTGTAAATTTTGCAATCAAATCCTTTGCCTTATCTTTTAGCATTGCAAGTTCTATTTTTGCATCAATTAATTTTTCTTTTTCCGCCTCTATTTGTGTATCTATTTCTTGTCTTTCTTCCATTGCTTGTGTTTTCGCATCTTCTACAATTTTCTTTGCTTGTTGTTCTGCTTTAAATAGAACGTCAGAAATATTTCTTTTTGCTTCTTCTATTTCTCTTTTGTCAGACAAAAGCTCATTTAATCTTTCGTTTAACTTTGCATTCTCAGACTTCATAGTAAGTAGTTCTTGATTTTGTCTTTTTAATTCCTCTTCATAATCTTTTCTCATATCTGCTATGTAATTTTCAACATCCTTCCTATTTAGTCCAAAAAGTCCTTTTGAAATATTATCTTCCATTCTTACCATTCCTTTCTTACTACTACCTGCCCATTTGCTTTTTGGCAGCTAAAATTCCTTCATATACTGCTTGTGCTGCATTATTTTGGAATTCTTCTGTTTTTAATCTTGCAAGCTCTGCATCATTAGAAACAAATGCAATCTCACAAAGGATTGATGGTAGATTAGACTTAGATAATACCCATAAATCCTCTCTACTAACCACTCCTAAATTTTTTGTTTTTAGACTTGATGTAAGTTCCTCTAACACAATTGATGCAAATTCTTTACTTGTAATGCCAAAATCTTTTTCACATTCCTTATTGTAATAAAGAACCATTGTACCACTATAATTCTTATTGGTGGTTGAATTATTATGAATTGAAACAAATAAGTCAGCCTTTCCTGTATATTTCATAATAAAATCTACTCTATCTTGTCTGTCCATATAGGTGTCACTTTCTCTTGACATATAAGCAGTAATTCCATCAGTGTCTTCAAGTAAATCATATATTTTTGAGGCAATACTCAAATTATATATTTTTTCATAATCTGTACCATTGATTGCTCCAGGGTCAGATCCTCCATGCCCGGCATCAATCAAAACTACAAAATCATCTTCGGATTGTTTAGTTGTATTAGAAGAACTTGTAGTCTTCTTTGTCATTGTAAGTACCACATCATCTCCTTCTTGACTCATTTCATATGTCATTTTTTCTGTGACGTTAATGGTAATCTTATTCGTCTTTATCTCTATTGATTTTACAAAATCATCATCTGGTTCAATGATTCCTTTTCCACTATCAAATTTGGAAGAACTATAGCTGATTGTGTATTTATTACTCTTTTCGACTTCTGATGTATCAAATACCTTTTTCTTAACATCATAAAAAGTAAGAGTAGCACTATCTTTTGAGGATTCATAACTAATATTTCTATAAGACGGTTCTTCAACTGAGATATCTATATATGAGGAACTCTTGCTAATTTCGTAGTCTACTGACTTTTCAAGTTCAATTACAACCCTCACTTTATCTTTTTCATTTTGTGAAAATCTGATTTCTTTAATATTTTTATTGATTGGTGTGATTTCTGTTGGTCCATCTACTGCAAGATATGCCTTTTTGATATCTATGACAATTCTAGGTGGATCCTGCAAAATAAACTTTTCATATTGATAACTTCCAGAAATACTAATTCTTGTTTTATTAGTAGAAGCTGCATACTTTACCGATGTTACTTTTGCAAGTTTTGCAATTTCTGCCTCTGTTAGTTCATTATCCTCTGTTTCTTTCTGTTCCTCTGTTTTTTCACCTGATGAAGTTTGGTTTTCATCGCCACTTGAAACAATTACTGTTTCTCCACTAGTTGTATTTTCTGTATTTGTATTAGTGTTTGTATCATTATTGGTATCCTCACCAGAATTTGTTTCACCACTATTTGTTTTCACATCTGCTGGAATAAAGATTTTATCACCAATTGACGCTACTAAAATATCAGTATTTTTTTCTTCATCCTTTAATTCAAAGTTTTCAGAAAGTGCAAGATAAGTTAAGCGCCTATCATCACTCTGTACAACGGTATATGTCCCTATTTTGGATACATCCAGTACAATTCTATTTAAGTTATTTCCCTGATCTCCAAACCTGACACTTTCTATCGTTCCATAATTAATTTGTTGAGAAGTTTTATCAATTGAAAAATTAGTATTTTTGAGGTCTAAAATTAATCTATTAGGATCTTCTAACGAATAATATTTATAATCATAAACTGGATTATCTGTATTTACCACAGCACACGGTGTGCCATCAATTACTTTGATAGTAACATTTGTAATATTAGCAAGTTTATTTTCACGCCTTATAGTAATCCTACTAGTAGCACCATCCCAATCAATTTCTGCACCATACATATTAGAAATAGCTCTTACTGGTAGATAAGTAGTCCCTTCATAAGATAATGGATAAACCTGTACCCCATTCACATTTGTAAATGTTTGTGGCTTTTCCTTATATTCTATTTGTATCTCTTTATTTAACAATGCAGATACGGTTTCATTCTCCCCAGTCACAAAAACACTTACCGTTTTTACCGTGCTGGTATCCATCTCTCCCTTTCCAAGAAGAACTCTATTATTTTCTGCATCCCATGTAACCGCATTTTCAAATAAATTAGACAATGCCCTGATAGGTAAATAAGTGGTACCCTCATATAAAAGCGGATAAACCGTCTTTCCATTCACATCAGAAAAAGATTTTAACTCATTATTAAAGATGATGCTAATTTTCTTGCTAAGGATTACCTCTACCGTTTCACTTGCCGCATATGTACTAGAAGAGATACATGACCAAAACAAACAGCTTAATGCTAGCAGCATGAAAATCAAAAATATTCTATGTTTTATCACAATACTCATTCTTAAAAACCCTCTCTCTTTTGTATTTTATTCTTTGTCTCTTTTTTTGTAATGTATTTTATTTTTATCTTCCAATCTTTGATTTATCTTATTTTTCATTCAATACAAATTTGTCTAAAATTTTACAACTTTATAATATCATAAACCTAAGAGATTCGACAACGTTTTTTCAAGATTTGTTGCAAAAAATTGCATATTTCCTCTCTTGTTGGTTAACATATTAATTATCTGGAGGTGTTTTTATGAGTGTAACAAAATGTTTGAATATTCAAGGCACATCGATTATATCATTTGATGATGCCATTAAAACCGCTTATGAAGAAGTTTCTACCACAATAGATCATATTTTTGATGTGGAAATCATAGGACTTAGGTGCACCATTCGTGATAATAAGATTAACGAATATATTGCCGATACCAAGGTGTATTTTAAAATCGATACAGAAAGGGCTAGAGAAAATGGAAGGAATTAAAAGAATGAAAAGCATTGAAACCAAGAAAGATTACCAAGAATATGTGGATAAGGTGACTCCCAATTCGCAAACAGCTTTCAATATTCTGAAAGCCTTCATGGTTGGTGGAACCATTTGTTTAATTGGTCAATTTATCCTAGATTTTTGGACAAGTAGAGGATTATCAGAAGATGATGCCTCAGCGGCAACCAGTATTTCTTTAATTTTTATCGGAATATTCTTAACCGCAATCAATGTTTATAGTAGTATTGGTAAATTTGCAGGGGCAGGTTCTATTGTGCCAATTACAGGATTTGCAAACTCTATCGCATCACCTGCCATAGAATTTAAGAGTGAAGGGCTAGTGTTAGGTGTTGGTGCAAAGTTATTCCAAATTGCAGGACCTGTGCTTGTATACCGGAATTAGCACATCTATGGTAATTGGACTGCTCTACTTTATCTTTACTCGGCGGACAAGGAGGTTAAAAATGGCAGAGAAAAAATTAGGAAAACAAACTGTGAAACTTTCAAACCCTGTATCCATCTCTTCTACCTACTCTATTGTGGGGCCAAAAGAAGGCGAAGGTCCCCTTGCAAAATATTTTGATATGATTTTGGAAGATGAGGCTTGGGGCGAAAAAACATGGGAAAAAACAGAGGCAAAAATTGTGAAAGAATGTGTGGCAGGCTGTCTTGGAAATGAGAAAGTGGCTAATGCAGATATCGATTATTTATTTTCAGGTGACCTACTAAATCAGTGTATCTCCTCTTCTTTTGGAATTAGGGAGCGTGATATTCCCTATTATGGGCTTTTTGGAGCCTGTTCTACTTTTGTGGAAGCCATGAGCTTGGGAGCGATGCTGATTGATGGAGGGATGGCGGATAATGTGATTGCTTCTACTTCCAGTCACTTTTGTAGTGCAGAAAAGCAATTCCGATTTCCACTAGAACTAGGAACACAAAGACCTCCCTCAAGTCAGTGGACTGTGACTGGTTCTGGGACCGCCTTATTATCATCTGGTGGAGAGGGACCATTTATCACACATGTGACCACAGGAAAGATTGTGGATATGGGAATTAAAGATGCGAATAACATGGGAGCAGCCATGGCGCCAGCGGCCGTAGACACACTTTATACACATTTTAAAGATACGGGACGTGCACCTAGCGATTATGATTTAATTTTAACGGGAGATTTAGGAGTAATTGGAAAGAAAATCACGAATGAATTGATGCAATCTAGAGGAATTGATATGAAGAACAATTACAATGACTGTGGTTGTTTGATTTTTGATGGAGATAAACAAGATACCCATGCTGGTGGAAGTGGCTGTGGCTGTTGTGCCACCACATTTTGTGGATATATCTATAATCAACTAAAACACAAAAAATTCAAAAGAGTTTTGTTCTGTGCAACTGGTGCTCTCATGAGTCCCACCACTGCACAACAAAATGAAAGTATCCTCGGCATTGCACATGCTGTAAGCATTGAGGTGTAAAAAGTGTTTTAAAATAAAAGGGCGGAGTTTACACTTTTTTCTCCGTCCCTTATTTGTCAACCTATTCCTCTTTCAACCAATTATGATAAGCCTCTATAATCTTTTCATTTACTTGTTCCGGTGTGAGATTAGTAGTGTCAAGCACAAAATCATAATTTGACATATCCTCTTTTCGGATACCATATAAAGAAAAATAACGTTCATTTTCAAGTTCAAATCTCTTCATCAAATCTTCCTTTTGCTCTTCTATTGTAGAAAAGCTCTCTGTCTCTTTTCTGTCAGGGTCATGAAAAGCACGCCTTGCTGCTTCATTAATATCCACCCTTAAATATACCTTAAAAGATTCTGGAACCGCATACCAACCAAGTCTTGCATCAATAATCAAATTCTCATGAGTGGCAGCATATTCCTTTGCACTTTGTTCAATTTGCCTGTCTATCTCAGGGTGGTCTGTTACATATACATTAAACTCAGTCACACTCATACCATTCTCTGCTGCTAATTTTCTAAAGTATGCACCATTCCTATATATTTCATACCCTAATGTTTCTTGCATTAACCTTGTAACTGTAGTTTTTCCACTACTTAAATCTCCAGCAATACTAATTATTTTTCTTCTTCCCATGACACACAAAAACTCCTTTTTTTCTTAAATTTATTCCTCTGTACTATCCTCTTACAACAACATATAATATATATGCTATATAAATAGCAAGAAATGAGATTCCTTCTCCCTTCGAAATCACATGATCTTTTCCCTTTCTTGCATGTATCAATAAAAGTATCATTACCATTAAAAACGTGAAAGCATCAATAATAAGGGAATCCATCTTTAAAGGAATAGGACGAATGGCTGCTGCTGTGCCTAGCACAAACATAATATTAAACATATTGCTCCCTATCAAATTTCCAACAGCAATATCCTGTTTTCCTTTTTTTAACGCCGATATCGATGTGAAAATTTCTGGAAGTGATGTTCCAACTGCCACAACAATGATAGAGATAAATGTCTCTGATATTCCAACGATTCTGGCAATCTCTTCAACAGCACTAACAGACCAATTCGCACCAACAAACACCATAATAATTCCTAGAAGCATCAAAAATATATTCACCGTAAGAATATCAATATCCTTTAATTTTAATTTAATCTCCTTATTACTTTTCTTATCCTCTTTACGCTCTCTCCAATAATCTGTAAGGGTATATAAACTATAATACATAAACATGCCAAAAAGTACTAAAAGTATTAAACCATCTGTTCTAGAAAGAATATTTACTACATCACTATTCAATATTTTATCTGACATAATAATCAGTAAAACCAAAGCTGTTACAACAGACATATACATATCTTTTCTAACAGTATCTTTTTTAAACTGAACAGGTTTTATTAATGCGATTACAGCTAAAATGACACATGTATTAAACAAATTTGTTCCAAGGATATTTCCAAGCGCAATTTCTGTACTTCCTGTTTGTGCACTTGTTAATGCTACAATAAATTCTGGCAAACTTGTACCAAAAGATACAATCGTTACCCCAAGTAACATTTCATTGATTTTTAGAGTCTTGCCTATCTTAGAGCCAGCATCAACAAAGAAATCTGAGCCTTTTATTAGCAATAAAATTCCTACTACTAACAACGCAATTTGACCAATTAACATGATTTCCTCCTTAGTCTATTCCTTATTTTGTCATTTGTTTCAAAGATTCATTCATTACCATTATAATTTTTTTCATTTCATCTTGCAACCTTTTATTTTAGCTTCTCCAATTCTTTAATCTCATCTCTTAGCTTAGCAGCCTCCTCAAACTCCATCTTAGCAGCATATTTCAGCATCTGAGTGGTTAGCTCCTCAATCACATCATCCACTGATTTACCATCTTTACCAATCTCATATTTTTCTGCAGTTTCATCTACAATCGTAGCCTTAATATCGTCACGGATTTCTTTCTTAATAGACTGCGGCGTGATGCCATGCTCCTCGTTATACGCCATCTGAATCTTTCTTCTTCTATTCGTTTCAGAGATTGCCTTCTCCATTGATTGTGTAAGCTCATCCGCATACATCACTACACGCCCATTCACATTTCTTGCAGCACGCCCAATCGTTTGAATCAGTGAACGTTCTGAACGAAGGAACCCTTCTTTATCAGCATCTAATATAGCAACCAGTGAAACCTCTGGCAAGTCAAGGCCCTCTCTTAATAGGTTAATTCCCACTAAAACGTCATACTTGCCTTCTCTTAATTCCTTTAAAATCTTCATTCTCTCTAACGTATCAATATCCGAATGCATATAAGTCACACGAATATCAATATTCTTAAGATATGCCGTTAAATCCTCTGCCATCTTCTTGGTAAGGGTAGTCACAAGCACTCTTTCATGGTTTTGAACCACCTCATTAATCTGTTCTATCAAATCATCCACCTGATGTTCTACTGGTCTTACTTCAATCTTAGGATCTAGCAAACCAGTAGGTCTGATAATCTGCTCCGCCACATTATTTTTCGCATGTTCTGCCTCATAATCCGCAGGAGTGGCACTCACAAATATTACTTGATTAATTCGATTTTCCCATTCATCAAATTTTAATGGCCTGTTATCAAAAGCAGAAGGAAGCCTAAAACCATACTCAACTAAGCTCTCCTTCCTTGCTCTATCACCATTATACATGGCCCTAACCTGAGGAATAGTAACATGCGATTCATCGATGATGAGCAAATAATCCTTTGGAAAATAATCCATTAAAGTATATGGTGCACTGCCCGGTGCTCTACCACTAATATGTCTTGAATAGTTTTCAATTCCCTGGCAAAAGCCGGTTTCCAGCATCATTTCAATATCAAAATTGGTTCTTTGCTCAATTCTTTGCGCCTCAATTAATTTATTCTGACTCTTAAACTCCTCTATTCTTTGTTCCAATTCCTGCTCAATCGTTCCAATCGCCCTTTTCATCTTTTCCTTAGAAGTGGCATAGTGTGAATTTGGGAAAATTAATACATGATTTCTAATGCCTATCTTATGACCCGTTAAAGGATTAATTTCTGATATCTTTTCAATCTCATCGCCAAAGAATTCAATTCTAATTGCCTTCTCGTTTTCATTCGACGGATATACTTCTACCGTATCCCCCTTCACCCTGAACTTACCACGTTTAAAATCAATCTCATTTCTATCATACTGGCGGTCAATTAACATTCTAAGCAAACTATCTCTTTCAATAGTCATTCCGGGTCTCAAAGAAAGTGTAAGTCCCGTATAATCCTCTGGATCACCCAAGCCATAAATACAAGAAACACTAGCAACGATAATTACATCTTTTCTCTCAAAAAGTGATGCTGTTGCTGAATGACGAAGTTTATCAATTTCTTCATTTACCGCAGAATCCTTCTCAATATAGGTATCCGTTTGAGGCATGTACGCCTCTGGTTGATAATAATCATAATAGGATACAAAATATTCTACGGCGTTCTCTGGGAAGAACTCTTTGAATTCCGAATATAACTGTCCGAGCTAGTGTTTTATTATGAGCCAAAATGAGTGTGGGTTTTTGGACTTTTTGTATAATATTTGCCATAGTAAAAGTTTTACCAGACCCTGTAACTCCCAAAAGCGTCTGGTATTTCTCACCTTTATTTATTCCATTCACTAAAGCATCTATTGCCTGTGGTTGGTCACCAGTAGGCTCAAATTTTGAATGTAGCTTAAACACGAATTTCACCTCAGTTCCCTATTTTACCACACTATACAAAAAGGGACAACCATTTTCGTGCGGTTTCACTTCACACTTTTTTATTATTACGCATATTATGATATTAAATTGAAGGGAGGAATTGAAAATGCCAGAAGAAGAAATCTCAATTTATATGCCAGGTCATGATGATGACACGGATTGTAAGGAAATAGTTGAAAAGTTTGTAAGTCTTGAAATACCTGTCAAAGTATCACCAGATGTTGAAGTAAAGCATACAAAATCAGAATGCTGTGGTAGAGCAATTATTGTTCCATCAAGGCATCACAAATATGAAATGGGAAAAGAGGATAATGACTGCGAATTTACGATTGTTCAAAAAATGAAAATCGAAATACCTGTGAAATTCAAAGTAAAAACAGATGTAAAAGATCCATTTATCGACTGCGAATTAAAAAAAGACGACGATAAAAAAGAGGAAAGATTATAAAATCGTTGTGACTCATAATCCGTTGAACTATCAGCATCAAATTCTTTATCCTTAGTTATAGGTATAGTTGCCATATAGGTAACTCAAAATAATATGAGGAGGAAAGAATATGGATGATGTTAAAATTATAATCGGAAACAGAATTAAATTTCTCAGAAATAATCTTAAACTAAGTCAGGAGAAACTAGCTTTGAATGCAGAACTTGACCGAACATACATTACTTCTGTGGAACGTGGAAAGAGAAATATATCCATTATTAATATTGAAAAAATAGCAAACGCATTAAACTGCACACTATCTGAATTCTTCTATGCCCCAGAATTTGGAGCAAACATGATGAGCTTGGAAAGAAGTAACTTAAATAAAACAATTGTCAAAGTGGCTCAAAAAGACGAACTAAATTATAAAGTCTAAATACTGAACACATTAGGGACGGAGTAAAAAGTGTCAACCCATGATAGGTTGACACTTTTTACTCCGTCCCTAATGTGTTAATTTGTTTCTCAGTCTTCATTTCTTATTCTTTTATCAAACCAATTACTTTGATTCTTTTAATGCTTTCCAAACTAGAGCGGCAAGTGCTGCTCCAACAAATGGTGCAACAATAAACACCCATACTTGTGAAAGTGCTGTACCTCCAACCAAAACTGCTGGTGCAAGGCTTCTTGCCGGATTAACTGATGTACCTGTTAGTGGAATAACAACAATATGGATTAAAGTTAATACAAAACCTATTACCACACCAGAAATTTTTTCATATTTATCATCATCAGTAACACCAAGAATGGCAAATATAAAGATACATGTAGCTATCACTTCTACAATTAGAGCTCCCCATAGGTTAAGACTTACAGCAGATAACTCTCCATATCCATTTGCTCCTAAGCCAACATCGCCAAGCGTGGTGCAACGAATAATTCCTAATAAAATTCCAGAACCAGCAAATGCACCTAAAACCTGAGCTACTACATATCCACAAAAATCTTTTGCAGACATTTTACCTGAAATTAGCATTGCAAGTGATACTGCTGGATTTACATGACAGCCAGAAATTCTTCCAATGGAATAAGCCATTGCCACAATGGCAAGACCAAATGCAAAAGCAATGCCAAGCGTTCCAAGAGTGCCACCAGCAATTGCGGCACTACCGCAACCCAAAAGAACTAAAACCAACGTACCTAAAAATTCACTAAGATATTTTTTCATAAAATACTCTCCTTTTCGTTTAGCGTTTTTAAGCAATATTATCTTAAACATTTCAAAAACTCTTTTCGTTAAAAAGATAATATAACTTTTCTTAGATAATTCTATTATATTATTTAAAAAAAATCAATATTCAAAAAATATAATGGAGCTCAAAAACTGAGCTCCATGATAAGTTATTTTTTTAATTTAATATTCCTATATTTTTCTTTTTGAGCATTTATCATATCTTTAATGCCCTTTTGTGTTTTTCTTTCCAACCTTCTTTTTAATTCTTTACACAAGGTCTCCTCTTTTAGATTCCTGATAATTTTCCCATCTATCACCATGGAAACCTTACCCGTTTCCTCTGAAACTACTACCACAATGGAATCATACTGTTCAGAAAGACCAATGGCGGCTCTATGCCTAGTGCCATATTCCCTATCTAAATCTTCACGAGAAGTAATAGGTAAGATGCACGCCGCAGAATCAATTCTCCCATTTCTAATAATCACGGCACCATCATGAAGTGGCGTATCTGGAACAAATATGTTTTCTATTAGCTCTCTTGATACTTTAGAATCAATCTTAACACCCGTTAAAGCAATTGGATCAAGTCCCATTTCCCTTTCAAAAACAATTAATGCTCCTATCTTTTCTTTTGACATTCTGTAACAAGCCTCAACCACACTATCTACTGCAGAATCATCAACAGGCTGTTCTTCAAAATCAAAAAACTTTCTAATGTCCGCACTCCCCATCTGCTCAAGAGTTCTCCTAAGCTCTGGTTGGAAAATGACAATAATCATGATAACACCATAGGTACTAATAGAACTTAATATATAGTGTAAAATGTTCAACGAGAAAAACTCACTAAGTGCTGTAGCTACAATCAAAATCACAATACCCTTTAAAAGATACATAGCTCTAGTACCATTCAGTACCCTTACTAAACCATAAACCAAAAAACCAACTAGGATAAGATCCACAGCCAGTGTTACAATTTTGATAGGATACTCAGCTAACATATTAAAATAACCTACTACCTTTGTTTCATAAAAAAGTCTAAATGATCCTAGAATAGATTCCATATAATTCACACCCGAATATTAATAATAAAATAATTGTACAACAACTGGTATTACAAATAATGCTGCAAGTAACAAACATAATATTCTAAAAATGTTTTTTGTCCTTTGTTTCATGCCTAGACACACCTCCTACTTATTCATACACTTATATATTAATGAAAATTCAACTCCATGTCAATAGAATGATTTTGGAAATAGATAAAAAAGTACCATGACAATGATTAATTCAAAGCCATGGTACCTTTGGTGCGCGAAACCGGAATCGAACCGGTACGCCCTCATCGGGCGCAGGATTTTAAGTCCTGTGCGTCTGCCTGTTCCGCCACTCGCGCATTTTAACTGCCCTTTTATTTTTAAAAGAACAAAAATATAGTAACATTTTCATGAGTAAATGTCAATATTTTTGTCAAATTTATTTTTATAGGAGAGCCAACTTTTATGGCTCTCCCATAAAATGCTTATCAATAACTTAGATTGACTTTAATGCATCAATACCATCAGTATAAGAAACTGTGAATGTATCAGCTGCTGCAGCTTTAAGGTCATCAGATGTCATACCAGCTTCAATTAAAGCTGCATAAACATCAGACATTTTTGCACTTTCAGCATAAGCTAATCCAGCTGCTACTTGTTGCTCAGCAGATAATGTCTCAATAGCTGCTTTAGCCCAATCTTTAACATCAACACTTGTATAATCAGCTTCTAAAGTATTAATTACTTTTTCTGGATCTAAAGCATTAATTACTGTTTTCATATTATCTGCAAATGTTGATTCACTAAGTTCAACTTCTGAAAGAACTTTTTTGCCATCAACTTCTACAGTAATTTTTTTACCATCAGCGATTGTTGCAGAATTCTTTACAACAGTATATTTATCACCATTTGTTGTTACAGTGATAATTGCTGTTCTGTTTGATGAACCGGCACCGCCGCCACCACCTGCTGATGATTCTTTTTCTGTAGCAGAAATAATAATAGTATTACTTGCTTTTTTACCATCAATCTTTAATGAATCATTCATATCATCATTTAATACAAATACTCTATCAACATTAGATACATTATTTAATGAAACATTTTTTGATTTAACGATAACACTAGTGTTTACATCTGTTAAATCATATTCACCATCTTCTTTGATAATTAAAGCAACAGCTCTATCTAACATTTTTGCAAACTCAGCTCTTGTGATATTATCACTTGGTTTTACTGTTCCATCAGGATATCCATTAACATATCCATACTCTGTAAATGCAGCAACTGCACTTTCAGCCCAACTAGAAATAGATGCTGAATCAGAGAATTTAGCTAATGCTTCACTCTTAGATTTTGCTGTTAAAGCATAAATGCTATTTAAGCCATTCATAGCTTCTTCTCTTGTAATATAATCATTTGGTCTAATTTTTGATGTAGAACCATCTAATGCTCCCATTGCAACTGCTTTTGCAACAGAATCATAATACCAAGCACCAGACTCAATATCTGTATATTTGTTTAAACTTGTAGTCCTTGTAGGTTCAAATAATCTTGTAACAATTGCTGCAAATTCAGCTCTTGTGATATTACTTTCTGGTTTAAATGTACCATCAGTATAACCATTTACAATAGACTCATTTGACCATCTGCTAATAGATGATTGTGCCCAGTGTGAATTAACATCACTAAAGTTAGCAGCAAATACTACAAGTGATGCTGTGCATAATAATGCGAAAACTAAAATTCCAACTATACTTTTCTTCATTTTCCTTCCTCCTAAATAAACATGTAATAAAGTTTATACATTACTCTTATTTCGCCAAGGTTTATTAAACCATATATTAGGGCAGCCAGCAAAACAAGAAGTAATAATATAAAGATTACCATTAATATGTACTTGATTATTTTATTCCATTTCGATTTAAATATCAAGTAAATTATGAAAATATTTATAAATAAAATTAAAATCATTCCAACAATCGCCAAAGTGATGTTTTTATCAACAGTTTGCTCTATTTCTTCTGTGGACATACCACCTTCATCCCTAAGGCTTTCAATTAATCCCATGAGACTTCCAGAAGAATTTGTAGACTCTCCAGACTGACTCATATTTGTACTTTCATTTTCATTTTCTGTTTCACCAGAAATACCCTCACCACTGATAGTAACTTCTCCACTTATATCAGTAGAAGAATTTGCATTATCAGTAGAATCTACTTTTACATTCTGATCTTCAGAACTATTTGTAGGATTGGAGGCATTATTATTTGATTTAGATAATTCCGTTTCCAAATCCAGATTAATATTACGCGATGTTTCCATCACCACACCAAGTGCTTTTTGCTTATCCTCTTTACTGATTTTACTTAAATCAGTAGTTCCAGCAGATTCTGCAATTGCAACGGCTTTTCCAACCGCATTAATAATAGTATCATACTGTTCTGATGTTAAATCATTATTATTTAAATATTCTTCACCTTTAGAAATATATTTTTGTGGTAACTTAAATGATTCACCACTTACCTGATAAGTTTGGTTTAAAGCAGACAAAACATCTTCCTTGGTAGCCGCAAAAGAATTACCAAAACTGCTTGTTAAAGCAATGAAACAAACAAACATGACAGAAAAAACAAACCATAACTTTTTCCACATATCTCCCTTATCCCACCTTTTCTAAAATTTTAGAAAACAAACTCTTTCTCGTTTTCGAACGATTAGACACCTTATGTGTCTCAAAAGTTCCAACATCAATTTCTTCATCATGAAGAGCCTTTCTAGGATTATCTACCATAAGCTCCTTTGCTTTTTCTACACCAACTAATTTTTCTAATACAGGGATACTTTCTGCAAGCTTTTCATACCCCGCAGAAGAATGTGCATCTGAACCCACAAACTGAACCATATCAGCCTTTAAAAGCCTAACAGCAAGTTTTTTTGCCTCTTTTCCATAATGTCCAATAAGCGAATTTAAGTTAATTTGAAGTAACACACCCTTTTGAGCAAGATTTTCTATCACAGAAAAATCTTTGGAAGTAATAAAATATCTCTCTGGATGAGCTAGCACAGGCACTTTTCCAAGTGACATTAATCGATAAACAACCTCATCCACATAGTTTACCTCTTCTAGCAAAGGAAGTTCAAACAATATGTATCTAGAATCATTCAATGAAACTATTTTATCTAGATTTTCTGCCATATCTGGGAAAATAAATACCTCCTCTCCCAGATAAAGATTCATCTCTATTCCCTCTTTTTTTAAGCATTTTTGAATTTCTTCTACTTTTGAAAGTAAAACTTCTCTTTCTGTTCGATAGCCATCTTCCATGTAATGTGGTGAAAAACAAATCTCTGTCACTCCCACCTTACGAGCAGCCTTAATCATTCTAATGGATTGTTCAATATTTCTAGACCCATCATCCACAGCAAATATTGTATGATTATGAATATCAATCATAAAGCAACCATATTCCTTTCTTGTTTATTTTTTGAATTTTTTATCCGCCTTTTTTTCTGGTGATTTAGATAAATTTGATGAGCTTTTCTCCTCTGAGCCATTATCATTTCCATAATAGGCTCCATAATATTTACCACCATATTTACTGTATTTGCTATATCCAAACTTATTACCCATATCTACCTTATTTAAAACCACACCGGCAATATTAGCTCCCGCATTATCAAGCATGGCCTTGGTAGACTTCAATTCTTCATTACGAGTTTCTCCAGAACATGTTACAATCACCACTTTATCCACTAAAGCAGCCAAAATAACACTATCTGTAACTGGAAGAACAGGTGCGCCGTCAATAATTACAATATCAAAAGCTTTTTTTAAACTTGCAATAAATTCCTTCATAGTAGGCAAAGATAACAACTCAGCAGGATTTGGAGGAACAGCCCCACAGGTAACTAAGAATAAGTTTTCAACTTCTGTATCCTTAATAAATTCGTTTTCATCTATATTCATATTCGCTAAGAAATTGGAAAGACCATTTTTGTTAGAAACGCCAAAATTCTTATGCTGAACGCCCCTTCTCATATCAGCATCTATCAAAAGTGTCTTTTTATTTTGCATAGCAAAAACGGTGGCAAGATTGGCCGAAATAGAACTTTTTCCTTCACTTACATGAGAGCTAGTAACCAAAAGGACCTTAGCATTTTCCCCAGACATAGAAAACTCTAAGTTTGTTCTAAGAGCACGATATGCCTCAGCTGCAACTGATTTTGGTTTATTATAGGAAATAATATTCTCCTTAAGCACGCTTTTTTCCTCCCTTCTCTTTCTCTATGTTAGGGATGACACACAAAACAGGAAGACCCGTTAACTTTTGAATATTCTCTTCTGTTTTTATGGTATTATCAAAATAATAGATTAAGAAAATTACAACTGCAACAATCACAAAAGCAATTAGTGCAAAAATCACTACATTCTTACTATAACTAATATTGACCGGCTTTCTATCTACCTCTGCATTATCAATAATAGAAATATTCTTGATATTATAGATTCTATCTACCTCTTCTGTAAAAACATTTGTCATATTTTCTGCAATCTTAGCAGAAAGTTCTGGATCTAGTGTGGTAATGGAAAGCTTAATCACATCTGTATCCTTAACAGAAGAAACGCTGACACAATTCTTAATCTGATTATAAGTCATATCCAAATGTAAGTTTTCAATTACGGTATTGGCAACCCTTCTACTCTTCATAATTTCACCATAAGTAGAAATAAGCTTTTGGTTTAAGGTAATATCTGACTGTGTAATAGCATCCTCCGAATCCACAGATGATTCTGTGCTACCATTTGATGCCTTAGCAAGGATCATGGTAACAGAAGAAGTATACTGTGGAACTACAATATACCTAGTATAAACAAAACCAAGCACCGCACCAACTATTACAGCCGCAAATAGCCACAATTTTTTCTTCCAAAAAGCAAAAAATAAGTCTAACAAATCTAATTCTTCATCCATAATAGCAAAACTCCTTAATTTTTATATTATCATGAGCCATATTATGGCAGTATGCCATTAAAAGCATGTATATTATATTACATAATTTTCTATTTTTCAATATAAATTTCAGATAAAATTGCCATAAAAAAAGCTTTTGCCCATAAAGACGGAACAAAAGCTTTTTTATCATCCTTATTCTTCTAATCTTGAAATCTTGGAAGACAATCTACATGCACAATAGTCAAATAAAACAACAAAAGCAGCGAAAATAATAGCTAAAACTCTCATAAGCTACCTCCTATTCACACCCCTTACATCATGTTACTTGCTAATATTATTATACCACATTATATGAGAAAAATACAGATTGTTCCTCTAGTTTCTCTCAAATAATGCACCTTGATATGCCTTTTGGTATTCCCCTGTCATCACGTTATTTATCCAATCTTCATTAGATAAGTACCAATGAACCGTATCCTGAATGCCTTCCTCAAAGTTACGTGTCAAATCCCAACCAAGCTCATTTTCAGCCTTGGTAGAATCAATCGCATACCTTAAATCATGTCCTGGTCTATCTGTGACATACGTAATTAAATCCTCCGGTTTTCCCATTTGTTGCAATATGGTTTTCACCACCTCCAAATTTGTTCTTTCTGAATGCCCACCAAGATTATACACTTCACCCACTCTTCCATTTCTCACAATCATATCAACGCCAATATTATGGTCAATGACATGAATCCAGTCTCTTACGTTTTCTCCCTTACCGTACACAGGAATTGGTTCATTTTTTAAAGCTTTACTGATAACAACAGGAATCAGTTTTTCCGGAAACTGATATGGTCCATAATTATTAGAACACCTCGAAATACTCACAGGAAGTCCATATGTGCGGTAATATGCCATGACTAATAAATCAGCCGAGGCCTTACTGGTTGAATATGGACTAGAAGTATGGATTGGCGTATCTTCTGTAAATTTTAAATCCGGTCTATCTAACGGCAAATCCCCATATACCTCATCCGTAGATATTTGATGGTATCTTTTCACCCCAAACTGACGGCAAGCATCCATTAATACTTGCGTTCCAATAATATTCGTATTCAAAAATATCCCTGGATTTTTAATGGAATTATCCACATGACTTTCTGCCGCAAAATTAATAACGATATCAAATTTTTCCTGTTCAAACAATTCATTGATAAACTCTCTATCTGTAATATCTCCCTTTACAAATCGATAATTATTCTTGTTCTCTAAGGACTTAATGTTATGATAATTTCCCGCATATGTTAGGGCATCCAGGCAAACAAACTGGTCCTCAAGATATTTGTTCGTAACATAGTGTAAATAATTGCTACCAATAAATCCCGCTCCACCCGTAATTAAAAATTTCATTTCCATAACCCCATTTCTATCAATATCCGTTTCCTTTTAATTCTAACTCTTTACAAAATCTCTCAGTTGCATCCTGCCATGACGGAAGCCTTTCCATTCCAATGATATCTAATTTGGATTTATCCAGTTTGGAATTTCTTGGTCTGTATGCTTGATTTGCGTTTGTCATCTTCACATATTCTTCCGTGCTTACATGGTCAACCTTTACCTCTTGATGACTGATTTTAAATATATACTCTGCAAATTCCGCCCAAGAACAGCACCCTTCATTCGTTACATGATAAGTTCCATAAGATTCTGTCTGTGCAAGATTCACTAACAAATGAGCCAAATCAACCGTATAGGTTGGAGAACCAACTTGATCATCTACCACATTTAATTCTTGGTGCGTTTGAGCAAGTTTCAGCATCGTCTTAATAAAGTTATTCCCATTGATGCCAAATACCCACGAAACTCTAGCAATAAAATGCTTTGCATACTTTCTTACCTCTTCTTCACCTAGATACTTGGTTTTTCCATAGACGCTCTTTGGATTCACCGCATCATCTGGCTCATACATGCCATCCTTGGTGCCATCAAACACATAATCTGTGGATAAGTAAACAATCTTTGCATCAACCGCTCTTGCAGCCTCCAACATATTGCGTGTTCCAAGTACATTCACATCATATACCAAATTTTCTGCCTCTTCTGCCTTATCCACCGCAGTCCAAGCCGCACAATGAAAAATCACATCAGGCTGAAAACTTGTGACAGTACTCATCACTTCCTCTAATTTTGTAATATCCATTTCTGCTTTATCAAGTGCTAAAATATTCTTCTCATCAATTCCATTTTGAATCAATTCTCTTTTAATATCATACCCTAACTGCCCCTGATATCCCGTTATCAAGAACTTATCCTGTGCTCTTTTAAAAATCACTTTATTATCTTTTAACCTTGGATGAACCAAATCTTTATCCGAAAGGATTGGATTATCAATCCCATTTTCTTTCAGCATTCTTTCCCAATCGATGCCCAAATCCGGGTCATTCCATAAGATGCCACCTTCCAACTTTGGTGCATAATCATTATCAATCAAATACTGAAAAACCGTATCATCTTCTAGGCTAAGAAAACCATGGGCAAATCCCCTAGGAACAAAGAGCTGCCTATTATTTTCAGCCGTTAATTTTACAGCAACATGTTTCCCGTAAGTTGGAGAATCCAACCTGATATCTACAACCACATCAATGGCACTACCCTGAATCACTTCCACAATCTTTGCCTGACACTTGGGATTTTTCTGAAAATGAAGTCCTCTAATAACTCCCTTACAGCTTTTGCTCCTATTGGCTTGTACCACTTTTTGAAAACCAAGTTTTTCTAGATTTTTATCAATAAAATAAGGAGAAAAATATCCTCTTGCATCTCCAAATCTATCAGGTTCTAAAATATAACAATCCATTAATCCCGTTTCTATTTGATTCATCTAATCATCTCCCCATAATTTTGAATAAATATTTTCCATAACTGTTTTTATTCTGCATTTCAGCAGATTTTGCAAGCTCATCCTCATCAATCCAGCCATAATCATAGGCAATTTTCTCCGGACAACAAATCACAGAATCACGGTTATTCTGGATGGTTCTAATCATGTTAGAAGCATCCAGTAAAGAGTCAAAAGTGCCCGTGTCAAACCAGGAATACCCTTCCCCTAATAAGCATGCTTTTAATTTATTTTCCTGTAAATACAAATCATTTAAAGCCGTAATTTCCAACTCCCCACGGTTTGACGGCTTTACCATTTTTGCCTTCTGAGAAACACCACTAGGATAAAAGTATAATCCCGTAATGGCATAATCTGATTTTGGATGCTCTGGCTTTTCCTCTACACTCAAAACATTATTCTGCTCATCAAGTTCCATGATGCCAAATCTTTCCGGATCTTTTACTTGATAACCATATATGGTGGCAATATTATTATTCACATTCGAAATAGCCCTCTTCAATTCTCTAGCCAGTCCACTGCCATAAAAGATATTATCCCCTAAAACCATGGCACATGCTGAATCACCAAGGAACTCTTCTCCTATAATAAGTGCCTGTGCCAAGCCTTCCGGCTTTGGTTGTACCGCATACGTTAGATGAACACCAAAACTACTGCCATCTCCTAACAGTCTCTTAAAGCTTGCTTGGTCCTCCGGAGTTGTAATAATGAGAATATTTTGAATTTTAGCCTGCATTAAAACAGAAAGCGGATAATAAATCATAGGTTTATCATAAACACAAATCAGCTGTTTGCTCTCTGCTTTTGTGATAGGATAAAGTCTGGTACCACTACCACCTGCCAAAATGATTCCCTTGATATTACTAGTGTCAGTATCATCTTCTCCAAATAGAATATCATCAATATCCAAATGATATAGTTTCACAAAATGGTGAAGTTCTTCCACACTCACTTTTCTTGTTCCCTTTTCAATCCTAATGATGGCATCTCTTCCAACTCCAATTTGATCTGCCACCTCTTCTTGTGTATAAGCATTATTTTCTCTTGCTCTTCTTAAAATTTCACCTAGGTATAATGAATCTAATCTGTTCATAAGGTTCACCTCTCGGATAGCATCATAGCATTAAATGTTGAAAAAGTCAACATTTGACCTTTGGCTATATTAAAAAATACCGGAAAATTTTAAATTTCCGGTATTTTTTAATATACAACAATATTATAACATCTCTATTCTACTTTTATTCCAGTTTGGATTTTGAATCTTTGATTTTATCACAATGTCCATAACTTTCATAGCATTCTATAAGCAGTAAAAAAAGAGAAGTAAAAATTTTACTTCTCCCCTAGTTTACTATTGAAAAACTTCTTTTCAATAATACTCCTGGCTCTAATTCCTATTCCATACACAATGCAAGCAATAACGGCTCCTAATGTATCAATCAGGCAATCCGTAAACATGCCGGCTCTCCCTGGCACAAAAGTTTGATGATATTCATCTGTTAAAGCATAGACAAAACAAATGAGCAAGGTAATAATACCATTTCTAACAAACTTTTCTTTATGCGTATTTAGTGCAATTAATAAGAAGATTGCCAAAACAAAATAAACCCCTGCATGTGCCACTTTTCTAATTGGTGCATTTAATTTATTTACAATTTTATTCAGCGGCAGTTGATTCAGTCTATCGCTTGTTACACCTATATTCCTCACCACACTTGTGGCCCCTGCTACTGTATTAGTGATAAACCCTTTGCTTTGATCGTCAGATATGTTCCCATCTTCTGCAGAAAAGTTAAAAATAATCACTAGCCATAGACAAACCATAACCCAAGATAAAACACGAAAAACCTTATTTAGCATGAATATCACCGCCTTCACACAAAACACTGTATGGATGGTCTTTGCATATAGAAACTATCCAAAAACAATTTATACGGTTTAATTATAACACAAACCGTTTCATAAAAACAGTACACTTCCATAGTTTATAAGTTTAACATTTGAAAATATCTTCGCTTAAAATATCCCACAAGAGTTGCACCATAATTGACGTAATTCCAATCCCAAAATAATCAAAAAACTCATTATTTGCATGCATAATATGATTTCTTACATTCATATCCTTCGCATGAAATAAAAACTTAAGAAGCCTATAATAATTAGGCTCAATTTGTTTTTTTACATACTCAGAATAAAATAAACCTCCTAATGTTAATTCTTCAAACTTCATTTTTTTCTTTTTGACTTGTGTTGTTAAGTGATTTAAGAAAATTTGTTTGATATCGTCACTTTCTTCTAGAACATGATACTTTATAAAAAGAGTATATAAATCTGGTCTCAAATCTCTATCAAAAGTTTGACTCTCTCTTTTAGAAAAAGTTTCATAGTACCACATCTCCTCTTTAGACAAATAAATTTTTCCTTTATCAAGCAAGTTTGAAAGCACATTAATGGATTCGTGAAGTATTTTAGAGGATAACTGAATGATTAAAAATCTTTCAATTAATGCTGGAACAATAAAAGATGTAGCATAAGCATGTTCTCCCATAATCAAATTTCCTACCATGTAGCACGGTTTATCTATAGGAAGATTTAAAGGATTATATGCGGGTATATGTAATAAGGCAGCTGCATAATCATTAAGTGATCTGTTATACAATTCATGAAAGCGAATAATATTATTATTAAAAGTGCCATTTATTATGCAAAAAGGAAGATGATTTTCAAAAATTCTTTGATGATAGTTACTGAAAATATTTCCGAAATAATAGGATACCGCATTCATTTTAAAATGCTGTTGTTCAAATTCTTCTCTTTGTTTTTCTGTCTTGAAATACCCAAATGCTCTAGGAAAGCTCCCATGTGCTACAGCATTATCAATTATATTCCACACTTCTTCAAGGATTTCTATTTTTTTACTTCTCTCCTCTGATTTTCTATGCACTGCTATTAATTCATCAATTTTTTGTGAAATATACTCTTCTGCTTCTTTTGAATCAATATTAAAATTTCTTCCATCAGAAAGCATTTTAGGTTGATTATTGTATGAACTAAAATTAACCATAAACTCATCCACCTCTCAATTTTTTTTCTTTTGATTAATATCATTACTCTATCATGCAAACTTTTCCTCCTTTTTATTCATATAATCTATAAAATATCATCATATCTTCTTTAAAAACTCAATAAGTCGTTTTAATTTCTTATTATCAAATTCTGTTTCATAATCTGGATTTTCATATAATTGATAAATATCTTCATCTTTCATTTTATGATTAAGATTTTTGAACAAATTTTCCACTTCAGCATCTTCAATAAATATATTACTATCTTGTATCTTTTCCAAACAGTCATTTATTGTATATTGACTGCCCTTGTATTGAAATAAAAACCTTTCATAGTCATCGCTACTTTTAGCCTTATAGAATTTTGTCTCATCAAAGCTAAGTAATTGATTTCTAAGTTTTGCTATAAAGGATTGTAAATTATTGTCTGATTTTTGTGAAATATATTCTAAATCATCAGCAGTCAAATTACCAATGTCACCTTTATAACTTTTTCCGTAGCTCTTGATTTTTTCATTATTATCTCTTAAAATATAATCAAAATCGGCTATTACATATACTTTTACATTTATCTTTTTGGCAATTTCTATATATTTCTTAAAGTTACCTTTGCCATCCACATTAATTACAGAAATATTTTCATCATCAAATTTTCCATTCAAAAAAGATAAGTTAATAAACTCTAGCAGAAGGTTCTCCTTGCCCTCACATAGTATTACCTTGTCAGCAAAGAATATTTCTTTATTCTCATTTTTTACTATCACTTCTTTACATTTATCCAAGTTGATTTCATGAGCAATACTTCCCTTTTGACTATCCCTAGTAATTTTAATTATTTTTGAATTTTTATTCTTTAATTCGATAAACTCTTCTGCATGAGTTACAATAATAGCTTGATTTTCTCCAGCATCTAAGAAATCATTTACTCGATTTGAAATCATCCTTTTGCCATGAGGATGTAAATATAATTCTGGTTCTTCCATACATAGTAAGGCATTTTTTACTTTAGAGATATTTTTTACGTAGTATGTATAAAGTGAAATAATTACTGCACTCTGAATTCCCGCACCTTTTAATGAAATATCTGACATAAAACCATCATCAATATATATTTTAGCATTCTTATATAATTCAGATTTTTTATCATCTAAAAATTTAAACAATAACTTCGTATTCGGAAAAGCAATTTTAAAGTTACCATTATTGATTTCTGCGGTAACATTCTCAAATATATCATTGGAAACAGCAGCAATTTTTTGTGAAGCCTCTTTATATTCTTTCCATTTTTCCAAAGGTACTGTATTAGTTAGAATCCTCATCATTTTGCCATACCAAGACCATTGACCAAGAGATAGTTGCTGAGAAGGTTCACGAAAAGCTGGAATAATGGCACTTTGCAATAATAAGTTTCTTAATTGTGCACTAAAAAATACTGTCCATTTTTGACTTTCTTCATTATAAACTAGAAACTTCAAGTCTTTCTCTATTTTGTCTTGATTTAAAGTAGCAGTGAATAAAAATCCAAATCTATTTTTATTCATCACTCTCCTGTATATATCTGTACTAAAACCTTTTGTTTTAAAATAAATGCTTGGCAATCTTCCACCTTTTGCTTCCATTTCTCTTTCATAAAACTCTACAGTATTGTATATATCATCTTTATTTTTCAAAATTTTCTCATCTGTGTATAAATCTTCAACATACTTTGCATAAAATTTACATTCTATAATATCTTCGATATTCAAAGCTTCATCATAATTTTTAGCTAACTCACAAAATATCATAATCTTATTCGATACCTCACTATTATTCGTGTAAAAATCGCTTTCTATTACATTATTATACTTGGCATATGTAGGTGAACTCTCTCCTAATACCAAATCTATTGCTCTAATAATATTACTTTTCCCCGAATTATTCTTTCCAACGATAACATTCTTCCCAGAATTTAAATTTAATGTTAAATCTTTTATTGAGCGATAATTTTTTATGATAACTTTACTAATATACATTATTACATCTCCAATTCCATATTTTAATTTTTTATTTAGAGCTCTTCTTACTATCCTCAAAATCCAAAAAAACAAAGTGTGCTTATAATAAACAAATTATCCCTTACACTTTGTTTTTTAATAAGTTTATTAAATTGAATTCCTCATTATAATCAGATATCAAAATCTATACTAGATAACACAATAAACAATGCAATTTACGTCTTTTCGTTTTTATTACAAATACTCATTCTCACTCTATACATCTACATGCCACAATACTACCTGTCATATTATGTATGTGCTATTAAGAAGTTCCATTTTAAACACTACTCTCATTTTATATGATTACTTTTTATGTGTTAACGGAAAATAAAATTTGTTACTTTATCTTCAAAATTCTTCATTAATTGGCTACTTACTATCTTATTATACACTAAAGCAAGTATTAACGATAAAAGCATGACTATCAATGTAAATACAGGTATTGACCAGATAGCATTCAATTCAAAAACAAACCCCTCTCTAGCAAAATGATTTAAGCATTTCTTAATAAAATCCCAAACGCCATAATGTATCAAATATATATCAAATGACAGATTCGATAACTTGCTAAAATTAATATTTACTGTCAATAAAGAAAATAAAATAAATACAAATATTGAATACAGCATACTTAATGGTGAATTGCTTGTTATAGAATAATTAAGATGCTCAATTCTTAATCCTGACAGTGTTACTCTATTTACTAAGTAAGCCATTATTAATAATGAAATAAAAGACAACACTTCAAAAAGCAGCGATTTAAGCAATGATTTATTATTAAAGGTTTTACTAATAGAGTATCCCGTCATTAAATATGGTAAATACAAAAATGAAAATCCAAGATTCCATTTTAACTCAAAAGTAGATGTCCACAAGAAAATAGTCGAAATTGGAAATAAAATCCAAGATACAATTTTGAAATTTTTTTCTCCAATATCTTCTTTAAATTTAATCAATAATGGTACTAGCAAATATACACCAATTAACATATACATATACCACAGGTGTGTAGCTGGTTTACCTTTCACAAGATTCTTAAGAAGCCAAACTATTTCTATACTACCCCTGCCTATCAAGTTGCAGATAGCATAATAGAAAAGATATATCATTGAGAATAATATTGTTGGCATAAATATTCTTTTAAAAGATTTTTTATAAAAATACTTATACTCCTTATTACTAGAATTGTCTAAAAGGAATACACCAGAAAGCATTAAAAAGCATGGTACAGCAAACCTGCCTATACAATTATATACGCTAATAACAAATATGCCATTAATTTTACCGTCCACTAGCTATGCTTTCAGCTGCTTGATTTAAATACGAAGCACTTACATGCACAATAATCACCCCAAGCATGCAAATAATTCTTAATAAATCATAATTATTTTTTCTAACATTCATCTAATCCTTCCTTTTTATCAATATTAAATTAAAATGGTGCTACCTTTACATTCTGCATCATACTATCCCAAAGTTTAATCCAGCCATCCATGCTCCTTATACTTTTGTCCCAATAATTCATTTCGCATACCATGATGAATTTGAAAAAGATTTAAAGAAGATTTCATATTAATTTCAATTAGTGCAAAGCCATCATCTTTTAAAACAAAATCCCATGCGACACTTTCATAAAATGGTAATTTTTCCGTAATTTCTTCTACCTTTTTTACTAGTTCATCCCAATGTGGAATTACTTCTCCTTCCACCTTAGCATCCGTATCTGGATGATTGCCATAAAATTGTTTCTTGCCATCTTTTATATCAAATAAGCTAATCATTTTTCCTAATTTCCCGGTTTTAATATCAATTAATGCCGAATACCCACCTTGATTAAAGTTGTCAACAGGCTGGCTTCTATTACTTCCAATTCTCTGCAACGCAGCAACAACTTCATGTTTTTGTGCATCTTTTCTTCTTAAAGATACAACTCTAATTGTGTTAATACTTTTATCAAAAATCCTATTTTCAAATACTCCTTGATGAATCCTGCTTTGAATAATGCCTGACTTAAAACCATTTACTATTTTTTCAAGTTCTTCTTTATCAATCATCTTATCTTTATAAAAAATTTTATGTTCCCTGACGTAAAACACATAAACTGCAAATCCGTCACTCCCAAATCTATCTTTAATTACCAAGCCATTTTCTTGGATAATAAAATCATATAAATTTGCATTATCCAAGTTCAAATTTTCAATCCCAACAACCTTACCATAATTAATCAAGCCATATGTTTTAGCTACATCGATGTATTTTCCAAATACAATCGAGAACAAATATTTATCATCAGATATTAAGAAATATTTATTATTATTTAGTCTGGGTTTATATGCTTCCCATGTAGTAATGTAATCTCTATAATCATTATTCTTAAAATCAAACAAGTAACTTTCTGCCAAATTAAATCCCTTATTTTTAAACTTTTTTAGCTGTTTTTTACTTTCATCTAAACTTAAACTACTATGATTATTATTTAAAATATGCTTTTTCAGTTTATACCTTTTATACATATTATACATTTTTTTTATCTCTTTTAAAATAACCATTTACTTACCGTCCTTACAATTTTAAAAATTTTATTATATATAAAATTTATTTTTCGCCATAGTTATTCCAGCAAAAATTGCATCTAACATAGATTCTTCCAAAGCATTACCTTCGCCTGCTTTGCCATAAGCTGTTCCATGGTCTACTGAAGATCGAATAATAGGCAAACCAATCGTACAATTTATACCACTCATTGATGAATATGTTTTAGTTTTTTCATTCATTCTAAATCCAGATAATTTAAGCGGAATATGCCCCTGATCATGATACATTGCAACAATGACATCATATTGACCAACCAAGCCTTTAGTAAAAATCGTATCAGGCGAATATGGTCCTTCAACATTTAGTCCTATTTTCTGAGCTTCAACAATAGCAGGAATAATTTCATCTTTTTCTTCATACCCAAATAAACCATTTTCCGAGCAATGCGGATTTAGTCCTGCAACGGCAATCTTAGGATTTTCAATTCCAAGTAAATTTAATCCCTCTTGGGCTAATTTTATAACATCTAGAACCCTATCTTTCTTTACTCTATCGCAAGCTTCTCTTAATGAAACATGTGTAGAAACATGTATTACTCGTAAATTTCCACTTGCAAGTAGCATTCCATATTTATGAGTATTTGTATAGTCTGCAAATATTTCTGTATGCCCACTATAATGATACCCTGCTAAATGTAATGCTTCCTTGCTAATTGGAGCAGTGATTACAGCACTCACCTTTTTATCCATTGCAAGTTTGATTGCATAAGTAATATAATTAAATGATGCTTCTCCACATAATGCCTGTGGTTCTCCATATTTCCAACTATTAGGCTTTAGATATTTCAAGTTAATATAATCAACTATCCCACACTCACCTCTTGCTTCATCTATATCATTTAATTCGTTTAATTTTAAATTTGAATTACAATAGTTGATAGCATCATTTAAAGGTTCCCTATCACCTATAACTATTGGAATACACTGTTCATATACTTTTGTGTTTTTTAAGGATTTAATTATTATTTCTGCGCCAATCCCAGCTGGATCGCCCATTGTTATTGCGACTTTTAAACGATTACACATGACAACCCCCCTCCTTTTCTTGTTTATCCGTAACCATTTCTCTTATTTTAGTTGTGGAGATTCGCTTTGTATAAGGAATATATTCTACCTTCACACCAATCTCACCTAAGATTTTCTCAAAATTATTCCATCGTTCAGTACCTTTCCAATCATCACCAATAAAAATAACATTAAAATGATACTTTTTCCATAATTCCATTTTATCTCTTGTATAATTAATGACGGCCTCATCAACTTCTTTAATAGCAGATACAATCTCTCTTCTGTCTTCTTCATTTATAATTGGTCTTCTGTGTTTATATTCTTCCACTACGTCATCTGCATGTACTCCTACTATTAAATAATCACACATATTTTTGGCATTTCGTATCATATTCAAATGTCCAACATGAAACATATCATATACACCATCTGTATAGCCAATTATCATCTTATACCCTTCTTTCTTTTATTGATTTATCAGTATATTTGAAATATGTTCTTTGCTCCACAACTTGTCAGTAAATTTCTTCATGAGAAACGCTAGTAAAATTGTAATTGCAAATGACAAAACAAAATACATATAATTATTCATCCTACCCTGTAATATTATCATTGGTATTCTTTGAAGTATATAAATCCAAAAAACATGTTGACCAAAAAAAGTAAAAATTTTATTGTTTAATTTGAATTTCATACTTGCCAACAATATCATTCCAACAAAAAATATTGAATATAAATTATATATAAAGTTATTTTTTAATATACTACCTAATAATTTATCCGCAATAAATATTACTATAAAGCAAAAACAAACAAGCATCAGCGTTGTAGCATAATTTAAATTACTTCTCTGTATAAAGCCTTCTATTTCATCTTTAAAACACGAATAATAAAAACCTGCAACATAGCACAATACTGTATTGACAAATCGAGTTTCTTTTACCATTCCTACAATAATGACGTATAGTATTACGAAGAGTGCCAAAAGAGTAATACGATTATGTAAACTTTTTTTTCTGTGACCTATCTTTAACGCCACTAAATGAAATTTTGGTCAATAAATACAATACAAATGTAGCAAACATATACCAGTTTGAATTTCCAATTGATTCATAACCAATAAATGATAATAAAATTTGTTGGTTATCATAAGTTTTACCAATCATCATATCCATTACCAAAAAAAGACACACCGCAATTACAAAATTCAAAAAAGTGGGAATCAATCTATTTCTAAAAAAATGCTTCATATAATTTTCCTTACTTTTTATCGATTCACAAATGCCATATCCAGAGTAAAACAAAAACGTGGAGACCATTAATTGTCCTACCATATTCAAAATCTTACTTAGTGAAATATCAAGTATATTGGCACTATCAATATATCCTTTGAAATGACTAAAAAATATTGTAATTACAAACAAACCACTTATTATTGTTGTAGTGTCTTTACTAAGATATTGCTTATTGAAATCTTTTTTAGTATATTTTATGTCAATTAAAAATAAACATAAGAAGATAAAATATAAAACTATCATCCTTCTTTTCTTCCCTTGCTTAGTAATTTATTTTTTATAGCTTTTATATAGCCTTTTTCTTCATCATTCATATATATAATACAGTATAAACAGTATAAAATTGTAAATACAACAATACTACCAATTAACTGAATCCACGTTAAATCAATATTCTTAGTATAGCAATTCAATACTATTGTCATTATAAAGAGTGGTACCATAAACATGATAAACCTTCTCCAATACTTAGGAATGTCTATCTTTGCTACTTTCCAATAATATATGTTCATGGTTACAATTTGTCCTAATATGTTTGCAATTGCAGTTCCAATTGCAGCACCTACACCAGCATAAAGTTTGGCTAATGGAATACTTATTATTACATTAAAAATAGCGATAATAAGATATGTAATGGACCTAAACATATGAATATTTTTGGCTTGTAATATAGAAATGCCTATATTCTGTGTTAAAGGGATAATCCCCGGAGCCATCAGTAATAACAATATATAGTATGCATCAAGATATCCTTCTCCAACCCATAATCTAATAAATTGTTTTCCAAAAACAATAAATCCACACAAAACCAGAGCAAGTATATATAGTTGAATTCTTGAAACATTAATAAAAATGTCTGAAACTTTTTTGTCCCCATCTTCTTCCTCTAGAGTTTTTGTAATTCTCGGGAAAAAAACACTACTAATATTAGTAGATAACTGCTTATTCATTGTACTTATTTTTTGTGCCACTGCATATATTGAAACAGCAATTGTACCCGATACTGCTCCCAAAATAACTTGGTCTGTATGAGCGTACAAATTATCAACTATTATATTGAGAAATATAAAGAATGAATAGCTAAATATATCTTTTAACATAGGATAATCTATGTTTTTTAGGCTAAACCTAATTTTCATTCCAAGCTTTACGAAGCAATAATACAATACAAGTAAATGAAAAAATATTGTATAAGCACTAGTGACAATAACCATTGTAATTGCTTTGTGTCCCATAAATAATAATGGAATCATAGTAAGTGGTATAGCTAAAGTCTTTAATATAGCAAGAATCTTCATAAATTTAAATTTTTCACATGATGTGACATATGAATCAAAAACACTTAATGGAAAAGAAATTGCAATCGTAAATATTAAAATTTCCATAATTATTTTTGCTTTAGCTAATTCCTCAGTTGTTAATGCTTTAAAGATGCCTCCAATATTAAAAATTATAATGATTCCAATTAATAAAGCTATTACTCCAATAATTGAATATAGAAATAAAAATAAACCATTAATTGTCTTTTCATTTTCTACTTCATTCCTTGCTTTAGACCTAGAGATAAACCTTATCATTGCATTTCCAAATCCCATATCCAAAACAGATAAATATCCAATTACAGAAGCCACCAAGGAATATAGTCCATATTCAGATTGCCCCATAAGTTTAAGCATCAAAGGAGTATATAAAAGTGTAATGACTATATTTATAATCATATTAACATATCCAAGTATGGCACCTATTTTAATTTGACTTTTCATTTTTAAACTCCATTTCATCTCTTATTCATTTCTTTTTCTAATATATCCACAACTCTTTTGGCAGAATTGCCATCTCTATATTTATGATATTTATCAATATTTCTATTTCTTTCATATTTTAGAATATCCTTATTCGATGAAATATTTTCAATAAACATAACTAGGCCATCATAATCTAAAATACGTTCACCAATAACTTCATGCTCATAATCATAAGGCATTTTAACATGCTCTGTATAATCATTAAAATCAGGAATTGCAAGCCCTATAGGTTTATCAGCAAGTAAAAAATCCCAATAAACAGAAGAATAATCTGTTATTAATGCATCCAGTGCCGGTAAATAGTTATACAGTGTGGTTCCTTCTTCAAAATATGTATCATAAATGATTTTTAAATTTGATAAATCTATGCTTTTTATTTCGCTTACATCTTGAGCTGGATGAGGCTTTATAACAAGTAATACTTTCTTACTAGCTAAAAAATTATTTAATTGTTTAACTTGCTCTATGCTTTCAAAGCAAGGAATTCCTAGTGGAAAATGAATGCCAGTATACTGCTCGTAGTTTCTTTTTATAGTGTGATTTCTATAGGTTGGTAACCACAGAATTGTTTTTTCTCTTTCAATATCAGGAAATAAAGAAATCCATTGATTTTTATCAAAGAATAAATCATCTCTTGGAAAACCGGTTTCAACAAAGTTTTTAACTAGGTTTGTTCCTTTGTATGTATTCTTTCTTACGTTGCTCCAAAACTCCGCGGTTGTAGTAATATAATCAATTGCCCCACTATTTCTAAATAATTTGTCTAAAATCTTTACTGGGCATCCATGAGACAAATATATTCTAAACTGATATTTATTTAATTTTCTAATAAACGGATTACAATCTAATATGTATCTTGAAAAATTATGATAATATCTATACTTCCAGACTTGCTCTTTACTAACAAAAAATACATTCTTTTCTTTACTTTTTCTCAAATCTTTATTTTTCTCTACAATCCATATTATTTTATATTTATTGTTAATATTTCTTCTTAGTAGTTCTTTATAAACATAATATGCATTATCACATAATGGCGGATTACTATCCAATAATATAATATTTTTCATAAATTTTTTTATTGGAATAAATTTTTTTATTTTTTCATTAAAGCTCATAATATCTAAACCTTCCTCAATCTACACTTCAAAGCTACATTTATCTGGTAAAATTACTTCAAAAGCACAAATTATTTCGTTTTTAGTTTTTTCAAAATCTATTTTAGAATCCGTGTCATTAATACATAACACATGACATTTTTGTTTTTTAATTATATCGCATATTTTTGACGTGTCTTCTCTTATTTCTACTCTCTTACCAAATTTATATGATCTTGGGACAAATTTCCCTTCTAACAATAAAATACATCTTACTAGATGAGTAGAATAATCCGTAATTTTTCTAAATCTATTTGAACTCAATATCTTAAGTTGCGTACCACAGTATTTCCAGAATAAATCATATCCATACTTTGTGTATGCATGGCAAATATGTGGATTATAAATATTAACAAAATGCGACCATGGCAAAAGAAGTAATGTTCTAATAGTATTTTCAAGACCATATTTCACATTGAAATATTTACCTATATTCTTTCTATACACTTTTCTTTTCGAATAATATGTATTAATGCATTGAACATTATTTAAAAGGCAATGTGGGTATGTATCTCCCATCGTAGACGTATAAATTGTATCTTCTCTATACATATCACAAATACAGTCCCCTTCAAAGAAGTCATTTTCTTTTACACTTTTTAAAACAAAAATGTCATCATCAAACATAACAAATCGTTCCGATAAACCTTCAATTCTGTTTAAATAGTATTGAATTACGTTAGAATTAAATGTCGGTAAATATTCTTTAGGAATAAAGTCTTCATGTTTCACAATTTTTAATTTAGGATTCTCTGTATTAAGCCAAGAAGGAATATGTCCATAAGTCACAAAAAATATTTTATTTACCCATGGAACATTCTTTTCTACACCTCTAAACCAATACTTCAAAAGCCCCCAATCTCTAAATCTATTTTCCTGGTTTCCTTTTGTGTTCGTTTCCACTTCATAATACCTATTTTTTTCTGAAAGCCACTTAGGATCATTACCATCAACCCATAAAATAACAAAATCTATTGAATCCATATATTCCCTCCACAAGTGATAAGTATTAGTTTAAAATAAAAAATTTTAAACCAATCATGTTTCCTTTTGTTATTGCTGATACGTATGTGATTAGATAGAATAATTGAAAATTCTTAACATAATTTTTCAAAACACCACTTTCATCTTTTTTGCTTGATTCTAGCAAGAAACCTATAATTGGTAATATTAGCATCATAATAAAAGATCTATATCTATGAAATATTGAATATTCGAAATAAAACATCGAATCCATTATTAATAATAACGTAACAAAAATAACAAATCTATTCATCTCAATATTATTATCTTTTGTTATTCTTTTATATTTATAGAACTTTAGAATTGAATAGTACATGAATATTACATAAAAAACAGCTATTATATATTCTGACAAATAAAAGTAAACATTACCATTTACAGATCTATTGCCATGATTAATAGTACGTGTAATCAAATGATGAATACCACTAATTAGTAGCTTGTTCATTTATTATATCAACACCTTTTAATAACTTATATACTCTTTCACAATTATTCTTATCATGCAACTCAAAAAATTCTTTCATTCTTGCATTGTATTTATCTTCAAGAAAAATATTTTTTTCAAAATTATTTATTAAATATTTGACTAACTCTTCTGTTCTATCAAATACAGGACCAAAGCCGTCTTCATTATAGTCAAAATACCCAACTGAATATTGCTTCTTTCTATATTCTTCCATATCGAATTGAAAATATATAACAGGTTTATTCATATATGCAAAATCCATATACACACTTGAATAATCAGTAATCAACAAAGCAGACGATTTCAATACTCCTTGAATATTTGTATCTAATGTCACTTTTTTTATACTTTCTGATTTAAATTTAAAATCATTTATGTATTTTTGCATATTTATGTGAGGATAAAATAAAACTGTATAACCATTTTCTTCTATGAACCTAATAAAATTTTCATTATTCAATAATTTCATCCAAGATATAAAGTAATTCGTTTTAGTTATATCAACTCTTTGAGTTAGGCCATTGGTATCTCTTCCAAGCCAGTTTCTCCATGTTGGCATCACTAATATTTGTTTTTCATTGACATTAATGTCATGTAAACCATCAAATCTTGGAAAGCCAGTATATATTAAATGTCCATCTGGATATCCATAATTTTTTGTTAAATAATCATACTCTTTTTTTGCACCACACACAAAAAATTTAAACTTTGTATTCTTATAAAATAGCCATTCACTTAAATCTTTTGTTATACCATGTTGTAAAAATACTCTATTATTAAACATATTTAATTTAACATGTAATAGATAGAAAAAAGGTGCAGATGGATTCCCGCTTTTTTGTGAACTAATATTATATGTGGCAGCCATATAATAAATCCAATGTTTAAAACTTTTATATTGTATAATATTATCATATTTTTGCACCTTCTTATAATCTTTCTGTTTTTTATCAATTACGTAAAAGCAAAAATCTTTCGCATGTTTTTCTTTAATATACTTAAAAAAAACGTAGCCATTATCTCTAGCATGGTACCCATCTTCACAAACTAACCATAAACTTCTCTGTTTTAGTTTGTTGATCAATTTATAGCATAAACTTATTGGCAAAGCAAAAATGAATATAAAAATAGATAATAAATCGTATAGCTTAATATATTTCAAATTATAAATTAGTTTTTTCATCATTTTCTCCTTGAATTTTTAATATTTAAATTATTCAAAATTAATACAACCATTAATAAAAAATTTATTCTTATTACCAACTATTTAAATATAAAGAATTTTAAACCAGTTATATTCCCTTTGGATATTGTTGAAATATATGTAACTAAAAAAAACAATTGAAAATTTCTTATATAATTTTTTAATATACCAGTTTTATCTTCTTTACTTGATTCTAAAAGGAAACCTATAATCGGCAAAATTAACATCATAATAAAAGTTCTATATCTATGAAAAATCGTATATTCAAAATAAAACATTGTGTCAAAAATTAATAATAAAGTAACGAAATTAACAAATCCCTTCATTTCAAGACTGTTAACCTTATTCATTTTTTTAAATTTATAAAAAATTAAAATGGAATAATACATAAATATTATACAAAAGATTGCAATAATGTATTCAGATAAATAAAAATAAACATCACCATTTACATATCGACTGCCATGATAGATAGTACGTGCAATCAAATCTTGAGCAAAATACACACCAAGCAACATAACAATCACACACAATATAATATTAATAATTCTTTTTTTTATATTTTTTTCAGGTTGAAGAAAAATATATATTACTCTAATAACAAAAAGTATAAACGCTGCATCATGCACAAAAACAGCAATAATATAGAATGGCAAATTAAGTATAAAAGATTTATTTTCGAAGAATTCCTTATAACAACATAACGCAATAATCGAGAAAGCAAGCATTGTTCTAATTCCACTTACGACTTCAAAAAACTGTCCCCCCGCCATAAAAAACAATACTATTCTAGATATAGTTTTGGTTGAAAAATTATATTTTATCGAGCTTTTATATATTATATAAAAAATATTTGAATAAAATAAAGCTGCCGTGACAGCAGGTAAAAGTTTTAAATTACCTATTACACCAAATATCCAAAAATATAAAACCCCAATTGCATTTCTACTACTTGTCATTAAAATTAATATTTGATGGAAATCCATATATTTATATGAATTATTAATCAAACCATTAATACGATATAAATCTGCATTTGTATTTGGAATATAAAAATATCCCATTAAAACTAACACAAATATATAGCCAATAAAAAGTCTTTTAACTGATTTCATGCTCTTAGCTCTTGCAATATTAATAGTAAAAAAAATCAGAAAAAAGCTAAATATAAAAATTGCGATGATTATTTCAAACAAAAACATTTTATTATATCCTTTATACATAAAATTTTTATTATAAACTGAAGTTATTCACTTTAAAACTTTGATTTATTATAATCTCCTTCTGATGGCATTTACAATATACACACAAAAACAAATACAACTAGTCGAAAAATTTAGTTTTTCTACATTTCTATATAAATTCCATATTCTCTTAATAGCTTCAAATTTATTTGATGACAATGTACCACTTGTCCTTCTATAAAATGATAAAATTTCATTTAATCCATAAGCATAATCAATTTTCTTTAAAATCTTCCACCAGGTCGCAGTGTCTTCACTTTTCACATTTGGCATATATATATCTTCTTTGGATAACTTTTTCATGTCAAACATAACAGTGGATGTCCATATTGTGGTATTTTTTAATGCTTGTTTATATTTTATTTTTTCAGGCACAAATACTTTCTTACCATTAGGTATACACTCCGCATTTGCAAATTCATAACCAGTAAATGAGAAGGCGCATTCCTTCTCATTCATAAATCCAACTTGTTTTTCAAGTTTCTCATTATTCCACAAGTCATCAGCATCTATGAAGCAAATATATTCTCCTGATGCCAATTCAATTCCCTTGTTTCTTGCTAAAGCTGCCCCACCATTTTTATCCATATCTATCCATTTAATCTTCTCAGATATGTATTCATTAGCAACTTTTTTACTTTCATCTTTTGAACAATCATTAATTAACAGTAATTCCCAATTGGTATATGTTTGAGCAATTACACTCTCAATTGTTTCTTTTAGGAACTTTTCTGCATTATACACTGGAACAATTATACTAACCAGCCCTTTGTTCATAAGCATACTCTCCAATTTCTATATTTTGATTTTTTAAATCATTAAGCTCATTATTAATTGTACTCTTTCCTGCATCTGCACCTTTCTTTGAAAGAACTGTTTTAATTGTCCAAAATACAATTTTTATATCCTCTATCAATGAATACTTCTCAACGTACTCTAAATCATAATTAATCTTGTCAAAAATAGTGATATCATTTCTGCCCTTCGCCTGTGCAAGTCCTGTAATTCCAGGAAGTACATCGCATCTATGTCTCTGCTCTTCATTCATGTTATCCCAATAATCCGTAATCCAAGGTCTTGGTCCAATAAAGCTCATATCTCCCTTTAAGATATTGATGAACTGTGGTAATTCATCGATTGATGTTTTTCGAATGAAATTTCCAATTTTTGTATGCTTGTCAGCATTGTTAAAATCATGTACATCGTTATCTACTACCATGCTTCTGAATTTATAAAGCATAAAAGGCATTCCATTTTTTCCAGTTCTTTCTTGCTTAAATAATACTGGACCTTTGCTATCTAATTTAATAGCAATAGCGGTGAGTATCATAATTGGAGATAACGCAATCAATCCTACTATGGCACAAAATACATCCATCGCCCTTTTCCATATGTAATAAGTATTACTGATTTCTTTCTCCTTTGAAAAATCAAATTCCATGTCAAAAGTTTCTGCATTTGCATGCTTTTGCACAGTTAAACTGCCATTCATCAACTATTCCCACCTTTTCCTATTGTGCAAGAAAATTAGCCTCAAAAATACTGTTGTGATGGCAAACATAAAAGTTATCACAACAATAAATACTACTAAACTTCTCTTCTCTTAAACTCTCCGGCTCCTTGCCCCTCAAAATATCGCACTAATACTATATAACAATTTAAAAAATAAGTCAATAGATTTTATTTATATTATGTAAATTGCAATTACTATTCAAACCTATAGTAACAAGAATCGACCATAGATTTGTTGGCCGTTTTTGAACTCAAAAAAGCACACCCTACTTCTATTTTCTAGATAGTAGAGTGTGCCTAATATTTTATTCTTCAGCTTCAGCTTTGGAATTCTTCCTCTGCCATTTTTTCTTTTTTTCTTGTTGCATCTTCAGTTGCCTTTGCATTTCTTCACTGCCAACCACTGGAGAAATATATTCTTCCGGATACTTTCCATCATTTCTCCGCTTCATTTCCCGGGATATATCTGCGTAAAACTTAGAATACATGATTTCCACCTCTTCTTTCTCAGCATCAAACTAAAATGAATCACTTAAAATAGAGGCTCAATCCTGTACAGAGCCGTACAAAATGGTTTTAAAATAATCCTTATTTTGCAGATATCCCTGCAATGCCCGCAGTGTCTTAGCATACGCCTTAGCTCCATCCTGATCCACAGAAGCCTTAAAGAACTCCCTTTCCAATTCTTGCAGCTCCTGACGGTTCTCTTCCAGAGTTTCTCTGACTTCCCTTGCTTCAAAGTCTTCCTCGTAACCACCTTCATCCATGGTACGCTCTTTTTTCTCATAGCTTTCCACAGCCGCTCGGAGCGTTTCCATTCGGACATAGAGAATATTGAGAGCTTTTTCTGCCTCTTCCAATTCCCTCTTAGCATCCGCATAGTCTTCCTTTAAAACTTCTACCAAATCATAGACCCTGTAGTTCATGAACTCATCACTGCCGGAATGAAAATATCTCAGAAGCATCATTCGGTTAATCAGATTAATAGCCCCAATCTCCCGCTGTTTCCGCATGGGATCCGTCTCAAGAAGAGCAATGTTCTTCATCTCCAACATGCAATCTTTCAAACGAGCTTTCAAGTCATACATGGAAACATTACCAAGAATTTTTTTAAAATTAGGTTTGTTCATGTGCTTCTCCTTTTCTGCAGATACTACTGCATTTCCTGTCAATTAATGAAAACTTTTCTATTTTCAACCAGGTTTATACAACCCGTTGAAGAATTTCTCATTGTTCAACATTCCCTGAAGGAACCGCAAATCCTTGTAGAGAAGGTTCTGACTTTTGAGCTTGGCCTCCAGACCTGCAATCTCCGCGTCAATAAACTCAAAACGCTTATCCAAAGATTCCTTTTTTTCCTCAGAGATTTCTCCTTTTTCGTCTAAATCCGCTAAAGAAAACTGAACCCCTTTGAGCTTAATGTTTTTGGCATCTTCCAATGCATCTTCCAGACGTTCTTTTTCCACTTTGGCTGCATAAGCGTCAGCCTTTACCTGCTCATTCAGGGTTTTCACACGCTTCCGCAGCCATACAGGTTTGGTAAAATATTCAAATTCCAATACGGAGCGGATTTTGTTCTGATACCGCTTGGCTTTGGTTTCATTTTCAATGCTCCCCAACATGATATCTGCCTCAATCACAGTAATCTGCCGAACCATAGCAGCTTTCAGCGTAGATACCTTTTCGTCAAAGTTTACCCCAAAATTCAAAGTAGGTTTACCCATTTGTATAACCCTCCTAAATAGTTATTTTTTTGGTCCATCAATATTCTAACATAAATTTTTTCATGTTTCAACAGAAATATTATTTTTATGTAAACTCTATCTTGGAGCGCTTTTTGATAAATTATATTTTAGTCTGTATTTTTTCATCCATTTTATCCAATACTATTTCTATATTGATGACAAATAAAGGTGTGATTTTTTATGGATATCATGAAATATGTATGGTGCTTTGTAGTGGGAGGTATTATCTGCTCGATTGGGCAAATTTTAATTGATAAAACAAAATTAACATCTGCCAGAATACTAGTGCTTTTTGTCACTACTGGAGCAATTTTAACCGGTTTAAACTTGTATCCAAAGATTGTAGAAATTGGCGGAGCAGGAGCAACCGTTCCGCTAACAGGATTTGGCTATTCTCTTGCAAAAGGTACCATGAAAGCCGTGGATGAACAAGGCCTAATTGGAATTTTCACTGGTGGAATTAAAGCTACAGCCGCCGGAATTTCAGCAGCCGTGCTATTTGGCTTTATTGCAGCAATCGTTTCCAAGCCAAAAATCAAGAGCTAAAAGAAAAAAGGAACAAATGGGGAACGGAGGAAAAAGTGTTACTTTAAAGATAACACTTTTTTCTCCGTTCCTCATCTGTTCCTCTCAAGAGATGGAAACGTCCTCGATTATTTCTTTGATTCTTGCTACATATTCCTTATAATTGTCCAACTTTTCTGCTCTCTTTAAGGCATTTTCAGCATATTCTTGATACCTGTTCTCATTTTCCAAAAGTTCAACAATAACCGAATAGTCTTCCAAATGTTCATTATCGCAAAGTTTTCCACAACCGCTGTCTACAATCCCTTTTAAGCCCCCCACGTTACTCACCACACAAGGCAGTCCCAGTGTAAGCGCCTCAAAGGCAACCAGTCCAAATCCTTCCCATGATGATGTGAGTAGGAATATTTTTGATGCCGCTAAATAGGAATATGGGTTGCTTTGAAATCCAACAAAATCAATATTTTCAACGAGTCCCATTTTATGAGACATTTTTTCAATTTCATCTTTTAGCTCACCTGTGCCCACCCATACACATTTTACATGAGGGATTTTCTTTTTTACTTCCTTAACTACCTCTAAAAATTTTTTAGGGTTCTTTGGCTTTGAAAGACGTGCAACACAGCAGATATCATACTTTTTCGCGTAATCTTCTTTGCTGACTCGGGAAAGGATTTTTTCCCTCGATATTGGATTGCCAACACACTCCATTTTATCTTTTAAATGCTTTGAAAACACATATTCCTCTTCTATGGCCGGAGATACGAGTAATATTTTCTTAAATTTTCTGGAACAGATAAAATACAAAAGTGAATACAAATTTACGCTTTTAATCCATGGCGGATTATTATGAAGATGCGAAATAATAGGTACCCTTGTATTTGCAGCAGCACACACACAGCCTGTGGTAAAATCATGTGCATGAATAACGGCAGGATGAAGCGTATGACACATTCTCCTAATCTCTTTTGTATTTAGCTTGTTGATTATAAAGTAATCTATATTTCTTTCTTTTAGTAACTCTACAATAGGACCATCACGCGTTACATATACCCCTTGATACTCCTCTTTGATTCCATCTATAATCTGAATAACCACATTTTCTGCACCCGAAAATGAATTTGTATTTAAGATATGTGCAACCACTTTTTTCCCATCCATATCCGGCATCTCATACGCCTCCTACTCTTTTTTATTTCAACTCCACTATTGTGACTCCGCTGTCTCCCTCGCCATACATGCCAAGTCTAAATGACGCCACATGAGGATTACTCCTTAGATATTCCGTAACCCCACGTCTAAGGCTTCCGCTCCCCTTTCCGTGAACCACTCTAACCTGCTTGATTCCAGCCAAATATGCATCATCTAAGTATTTTTCAAGTTCTGACACCGCCTCATCTACCGTCATACCAAGAAGCATAATCTCCGTGGAAATATCTCTTGCTTTACTTTTCACCATAGATTTTATTTTTACATCCGCTTTATCCTTTTCTTCCTTTGCCATTTTTTCCAACTGTGAAATATGTGTGGTAAGCTTCATGATGCCTGCTTGTACAATCACGTTGTCCTTTTTATCTGGTAAAGACACGATTGACACCTCTTGGTCTAATGATGGTAAGTATGCCTTCATGCCAACCTTTATCTCTTTCTTGTCTATGGCATTTTTGACTTCTTTCTTAGGCTTTACAAGATCTTTTTGCATCTCACTAATGCTTCTCTTTAATTTGCTGCGAGCTTCTTCCGCCGATTTATTGACATTTTTGTCCTTACTTTTTTTCAGACTGGTAAGCTCTTTGATAATGTCATTTGCTTCGCTTTCGGCATCTAGTAAAATGTCTCTTGCCTCTTTTTTGGCTTTTTGTAAGATATCTTCTTTTTTATCCTCTAGCCTTTTTATCTCCTGTTCCAATTTTTCCTTCTCTATTTTAGCATCAGAAAGCATCCTAGAAGCAACTTCTTTCTGCTCTCTTGCCTTCATTCTATCATGCTCCATATCACCTAGGATTTCCTCAAATTTGATGGATTCCGTGCTCAAAAAGGTATTTGCCTTTTCTAAAATCTTTTCCGAAAGACCAAGTTTTTTAGAAATAGCAAAGGCATTACTCTTTCCCGGAACACCAATTAAAAGTTTGTAAGTGGGTCTTAACGTTTCCACATCAAACTCACAAGAGGCATTCTCCACACCTTCCTCTTGAATAGCATAAGATTTTAGCTCACTATAGTGAGTGGTGGCAATAGTTGTAGATTTTATCTGTTTTAAATATTCTAATACCGCCATAGCAATTGCGGCACCTTCTACAGGATCCGTGCCCGAACCCAATTCATCTAATAGGATAAGATCATTCTTGGTGGCATTGCCCGTAATCATGATGACATTTTTCATGTGAGAAGAAAACGTACTTAGCGATTGCTCAATACTCTGCTCGTCTCCAATATCTGCATAAATATTTTCAAACACAGATATTTCAGACGATTCCAGTGCCGGGATATGAAGACCACTCTGTGCCATAAGAGTGAAAAGGCCCACTGTTTTTAATGTTACCGTTTTTCCTCCCGTATTCGGACCTGTAATCACTAGTGTTTGATACTGATCTCCAATGATAATATCGATTGGAACCACTTGATTACTATCAATAAGAGGGTGCCTTGCTTTTTTTAAATGAATATAATGCTTATCATTTAGTTTTGGCTCATAGGCATCCATCTTTAACGCCAAATTTGCTTTTGCAAAAGCAAAATCGATATTGGCAAGGTGAATCACTGACTCTTCTACCATTTCAGAAATAGGATCAACCATTTGCGTCAAAAGCGATAAAATACGTTGAATTTCAAGCTGCTCTTTTATTTTCAAATCCTTGATTTCATTATTGATATTAAAAATAGATGATGGTTCTATGAATAACGTGCTCCCAGATGCCGAAGAATCATGCACAAATCCTTTTATTTCATTTTTATACTCCGCCTTGACAGGAATAACGTACCTATCATTTCTAATCGTAATCAGCTGTTCCTGCAAAAATTTAGCAGTGTTTCCTCCATGAATAAAATCATTTAGTTTATCCTTGATGCGAGATTCTGCATCCACAATATGCCTTCTAATATTATAAAGTTCTGTACTTGCTCTATCATCAAGTTCCTCATCACTTTTCATGCAACGATAGATTTCCTTTTCCACATTTAAATTAGAATATAGCTGTTCAAAATATTCACCAACAATGGGATAACTCTCTGTATCTCCCACTTCAAAATACCCTTTCAGTTCACGCATCATTTTCAAAATATTAGCCACATTCAAAAGCTCCAGAATAGAAAGCACTCCACCAATCCTAATCTTCTGTGCAATCACACTATAATCTGAAATCCTACTAATAGGAGGATTACCAAATTTTAGAATCAGTGAGGATGCCTCAGCAGTTTCTTTTTGCCACTTACTCACCTCATTCATATTAGAAGACGGCTGCAACACTTCACACTTTTCTTTTCCCAGATAAGTCACCGCATTCTCCGTCAGCCTATCGATAATTTTTTGAAATTCTAACATCTTTAAAGTTTTTTCATTCATGACACTAACTCCTTTTTGTTCGTCATTTTGCTTTTTCCATTATATATGAAATAACGAAAAAAAGCCAGCTACTTATTCTTTTAGTAACTGGCTCATCTATTGAATATTAATTTTTCACCTTAGTCTTCTTTTTAAACAAGCTTGTAAATGGCTTTACAAATGCATCATACAATTTATCCTTAAATGTTTTTCTAAGAGCAAGCGATGTTTCAACATCTTCAACTTGTTCCACAATGGTGTATTTGGCATCATATTCTGCTTGTAATCTGTCAATAGCAGGAGTAATTTCTGCCTTGATATATTCTAGTGCACTAGCCTTACTGGTGGTTCTTTCCAAATCTATTGTGATATGAACACTGTTTTCAAGGTTGCTGATTTTGGATTTGATTGTTTTTTCAGCTTTTACATATTCTTCAGAATCTGGAACACCATGACAAATTGTCTCCAAATATTCTTTCATTGGAGATAATTCCTCTGTGCTAAGCTCTTCTGTATACTCATCCAAAGGATTTGCGGCCATAGCAGAAATATAGATACTTGACAATGTTCTGCTAAGTTCCAAGTTCTTCTTTGCTTGTTCCCTTAGCTCAACAACTCTTGTAGCACCTAAAACAATTTGGTTTACAGCATCTAACTGTAATGCCTTTAATTTATCTAATAACTCCACTGGGAACTCTGTTACATCACAGGTTAATGCATATTCTTTTAAATCTGATATTAGATTCTTAAACGCATCATCCTCTTCCCAAAGAATTAGTGATTTCTTACTATTTGGGTTTATCATTTTTTCAAGTTTTTCAAGTTTTTGAACTTGTCTTTGTAATTCAACTGATTGTACATTTGTCTCGTTATTTTCCATAGTTTCCCTCATAGGCCTCCTATCTTCTTTTGTGTTTACATATTTATTGTACAATTCAAACGATATTTTTACAATTACAGTATGATTAAGTTTATGTTACAAATACATTACAGGGCACATAACTCATTCCACTTGCTCATGACTTCACTCCCCACTGGTGCACCAGTTTTGATAAACTTCACATTAATAGCAACGCATAAATCAGCAAGAAAAGAATCTTCTGTTTCATGAGACGATAAAGCCACAATCGGAATCATTCCTTGCTGTTTTGCCGTTCTAATGGCATGAATCGATTCAGTAACGGTGCCAATTTCATTTGGTCGAATGACGATGCTATTTTCTGGCATATGGGAATAAATTTGAATCTTTTCTTGATAACCAACTGCCAAAATAGCCTCCTTCAAAATCTCAATGGGCTTATCCTTTCCGGAAAAATCAGCAATGAGTTCTCCCTCTCTTCCTTGACAAAAGACGAGTCCCCTATTCTTTAGAAGAATTTGAAGTGTTCGATAAACCTCTACACACGCCTTCACTCTCTCTTTGATTCCAATGATACCATCAGGCACTATCAAGATTTCACCACCACTTTGATCCATTAGCATACTCATCATTGGACAAGGAATGGTAGAACCTGAAATTCCACCAAGATACACAGAGACCGGAATGTCCAAATGATTTGCGGCAGCTCTTGCCACAGCACTCGATACCGCAAACATTGTACCTGCCCCAAGTCTTGATTTATCCTCTGTTCCATCAAGCTCTATCAACATGTTATCAATTTCCCTTTGTGCAAAAATATTCTTGCCCCTCATTTTCTCTGTTATCACTTCCGGAATATTTTTGCATGTTTGCGTGCCAGAAATAGCGGTTCCCACATCATCAAACTCCGTCACCACCTGAACCCTGATAGCAGGATTGCCTTCTGCATCAAAGACTTCTCTTACACTAACACTATCAATTCCAACAAAATTACGCATAACAACCTCCAACTTTTTGTTTTAAGGTTATTATGCGCAATAATCAGTTTTCCATTCTAATTTCTCTCTATCAAGCTTTCCCCCGTCATCTCTGCTGGCTTTTCAACCCCTAATGCATCCAGCATGGTAGGAGCAATGTCTGCAAGCCTGCCTTCTTTTAATTTTGCACCATCAGGAAGACCCACTCCGATAAAAGGCACAGGATTTGTGGTATGGGCGGTGTGAGGATCTCCTGTTTCATAGTCAATCATTTGCTCACAGTTACCATGGTCTGCTGTGATGAAAATCACTCCACCAACTCTCTTCACCTCTTCTACAACTCTTCCAATGCATTCATCGATTGTTTCTACTGCTTTAATAGCAGCATCCAAAATACCTGTATGACCTACCATATCACCATTTGCATAGTTTAAGATAATCACGTCATATTCTTGTCTTTTAATGGCATCTACTAGTTTATCCGTTACCTCATAAGCACTCATCTCAGGTTTCAAATCATAAGTGGCAACCTTTGGAGAAGCAACCAAGATCCTATCTTCCCCCTCATATTTTACTTCTTCTCCACCATTAAAGAAGAATGTAACATGAGCATATTTCTCCGTTTCCGCAATTCTTAGCTGTTTGTAGCCGTGCTTACTGATATACTCACCCAATGTATTCACTAGTTTTTCTGGTTTGTATGCAAGCTCCACATTCTTAATGGTTGCTGCATATTCCGTCATACAAACATAAGTCACAGGAATCTTTTCTCTTTCAAAGCCAACAAAATCATCATCCACAAAAGCCCTAGTAATTTCTCTAGCTCTGTCTGACCTAAAGTTATACATAATGATAGAATCATTAGGCTCAACCACTGCTACTGGTTTATCTCCATTCATCACAACCGTTGGTTTAATGAACTCATCAAATTCTTCTCTTTGATAAGCCTCTTCCACAGCATCTACTGCAGATTTAGCCGTAAAGCCCTTACCAAGGGTTAATGCATCATAAGCAAGTTTGACTCTATCCCAGTTAGTATCTCTATCCATAGCATAATATCTGCCACCTACCGTGGCAATCTTACCGGTGCCAATTTCTTTCATCTTTTCTTCTAGCTCAACAATATAACCTTCACCAGAAGTTGGAGGAGTATCCCTACCATCCATAAAGCAATGAACATATACTTTCTCTAAGCCTTCCCTCTCGCAAAGCTCTAAAAGACCATATAGATGTGTATTATGAGAATGAACACCACCATCTGATAAAAGACCCATGATATGCATACTGCTACCATGCTCTTTACAATTCTTTACCGCTTTTAATAAAGCCTCATTATGGAAGAAAACTCCCTCTTGAATATCTTTTGAAATCTTTACTAAATCTTGGTATACAATTCTTCCAGCACCAATATTGGTATGACCAACTTCTGAATTACCCATTTGACCATCTGGTAATCCCACATTTAAACCACTCGTATGCATAATAGTATTTGGATACTGCTTAAAAATGGCATCCAAATTTGGTGTGTTAGCAAGTTTTGCCGCATTTGCCTCTTCTCTTTCATTAATGCCCCAACCATCTAAAATGGCAAGCATCACTAATTTTTTCTCCATGATTGATTCTTCCTTTCTTCTTTCCTCTTATCTCCAATTAACAATCTTTGCAAACTCATCTGGTTTCAAGCTTGCACCACCAACAAGTCCACCATCTATATCAGACATTTCAAATAGTTCTTTTGCATTCGATGCCTTTACACTGCCACCATATTGAATGATGATTTCCTCTGCAACCTCTGCACCATATAGAGTTTTAATCTCATCTCTAATCCACTGACATACCTCATTCGCATCTTCTGCCGTAGCAGTTTTTCCAGTGCCAATTGCCCAAATAGGCTCATAAGCAATGACTACATTCTTTGCCTGCTCAGCCGTTAATCCATCAAAATCTAAAACGATTTGGGTTAAAATTTTATATTTTGCAATACCAGCTTCTCTTTCTTTTAAAGTTTCACCAACACATAAAATTGGAATAATATCATGGGCAAAGGCAGCCTTCATTTTTAAATTCACAAACTCATCTGTCTCATTATGATACTGCCTTCTCTCCGAATGTCCAACAATGGTATATTGAATTCCAATATCTTGAAGCATTTTACAAGAAATATCTCCTGTTAATGCCCCTGATTCCTCATGGTTTAAATTCTGCGTTCCTATTTTAATATTTGTCCCTGCAGTAGCCTCAAGTGCTGCTGCCACATCAATATAAGGAACACAAAGAATGATTTCATTTTCAGAATCCTTCACTAGCCCCTTAAACACTTCAAAAAATTCTCTCGTCTCCACTGGATTATGATTCATCTTCCAGTTACCCGCAATTACTTTTCTTCTCATTATTCTTTTCCTTTCTAGATTCCTATACAATGGGTCAACAATTCGTCAAAAAAGAACATTCTTTTTTGACGAATTGCTTTTATCATTTTAGAATACAGTTCCTATTCTCCACTCTCTAAAGTGACATCATTTGTCTCTTCTTGCTCGCCACTTTCACTGGTTTCACTCTCAGTATCTTGCTGCTCACCACTTTCACTTGTCTCACTTTCAGCGTCTTGCTGCTCCCCACTTTCATTTGCCTCAGCCTCAGTGATTTCTTGTGCTTCCGTGTTACCTTCCGTTTCTTCATTTACGCCATCACTATTTTCATCCACAAAATAGTTATTGTAATCATTAATTTCATTATACATATCCTGTTCATTGGTGTAACCAGACTTGTCTCCTGTTTCATTCTTACATCCTACTAAAGTTAGTGCCATCACCGCAGCTAAAAGTAAAACTAATTTTTTCATAAAAATCCCTCTTTTCATTTTTTTATATCAATGGGTCTCCCCCAATTGTTACACTATTTATCCTGTAAGCAAGCAATTCCTGGAAGCACTTTTCCTTCAATAAACTCAAGTGATGCTCCGCCACCAGTTGACACATGCGTCATTTTTGAAGATAATCCTGCTTTCTCAACTGCAGCAGCGCTATCTCCACCACCAATAATCGTAATTGCCTCTGCATTTTCTGCCATAGTCTCAGCAATGGCATTTGTGCCTTTTGCAAATTTATCAATTTCAAAGAATCCAACAGGTCCGTTCCAAATGATGGTCTTATATTCTTTGATAGCATTTGTGAATAACTTAATAGATTCTGGTCCAATATCCAATCCCTCTAAGCCATCTGGAATATCATTGGAAGGATGCACTGAAATTTCAGCATCTTCCGATGGAGCTGCTGCACAGACTGTATCTACTGGGAAATATAATTTAACGCCCTTTTCCTTAGCCTTTGCCAAAATTTCATTTGCCAAATCTAATTTATCAAGTTCACAAATAGAATTTCCAACATTTCCTCCCTGTGCTTTTGCGAATGTGTAAGTCATTCCGCCACCAAGCATCAAACCGTCTACTTTATCCAATAAATTTTCAATAACACCAATCTTAGTAGAAACCTTTGCTCCTCCTAAAATTGCTAAGAATGGTCTCTTAGGATCATTTAAAGCACCACCCATGATGCCAATTTCTTTTTGAATTAGGTATCCACATACTGCTGGTAAATAATCTGCAACACCTGCTGTGGATGCATGTGCACGGTGAGCAGTTCCAAATGCATCATTCACAAAGATTTCAGCAAGCGATGCTAATTCTTTTGCAAATTCTGGGTCATTTGCCTCTTCTTCTGGGTGCAAACGAACATTTTCAATAAGCATTACCTCACCATCTTGTAAGGCATCTGCCTTTGCATGTGCATCTGGTCCAATAACATCTGCAGCAAATGGAACCTCTCTTCCAAGAAGCTCAGAAAGCCTTTTGGCAACAGGTGCTAAAGTTTGCTTATTCTTTGTTTTTCCAATATGAGAGCATAAAATCACTCTTGCTCCATGCTCCATTAAATATTTTATGGTTGGAAGAGCCTCTGTAATTCTTCTGTCATCAGTGATTTCAGTTTTTGTTTCCACATCTAGTGGAACATTAAAATCACATCTTACTAAGACTCTTTTTCCCGTAACGTCAATATCTTCAATTGTTTTTTTATTTAACATTGAAATGCCTCCTTTTTATGAAATTTATTTTATCCACTGATTATTCTATACTATTCTTTTGAATTTAGCAATCTTTTATTAATGATTAATCATTATTTTCAACAAAAAAGGAGTGCCTCATTCAGGCACTCCGCACCGCGCTAATCACGCTAACATTTACCCAATCATTAGGGAATTCATTGATACCAGCAATATAAGCCGCTATCTTTTTGCCGATGGTTTCACGAAGGTTTTCATTTTTTTCATCGCCCACAGTGAGAGTTACCTTTTTGTGAAATGAATTATTGTTGCCTGACACCCGTTGTTCACCACGGTAATCCACCATGTACTCTACATCGTATTCTACCATTGTATTTTCCTCCTCTTAATTAAGATATTTGGATTTTGCACTTATGAAATTTTTAGAGTAACGTTATTACATTTTATGCTGATTAAGCATATTTGTCAACACATTTCTGAAAATTTCAAAACTGATTGGAGGGACCCAAGGTTGTTAGCCTTGAGTCCCTCTAGTTTTCCCCACACAGAACTCCTACAGGCAAGCCTGCAGAAGTTCTGGTTCTTCAAACACCATATTCATATCCGACAACAAATATACCGGATATGTTTTGCCAACCTGTAGGTACTTGGGAATAATCCGTTCCCCACTTTTGGCATGGAAAAAAGTACTTGCTTCTCGCTCCGAGATTGGTCTGTATGACCCATCTCTTTCCTTCAGCAGGATATGCTTGCTGGAGGACGTTAGGTTAAAACCGTCATAACCCTCTTCATCCTCCTTCTTCAAATACCCAATGGGCACTCCTCTGAGGTTATCAGGAAGTGGAATCAAGAATCTCCGCATTCCTTCCATGTGTGGTGTCCTCCTTTCTATAATCATAGTCTGGTTTAGTTATTACCCGTTAAAATCCATTCATTATTCTAACACAATTTCTTTCAAATGTAAATAGTTTTTCATAAAAAATCAACTTATTATGTAAATAATGGGCAAAAAGATGTAAAATTTATCTTGCAAATTAAAAGCATATATCATATAATAGATACTGTTCTTACAGGAATGCAATAAAATAAATATGCCCGAGTGGCGGAATTGGCAGACGCACACGACTCAAAATCGTGCGGGAAACCATGCGGGTTCAAGTCCCGCCTTGGGCACCAAAATAAAAAAGAAACCAATAATGGTTTCTTTTTTATTTTTGCCTGTGCACATCATACACGCTATCTACTTTTCTAATGACTTTAATCACCTTATTAAGCATCTCAGTATCTTCAATCTCAAGCCCCATAGTGATGACAGCAACCCTATTATTCTGCACGGTTCTAGCATTAATCGATGTCATCTTTGCCTTTAGTTCTCCGACTGCCACTGTAATATCTGCAAGAAGCCCTGCCCTATCATTGGCATAAATCTCAAGCTCTGCCATATAAGAGGCATTTTTCTCCTTATACCAAGAAACCTCAATGAGCCTCTGTTCATCCGTCAACAGCTCCTTACAATTGATGCAATCGGCCCTATGCACGGAAACGCCTCTTCCTTTCGTAATATATCCAATAATCTCATCCCCAGGAAGCGGATTGCAACAACGAGAAAGCTTCACAAGGCAGTTATCAATTCCTTTGACAATAATACCTGAACTAGAAGGTCTTACCTTCTCTGTTCTTTTAATTTCTCTAAGCTCATTAATCTTATTTTCAATTTCCTCTTCCTTATGCTCTTTCTTATACTCCTCCAAAAGCCTTGCAATAATCTTGGTAGGAGAAATGGCACCAAATCCAATAGCAGCATAGCAATCATCTAAAGAGTTATATTTGTACCTTTGAAGTGCTTTTTCCACCCATTCCGTCTTGAACAAGTCTGCAAAAGACATCCCAATTCTCTTCAGCTCTTTTTCAATCATTTCCTTGCCCTTGACTGTATTTTCTTCTCTTTGTGCCTTTTTGAACCAGTTCTGAATTTTGCTTCTGGCCTGCGATGTTTTGACAATCTTAAGCCAATCCCTGCTTGGTCCTTTCACATTATCTGATGTGATAATCTCCACAATATCTCCATTTTGAAGTTTGGTTGTGATTGGCACCATTTTGCTATTGATCTTGGCACCAACCATTCTATTTCCCACCTGCTCATGGATAATATACGCTAAATCAATAGGCGTACTTCCCGCCGGCATTGCCTTAATATCTCCCTTTGGCGTGAATACATAAACATCTTCCTCAAACAAATCAAACTTCAATTTATTCATGAAATCTCTATCGTCATTTGTATCTTTTTGCCATTCCAAGGTTTCTCTAAGCCACGATAGCTTTTCATCAGAAGCGGTAATATTCTTTCCCTCTTTGTACGCCCAATGCGCAGCAATACCATATTCTGCAACTCGGTGCATATCCCAAGTTCTGATTTGAATTTCAAAAGGTGTTCCTTCCTTTCCAATCAAAGTGGTATGCAGCGATTGATACATATTAGGTTTTGGTACCGATATATAATCCTTGAAACGTCCAGGCATTGGCTTATATAGCTCATGCACAAGTCCAAGCGCCGCATAGCAGTCCTTAACCGAATTCACAATGATTCTCATGGCAAATAAATCATAAATCTGATTTAATGTTTTATTATCTCTTACCATCTTTCTATGAATACTATAAAGATGCTTTGGCCTGCCATAAACTTCCGCCTCTATATTCATTTCTTTTAATTTTTCTCTAATCTCAATAATAATCTCATTAATAAACTCTTCACGTTCGGCACGTTTTTTATTGATGCCATCCACAAGTTCCTTATACGCTTCTGGCTCTAGATATAAAAGACTTAGATCCTCTAGTTCCCATTTGATAGAATAAATACCAAGCCTATTGGCAAGTGGCGCATAAAGCTGAATGGTTTCCTTGGCAATCGCAATTTTCCTGTCATCACTCAAGTGCTTTAACGTTCTCATGTTATGCAGTCTGTCGGCAAGCTTAATCATGACAACCCTAATATCCTTTGCCATGGCCAAAAAGAACTTTCTATAATTTTCCACTTGTTCCTCTTCTTTATCCAAAAAGTCAGCGATTTTGCCAAGCTTGGTAACACCATCTACAAGCATAGCAATTTCTTCTCCAAACTCATTTTTGATATCCTCAAGTGTTACCGGTGTATCTTCTACAACATCGTGCAAAAGGGCAGCACAAATAGCGCTATCATCAAGCTCTAGGGTAGAAACAATATACGCAACCTCAAGCGGATGAATGATGTACGGCTCATTGGATTTTCTAAGCTGCCCTGCATGATTACTATCTGCATACTGGTATGCCTTCATAATCAAATCAGAATTACTCTTTTTATTGTAACTTTTTACTTTCGTGATAATCTCTTCAATCGTAGCCATACAAACCACCCCTTTAAAAACTCTTCTTGATATCCTTTACATTGAATTGTACTCTTTCTATATTGTTAAAATTGTTGATTTCTAGTGAGTGCAGGATATCTACCTTATCTCCAATTTTGATACTATATTTTTTATCCCCCATATTAAACGCAATCGCATCAAACAGCTGTATGCCATCTTTCACCACAAGTTTCAAATGCTTATCATTGGATAAGAGCCTGACCCCATCCACTTTTAAATTCTTGTATACAAACACAGGAGCCGGATTTGCCTCACCATAAGGCTGCATAATTCCAATTTCTTTGATGATATCAGCGGTTGCATTTTTCGATGTAATCTCTGCATCTACTTTTACCACGGGATATAACGTTTTTATATTTGTCTCTTTTGCAATTTCTAATAACCTTTGATAAAAAGCCGACAACTTTTCTTCCAACACAGAAAGCCCAATTGCCATTTCATGACCACCAAATTTCAAAAGCAAGTCCTCACATTTGGAAAGAGCACCATGCAAATCAAAACCAGGAATACTCCTGCCAGAACCTTTCCCCACACCATCTTCCAAACAAATCAGAATGGTTGGTTTATAATAAAGTTCTACAATTTTAGAGGCAACAATCCCTATCACCCCATGATGCCAGTTCTCACTTGCTACCACAATCACATCATTTTCATACAATTTGTCTTGTTCGATAATTTGAATCGCACTCTCTAAAATGGATTTTTCAACACTTTGCCTCTGCTTATTGATTTCATTTAACTCCAGTGCAATCTGATATGCCTCTTCGGCGCTGTTTGTCAAAAGCAAACTAAGAGCCAAATCTGCTCTTCCCATTCTACCACAGGCATTCATTCTAGGAGCAAGACCAAATGAAATGGTGGTAGATTCTATATTAGAAAAACCAGCCACTCTCATGAGCTCTCTCAGACCAATATTTCTCGTTTGTTTCATTAAGATGAGCCCATAGTTCACAATAATTCTATTTTCATCCACCAGCGGAACAATATCAGCAACCGTGCCAAGTGCAACAATATCAAGGTACTTCAAATAACTTTTTCTATCTAACCCAAGCTTTATCGCCATTGCATGAATCAGCTTAAAAGTAACACCAACTCCCGCAAGCTGTTCAAACGGGTAGGTATTATCTGCTCTTTTGGCATCCACCACAGCAAGCGCTCTTGGCAATTTTTCGGGACATTCATGATGGTCCGTAATAATCACTTTTAATCCAAGTTCTTTTGCATATTCCACCTCTTCATAAGCAGAAATTCCGCAATCCACCGTGACAATTAGTTTTGTGCCATCACTTGCAAGCTTTTCTATTGCTCCGTTATTAAGCCCATACCCCTCTTCAAGCCTGTTTGGCAAATAATGATGCACATCCGCCCCTACTTCTGTCAAAAACTTTTCTAAAACAGCCGTGCTAGTGATCCCATCCACATCATAGTCACCATATATGGTAATTTTCTCGTGCTTCTCACAAGCATTCAAAATCTGGTCCACCGCAAGTGCCATATCATTATATAAAAACGGATCATTAAGCTCTTCTATTTTAGGGTATAGATACTTTTGTATTTCTTCTCTCTTCTTGAGTCCCCTGCCAACAAGTATTTTAGCAAGTAATTCCGAAATATCATTTTCTTTTGCCACTTCTAAAACTTCCTCTTCAGCAGGTTTTGAATATTCCCATTTCTTAACCATTTTCCCTCCAACAATTGGTGAAACAAGAAAGGATGTCCCTCGTTGTTTCAAAACAATGTCTCTGTGATTCTTTCACAATCTCTAATAATGGCATGCTCGTCCACATTAAGCACATTTCTATTTTCCATCACAATCTTTCCATCAATGATGGATGTTTCCACATCTGCACCGTTTACCGAATAAGCAAGCAGTGAATAAATATCATGTACTGGCTGTAAATGAGCCTTATCCATTCCAATGATGATGATATCTGCCTTCTTGTTTTCTTCAAGGGAGCCAACTTCACTATCAATGCCAAGCACTCTGGCACCTTCTATGGTAGCCATTTTTAGCACATCTTCCCCCGAGATGGCATTTGCACTGTGATACATTCCTTTTTGCAAATAAGCCGCAAGTTTAATTTCTTCAAACATATCCAGCGTATTGGTGCTTCCCTGACCATCTGTTCCAAGAGCCACATTAATGCCGTTTGAACGGAGCTTTCTCACATCTGCAAATCCACTTCCCAGCTTCATGTTAGAAACCGGATTATGGATAATGCCTCCACTAATATCTTTCAAGGTGTGAAGCGATACATCATCAATATGAACACCATGCGCCAACATCACGTGATAATTAAATACGCCACCCTTTCTAAGATATTCCGTAGAAGTCATATTATATTTTTCTTTCATTTGCTTTACTTCATCTTTTGTTTCCAAATAATGAATATGGATTGGGCTTCCAAGTCTATCTGCAAGTTCCACAGACCTTCTGATGGTATCTGGTGGACAAGTATATGGAGCATGAATACCAACACATATCTTAATCCTACCATCACACTTGTTATGCCAGTTATTGTATAAGGCTTCCGCCTCAGCAATTCTCTTTAAAGCCTCTTCCCCCTCGCCAATAATACAACGAGACAAAATGGCTCTCAGTCCAAGTTTCTCAGCCATCCTAGCAGTTTCTTCTTCAAAGAAATACTGGTCATTAAAAGTGGTGGTACCGCTCTTTATCATCTCAATCCCAGAAAGCATAGAAGCAGAATATACATCACTTGCCGTCATTTTATTTTCTACAGGCCAAATATCATTTTCAAGCCAAGTCATAAGTTCGTGCTCATCCGCACATCCTCTAAAAAGGGACATTCCTACATGCGTATGTGCGTTAATTAACCCCGGCATGACAATTTTACCAGTAGCATCAATGACTCTATCCGCCTCGCAATCAATATTTCCAATTCTTGCAATTCTATCATTCTCTACTAAGATGTCCCCTCTTCTAACCGCAGAAACCATAGAAACAATATATCCATTTTTTATTAAAATTCTCATCAGTATGAATGCCTCCTAGTCAATAATGTCTTTCAAACCTTCTCCAATAATCTTATAAATGTCTGATAACATGACATCAAACGCAACTTCCTTATCAAAAAAATCTTTAATTTTCACATTCGATGCAAGAATGGTATATAAAGACTGTAACTTCTCAATCTGCTCTTGCTCCGCCTCTTTTCCTTGCATTAGAAGGCTTTGCACCTCTATTTGCTTTTCTCTAAAATCCTTAATCATTTCCTTATTTTTTTCATCTTTATAAAGCTCTTCTTTTAGTGCAAGGTATTCTTTCACTTCATTGCTTTCTTTTAATGCTCTTACAAGTTCATGTACTTTATCGTATGGATTCATCTCTTATTCCCTCCTAAAATTTCAAAAATAATTCTGATTCGATTATCCTCCATTTTAGCCTTATTGTCAAGAAAAGAAAGGATTTGAATAATTCTTCCTCTTTTCGCTAAAAATAGAACTTGATATCAAACTGAGGATGTGAAACCTATGAAAAATTTTTTGAAATTTGTGCCTAATAAAGAACCTAAAACCTTTGAAATTGAAAAACCAACAGTCTCTCCCACCATCAGCAAAGAGATAAACATTCATCAAAATCTTAGTGAAAATATAGAAATGCTTTCTCAGCTCCTTCATTATCCCAAAACAAACGATGTCCAATTTCGATTTTTTGACACTTCCATAAACCACCAAAACTATCATGCCATGATTGTGTATTATGATGGCCTCTCTGACAGTCAAATTATCAGCGATTTTTTAATCGAACAATTCATGAATCATGATGACAATCCTGAAAATCTCTCATTAGACAATATGCAAAAGCAAAAGCAAAGCAGTGTCATTGTCAGTAATAACAAGAGCTCTGGCAAAACAAATACCAATCTAAAAGACATCATCTCTGGAAGAATCATTGCACAAAGCAGTGTGAGTTTTGCCACCACCTATCAGGAAATTGTGGATAGTATTCTCCATGGTGATTGTGCCTTACTGGTGGATTCTTTAGACACCGCCTTCCTCTGCGATGTCAAAAAACTACCTGGAAGGTCTATTACCAAGGCTGAAAATGAAATGAATCTGAGGGGACCTTCAGAGGCTTTTATTGAAAATTTTAGAGCAAACACCGCCTTAATCAGAAAATTTGTGAAAGACGAAAACTTGATTTTTGAAACAATTGAAGTTGGAAACAAGAGTAAAACACGCTGTGCCATCAGTTATATTTCTAGTATTACAAACGATTCTATTGTAGAAGAAGTAAAAAGAAGAATTGAATCCCTTGAGATTGATTATTTAATTGATAGTGGTCAACTAGAACAGCTCATTGAGGACAGAACATTCCTCATTGACCCCGTCATTTTGAACACGGAACGCCCGGACAAAGTGGCATCACATTTAGTGGAAGGCAGAGTGGCCATTCTTGTAGAAGGAAGTAATAACGTTTTGATTGTGCCAGCCGTTTATTCGGATTTTACACAATCCTCCGAGGACTCTTATGTAAGGTTTCCTTATTCCGTATTACTCAGAATATTCAGGCTTCCGGCAACCTTTTTCTCCATTTTCTTGCCGGGACTTTATATTGCCATTTGTGATTTTCATCAAGAAATGATTCCCTCAGACCTGCTCTTTACCATTGCAGGGACGCGTGAAAAAGTGCCATTTACCATGCTCATGGAGCTTCTTATCATGGAAATTGCCTTTGAAATCATTCGAGAAGCAAGTATCAGAACTCCCGCACCTGTGGGGCCCACCCTTGGCATTGTGGGCACTTTAATCCTTGGGCAAGCAATCGTTAGTGCCAATATCGTAAGTCCAGTTTTAGTTATTATTGTGGCACTTACCGGAATCAGCTCCTTTGCCGTGGCTAACTATTCCTTAAATTATAGCTTTCGAATCCTAAGATTTGTCTATATTTTTCTGGGTGCATCCATGGGATTCTTCCGGTATCTCCTTAGGGTTATTTATCCAAATCATGTTACTCTCTTCAACATCGTCCTTTGGAGTACCTTATTTAACACCATTTACGCCATTTCGAAAGGGAGCATTTAAAGACGATTATGTTTCTGCATCTCCTATTTGGAAACAGGAATTTAGGCCCATCTTTTTGAAAACAAAAGATACCAAACGAGAACCACATATTTCTAGAAAATGGACTGTACAAAATCATTCAAGTTCAAGTAATAAGGAGGAAAAAAATGATATTTGATGGACAGTTAGACCGTAGAGAATGTATTGCAACCATTGGTTGCTTAACATTAATCCCAATCTCATTATCCCTTCCTAACTTTTCTGCTGAAATGTATGGAACTGCAAGCTTCCTACACGCCGTATATATGACAATCATCGCGGGATTATTTTTCACACTACTTTTCAAGCTATATTCCAAATTTATTGACAAAGATATTCTTGATGTTGCCGAAATTGCCGGTGGAAAGGTTTTGAAATATGTGACAGGAATCGTCATTATCACTTATTTGCTTATGGCTTCTGTGGTGACTCTTAGCGAATTTGATGAAAATATCAGGAATATCTTACTTGATGAGGCTCCCTCCTCTTATATCCTCACCGTCTTTTTTATCACGTCCGTAGTGGGTGCCTTTATTGGAATCAAAGGTATTTTCAGAACCCGGTACCCTCACATTACCCGTGATTTTCATTTGTGGCATCATCATCATACGAGCCCTCATCCGGAGACATTGATTTGACCAACTTCACACCCATATTGGGAAATGGAATCGATAAGATTTTCCTCCAAGGTGCTCTTAGCCTAGGAAGATATGAGGCTTTCTTCCTCTTTTTGCTCCTTGCGCCGAGTATCAAGGACTTAAACAAAACCGTTACAAAATCTTTCTTAGCTGCCACCATTTTGCTACTTGCCTGTTTCTTCATGTTCTTTGGTATCTTTTCTTACCCGTCTATCACAGAGGATTACTCCGTATTGTATGAACTGGTTAGAATGGTAAGCTACGGCAGATTTATTCAGCGTATCGAATCCTTGTTTCTTTTAATATGGCTCATGGTAACTTTCCTCTATTTTTCACTAGCACTCAGCCTGTCTGTTTTAACGATGAAAAAATTGTTTCATATCCAATATCATAAAAGAATCATTCCCTCGGTTGCCATCATTATTATTGCCAGTAGCCTACTACTCAGCTCACATACAGATGTCATCAATTTAAGGAAATTCTTAATGGATATCTTATGCCCAGCCATTTTTCTATGGGGACTCCTCATGGTAATTGTCGCCAGAATAAAATTGCGTATTTGCCAAAAAGGAGGCGACCAATGAGGTACTGTAAAATTATGGTCATTCTATTAATTCCACTGCTACTTGCGGGCTGTTATAACAAAAAAGAGCTTGATAATCTAGCTTATGTAATCGCCATTGGAGCTGATAAAGACGAAGGACAGAATCTCAAAATAACCTATCAGATTGCAATCCCTATCAAAATAGCTGGTGAAGGCAATGAAATTGGCACAAGCACTTATACCACCTACACCGTCTCTGCCCCCTCCATTTATCTTGCTAATGCCAAAGTGAATGCACTTACCAGTAAAGAGGTAAATTTATCTCACTTAAACCTGGTCTTATATGGAGAAGATCTTGCAAAAGATGATTTGAGTGGTCATATCAATAGTTTAGTGAGTAATGTTGCCATCAGACCAAGAACCTCTGTTGCAATTTGTAAGGGCACTGCCGAGAATTTTTTAAATAATGTCACACCCGTCCTAGAAACTAGTCCCGCCAGATACTATGTTTTAGCATTAAGCTCCTTTAACTATACAACGGAAAGTGCTGGTACTGACGTATTAGATTTTTATACCTCGGCTCAATCCCCCTATAAAGATGCCGTGGCAGTCATTGCAACCTTGAAAGAGATTCATGAAACAGAACAGTCCACGGATTCCTCAGGTGGCGGCTCTAATACCACAAAAGAAGCTGAATTCAGAGGACTTGCCGCCTTTTCCGGAAGTAAAATGGTAGGTGAAATTTCACCAGAAATGACCATTGGCCACCTCATCGCAACCAATTCCCTTTCCAACGGTGCCCTATATGTACCAGATGTCAAAGAATCGTCAAAAACAGCAAGTATACAGGTAAGACAAAATGGCGGTTGCAAAGTAAAGGTACTCATAGAAGGAGATGTCCCAAAAGTTACGATAAATGCCAATATTGATGCACATTTAGAAGCGTATAGTTCTAATACAGACTACCTAGACAAAGAAAATGCTGCCCTTTTAAAGAAAGAAGTGGAAGAAGAATTAGAAAGAAGACTGAAGGAATATCTAGAAAAAACAGTAGCGCTTGGCAGTGATATTGCCGGGATTGGCAGATATGCTAAAGTAAATTATTTGACATATGAGGAATTTGAAAAAATAAATTGGAAAGAAATCTATCCAAATGCAACATTTGATGTACATGTGGATGTAGAACTTAGTATTTCAAAGATTATATTCCACAAACTACCAAATCAATAAATTTTAAAAAAAGAGGGATTGTCATGTTTTCCTTTGATTTTGTAATTACCATTTTAGGCATTTTATCTGCCATATATGCTATCTCCTATGCCAATTTTGAATTTCAAAATAAAAATAAAGCTAGTGCTATTATCATTTATATAATAGCACTAGCTGGCATGTTTTTATCCATATTTCAGTATATTACTTAATATGACTTATCCTTATCATTACCCTATTAAGCCTTAAGTCCTTATTAACGGTTAATAAGCATTAAAGAACTAGAAATAATAGTGAATATAATGAAAGCGATTCCAAACCATTTTGTAAGTTTGGCAAGCCTTTCATCTCTGCTAGAACCCATTGTTCCACCTTTATTTCCAACGATTATATTACCTTCCTCTTTACTATCTTGTAATAAAACTAATACAAGAAGTAATATTCCTAAAAATACTTGAATAATTGTAGATATTGTTTCTAAAACTCCCATTTTCTTTCCTCCTCGTCTAATAACAGATGATATCTTAACATATTTTTTTCCATTTTGCAATAGTCTTATTTACAAAACTTGACTTTCTGCATTTTTCATTATATGATGATTAGCGTATCATAAAAGTTAAACAAAAAGTAAAGAGAGGTATACAGATATGAGTGAAAAAAGGATATCATACGCAAAATCATACCCAAATGGTATCTCTATCTCCTCAAGCAATTATCCTGAAGTTTCTATCAAAGTCTATCAAGATGAAGATGGAAAGCGGCATCACTTAATACTCCCCACAGAATATTTTGATTTATTTTCTCAAGAAATCTTTGAAGACAAGGCATTCAAAACAGGCCGTATATGCATCCTTATTTTTGATATTTTACTGATTCTCACTCTATTCTTATTGAAAATGTATACACAAATTATCGTTGCAATCTTTTTTGCAGCCACTTCTACAAAATTAGCTGATTTTATCGTAGCAATTTATGTATTAAAGCATACCAAATCTGGAAAAGATACAGCGCGTTTCCATGCTGCAGAACACATGAGCATTAACGCTTATCACAAATATCAGCGGATTCCCACCATTACTGAAATTAAACATTCATCCCGTTTTTCTGATATTTGCGGAAGTGTTGGGTTTGCAAAATTAGCCTTGATACCATCTCTGTTTTATACCATCTATCTCCTCTCACAACTGCTGGTGCAAGACCATACAGCCCGCTTCATCCTCATGACATTAGATGTAGTATTAACACTATTCTTGCTGTTCTCTAAAAAATTATTTACGTATTTTCAGATTTTCCTTACAGCACCACCAACGGATAATGAAATTATGCTGGCAATTGATGTATTAAAGGGTTACGAACTATTTGAAAAAGTATTTGGAGTGGATGAACAAGATAAACAGGAAGATTATTCCCCGCTTGAAGAATACTTTGATCATGCCAAAATCACTAAAACAGAAGACGCTAAGCTAGACATCGAATTTGATGATGGCAACCTCGGCTTAGAAATAGAATTTATAGAAAGAAAAAAAGAGTAACAGATTAGGGACGGAGGAAAAAGTGTAACCTCCGTCCCTAAAATGAAAGGATGAAATCATATGAAAATAAATGTTGTTTTAGTTGAACCAGAAATACCTCAAAATACGGGAAATATCGCAAGAACATGTGCCGCAACAGGAGCTAAACTTCATCTTGTCCACCCTCTCGGATTTGATATTTCTGAAAAATATGTCAAAAGAGCAGGACTAGATTACTGGGATAAAGTAGAAATTGAAGAACACTCTTCGTTAGAAAGTTTCTTAGAAAAATACTCTCCTCATGACCATCCCATGTACTTTTTAACCACAAAGGGACAAAAGTGTTATTCCGATGTTGATTTTTCTAGCTATGATGAAGTATTTATCCTATTTGGAAAAGAAACAAAAGGATTGCCTGAATCTTTACTTTTAGACCATCTTGACCATGCCATCAGAATTCCAATGCGAAAAGACCTGCGTTCTCTAAACCTTTCAAATTCAGTTGCAATTGTGGTTTATGAGCTTTTACGTCAAGACGGTTTTCAAAACTTGGAAGAAACCAGTGTCTATCTAGATGATAAGTATGGTTTAAAATAAATAATCAAAAATATTAGGAGATTTCCGCAAATGCTGGAGAATCTCCTATTTTCATCTCTATGTCATTAATATCCATTCCAATCAAATACTTGATACCACTTAATTTAATGTACCTTCTTCCCATGTAGCTTTCAAAATATTCATGCAAACTTACTCCAATATATTCCTCATTACTGCATGAAATTATTTGCCCTGTGATATTATCTACAACAAGCATATAATCATGATAAGAATATGTAGTACTTTCTGGATTCCACTCACATGTTCCACCAAGCGTTTCTACCAAAAGCCTTGCAGGAACATAAACGAATCCACTCTCACTCGTATATAGTGGATAATTCAGTAATTGATTACCTATATAGATTTTATGAGCATCATCCATAATATAATAAACATTCGGTTCCACTTCTTCTGTGATACCATATTCCCCATAAAAGTAATCTAAAAAAGAACCATTTTCATATCCCATAGTATGGGCATACCTTTTATCCACATTCATATCAATCTCAATAAACTTAGTTCTCTCATAATTTTGTATACTCTCACGCATTTTGTCAAATAAAGTCTTGTTATAAGAATACCCCTGATAGATGGGAAATGCCACACAAACCTCCAAAAGTATCATCATACAAACTAGTACGATGCTATATCTTTTATGTTTCAGTTTCACAATGAACTCTGTAAGAACTGTTGCAATCAACATGATACATATTACTGATAATATGAAAAAGGAGCGATACGAATATTCTCCTAAAGCATACATACCAGCTTGAACAAATGAAGCTGCTATCAGAAATAATGCTAAAGAATGAAATTCTGGTTTTTTAGCAAATTCGATAATTGCAAATAAAATATATGCCATCACTATGATTGCAAAAACAATGGTAACTGTAGAAGTTTCTGTAACTAATGTATCATATAAAATAATTCCTAAACTAATAAAGAAACCGACCATGAGACCCCTATTTAATTCTTTATGGTGATATGCAAATGACGCTATCATCAATATTAGGATACTAACAATTAGGTAACCTCCCTCTTTTCCAACAAGGCGATTGCTAAACGCTGCAAAATTTAGTGTAAATAAATCTGGGATTGAGGTATTAAAAATGGTAGGGGTTCCAAGGGTTCTTGCCCTGGAAGCTGGAGAAAGGAATATGGTTAAAAAGCCTAAAACTTCTGAAAATACCATCACTATAAACACTTTAACACCTTGAAGATGTATATTTTTTAATGTTATTCTTTCCATAATAAAGTATGTAAGTGAAAGTATTAATATTAGCATAAATCCCTGTTCTGTTGATGCTCCTGCTAAAAATGCTAAAACAACACCCCAAAAATTAAATTGATGGGTATCCATCATCTTTTTGATTTGATAAAAAGCAAGCATCACGATGGCAAGTGGCAGTATGTAATTAGAAAACCCCGTAATCCAAAATGCAGTTTCTTTTAGTATATTGTTTGATATCATTAAAACAAGTGTTAGTGATACTGCCAAAAATGTGATATTACTATTTTTAGAATCATATTCTTTTGGAAGAATGATTTTGGCAGAAAAATAAAAAATAACAAAAAGGCATAATACCAGGACTAGATAGTAAACAAAGGTAGGTGTATGCAGTAACAGTTCATCTACTGTGTGTACTAATACCCTACCATTTGTATTTTCATAATGCTTTATATTTTGTGTTATAAAGTTATTAAAGCTGCCATTCAAAAAAGTTTTATAAAAAAAATCATCCGAATATAATTCAATTTTGCTAACAATACTACCCAAAAGTAGTAATGAAATCATCATTGTAATTATCATCTTTGAAGAGCTCCCTTTATTTACATTAACTTCTTTCCGTCAGAAAAAGCCTGACCTATCTTTTCTCCAACTACATAATATCCATGTCCATACGGATCATAAGAGATAATTCCTACTTCATTTAAATTAATGGTTCCGTCTGAATTTAAATATTTTTCTTCTGCTTGAACATTTACCACTTCTACTAATGTTCCATCCTCTTCAAAGTCTATTACTTTACATTCCATGCAAATAGGATATTCTTCAATAATAGGTGCCTCTACCTTTTCTGATTTTGTAGCATGTAAACCTGTTTTCTCAAATTTATCCGTAACAGTATTTCCTGATACCATTCCTAAATAATCCGATTCTACCACCAAATCTTTTGTTCCTAAAGCCACTGTACATGAATGAGTTCTTTTCATATTTTTCACTGTTTTATGTGATTCTGTTAAACATAATTTTAATTGATTCATACTTTGTGCCATTCCCCATGCTGCATTCATCACGTCAACAGTACCATCTTCATTATAAGTTCCTATCATTAGAACTGGCATAGGAAAAATTCCAGGGGTTACTTTTAATTCTTTTTTCATTTTACATTCTCCTCTCTTTTTGAACCAACTTTTTCTTTAATATCATATCATGATATTTTAAGGGATACAAGACTTACACCATAAATATTATACCTCTTGTTTTTGACAATATACTGCAATTCTTTTTTGACCATTGGAGATGCAGGTGTATAATACTAAATCATATTCTGAATACATTACTTCATCCACAGAATAAGGACTTATTGTCTCTACTTTTTCAATGTTGTATTGGTTTTCTTCTCCTGAAAATGTTTTTAGTTTTACTGTACTTTCAATTTTGGCATCATGCAGAGGACCAAAATGTTTCTTGAAATTATGCCCACAAATTACCATTCTATCTGTTTCTTCCTCATGATAAGCAATCATTGGAGAAACCTTTAATTTTGGGTATATATCCGTTTTTGACTCAAATTGAATCAGTGTTTCAAGTTGTAAATCATCTATAGATAAAATACCATAATAGGCTGTGATAGTACTTTCTTTTGGTCCCTCAATACTTTCTGCCAACTCCGTATATGCACCTGAATCAGAATAAGATTCTTCCACTATTTCATTAAACATATCTATGATTTCTGTGGCAATAGAACCATTCTCTTGAACAGCATCATCTTTTTGATTAAGCACATTTTTATATTTTTCCAATTCTTCTTCCATGGTCTGATTTGATTTATTTTCTATATGGATATCTTTTATCAAAAGACATACCGCAAAAGTGATTAAGATTATTCCAGTTATACAAATGATTTTTGAAATTTTATTTTTCATCTTTACTCTTCAACACCTTACTAATCCATAAAAGTATCATACCTGCTGCAATCATCATATAGTAAATATAACGAGGACTTCCCGTTTGAAGTAATTTATCATCCGGATTTGTATTTGGTTTCTCATCAAATGGTGGTAATACTTCTCCACTTTGATTATCATTTTGTGCATCGTCTGATGGGACTGTATCTCCAGAAGGGATATTGTCACCTGATGGGATAACATCTCCTGATGGGATAACGTCTCCTGATGGGATAACATCTCCTGATGGGATAACGTCTCCTGATGGGATAATGTCTCCTGACGGGATAACGTCTCCTGACGGGATAACGTCTCCTGATGGGATAATGTCTCCTGATGGCGTATTATCACCTGATGGAATAACATCCCCTGATGGCTTTGGTGTAGGTTTTGTGCCTCCACCACCATTTGAATTACGTTTATACTGTGCATATACTCTAACAACTGGATTATCTTTCGTTGCTTCTGCAACTGTCACCAATTTTTTAGAATCATTTGCTGATAAACTCCAACCCAAGAATTTATATCCTTTTTTACTAGGTGTTGTTGTACTATCTAACGTAAATTCGTGCGATTCATCTGTTGTATTATTATAATTTGCTTCTGCTGGAACACTTGATGTATCTCCACCGTTGGCATCATAAATCAATCTGTAATTATACTTATCATCATCTCTGTCCCAGATTGCATAAACAATTACCACTGGCTCTGTTTTAGTTGCTGTGGCAGTTGTTACCGCATCTGTAGCAGTTGCACTTGTGGTTAGCCCCCAACCTTGGAAAGTGTATCCTTCTTTCATTGGGATTGTTGCACTATCTAATATAAACTCATACGATTCTGCCGTTGTATCATTCTCACTTGTTTCTGTTGGAACACTTGTCATGTCTCCACCGTTGGCATCATAAATCAATCTGTAATTGTATGTTGGCACTCTTTCCCAGATTGCATAAACTACCACTGTTGGATTTGTTTTTGTTGTTTCTGCAGTTGTAATTGCATCTGCTGCTGTTGCCGTTGGCGTTAATCCCCAACCTTTAAACGTAAATCCACTATTGGTTGCTGTTCCGTCAACTGTAAAGGTATAACTTTCTGCTGTTGTATTCGATTGTGTTTTATCTGCGGGAACACTCGTTGTGTCCCCTCCGTTGGCATCATAGATTAATCTGTAATTATATTTATTAGCATCTTTCTCCCAGATTGCATATACTGTCACTACTGGTGCTGCCTTGCTTACTGTTGCTGTTATTACTGGATCTGTTGCACTTGCAGTTAGTCCCCAGCCTTGGAAGGTGTATCCATCTTTCGTTGGGATGGTTGTATCATCTAATGTAAATACATGTGATTCTGCTGTTGTATCATTCTCACTTGTTTCTGTTGGAACGCTTGTCGTGTCTCCACCATTGGCATCATAAATTAGTCTGTAATTATATTTATTAGCATCTTTCTCCCAGATTGCATAAACAACTACCACTGGCTCTGTTTTGGTTGCTGTCGCACTTGTTACCGCATCTGTTGCAGTTGCACTTGTGGTTAATCCCCAGCCTTGGAAGGTGTATCCCTCTTTTGTTGGGATGGTTGTATCATCTAATGTAAATACATGCGATTCTGCGATTGTATCATTCTCACTTGCTTCTGTTGGAACGCTTGTCGTGTCTCCACCATTGTCATCATAGATTAATCTGTAATTATATTTATTGGCATCTTTCTCCCAGATTGCATATACTGTCACTACTGGTTCTATCTTGGTTGCTGTTGCTGCTGTTA
>JAFUGC010000047.1 GCA_017469565.1 Clostridia bacterium | reverse complement strand
CCATTTGCATCAAATGTTACTGTATATGTTACTACTGGTATATCTTCCCATACTGCTTGAACTTCAGTATCTGCTGTTACTGTTATTTCTGCTCCTTCTGCTTTTTCTTCTCCATCAACACTCCAACATTTGAATTGTTTTCCGTCTGGTGCTGTAAATTCGTTTGATGGTAATGTGTATGTTCCAGATACTCCTGTTACGTCTGCCATTGTTCCTGTTCCACCATTTGCGTCAAATGTTACTGTATATGTTACTACTGGTATATCTTCCCATACTGCTTGAACTTCAGTATCTGCTGTTACTGTTATTTCTGCTCCTTCTGTTTTTTCTTCTCCATCAACACTCCAGCATTTGAATTGTTTTCCGTCTGGTGCTGTAAATCCATTTGATGGTAATGTGTATGTTCCAGATACTTCTGTTACATCTGCCATTGTTCCTGTTCCACCATTTGCATCAAATGTTACTGTATATGTTACTACTGGTATATCTTCCCATACTGCTTGAACTTCAGTATCTGCTGTTACTATTATTTCTGCTCCTTCTGCTTTTTCTTCTCCATCAACGCTCCAGCATTTGAATTGTTTTCCTTCTGGTGCTGTAAATCCATTTGATGGTAATGTATATGTTCCAGATACTTCTGTTACATCTGCCATTGTTCCTGTTCCACCGTTTGCATCAAATGTTACTGTATATGTTACTACTGGGATATCTTCCCATACTGCTTGTAATGCTATATTACTTGATACTGTGATATTATCACCAACATTTAATTCTCCGTATCCAGGAACATACCATTTTTTAAATTGTAGTCCAGCTGGTGCTGTAAATTCATTTGATGGTAATGTATACGTTGCATTTTCGTCTACTTCAACATCTGCCATCATTCCTGAACCACCGTTTGCATCAAATGTTACTATGTACTTAGTTGGATTTGTTTCTTCTTCTTTCCAAACTGCTGTTATTATTTTGTCTCCTGTAGAACCTTTTTCAATACTTGTTATATCCCAAGTTCCTGTGTAACCTTCTCTTGTTGGGTTAGCAAAAGTAATTGTATCACTTTCAATTGTGTATGTTGTTATTGTGTTTGGATTAGTTCCATCTAATAAGTTTGCATATGTAATTGTGTATTCTACAGGTGTCCATTTTGCATAAAGTTTTATATCTTCTGTTATTGTATCTGTATCAAAATCCCAAGTGTTTGTATGTGCTTCTTCTTTATACCATCCATCAAATGTGTATCCTTCTTTAGTTGGGTCTGTTGGCTTTGTTGCTGTTTCACCATCGTTTACTGTTTGGGTATCTATACTACTTTCACCATCCATAAATGTTACTGTGTGTGTTGTTGGTGTTGTTTCTTCATCAAAATTTATTGTCATATTCGTGATGGTAGGAGTATAAATAGTAGCAGTTTCTTCATCTTCGGCTGTACCAATATATGACGAAATCTTGTTTGTTGCATAAGAAATAGTTGTGTTACCAGAAGCACCTTCTTTTACTTTAAGTTCAACGTATCCAAAAGTTCCAGAGCAAATTGGAATTCCACTATAAGCAAAAGTAAATGGAATTTTTATCATTCCAGCATCTTCAACAGGACCAAATTCTGCGCCAGGTCCAACTTTAACATCCACTTTCCCATTTTTCCCAATTGTAATCGTATCTGGTATTGCTGATGAATCGCCATCTGCTAACTCTAATACATCTGGATCAAATTGAATAGCACCAGTTATTGTTCCAACATTTTCAAGTGGTTCACTATTGTTTTCAAATTCTAGATTAATCCAAAACTTATCACCCGGTTGATAAACAGCTTTGTAGTCGTCATCATCAATTGTTATCTTGAGTGCTACACCTGTTTCAGTAGCAAATATACTCATTGGCATTAAAGATAACATCATTGAAATTGCCAAGAAGCTACAAACGATCCTTTGCATTTTCTTTAGAAAAGCTTTCATATAATAAAACCTCCTTATTTTTAATTAGAATACATTAATAATAATTTTCTTACATCCATTATGGTAACTTTGCCATCACCGTCAATATCCATAATAGCAAGCTCTTCTGGAGTTCTTTCACCTTCTTCGCTGTATGCAAGAAGAAGTTTTCTCACATCAATGATAGTAATCTTTTTATCACCATCTAAATCTCCTAACATATATGTAGGTTCTGCTCCTATTTTTGCAATGGACGCTTGGGTCGTTTTTGTTCCAAATAGGCTGTTTTTAAATTTTGCAACATATGTCATTACTCCTTCAAAAGTTTCTGTAGGCTCTACCGTAACACTACTTACAGATTTTACTGTCTCTGTCTCTAATTCTCCACAATTTGTACAGCTTCTGCCAGCCGTACATTGAGTATTATTAGCTGACCATTTATATTTTACTTTACTCCATTTATGTCCAATTGCACCTATTTCTACTTCATAAGTTTGAACCGTAAATTCTGTATTTTCAAATGCTTCTGTTACATACTCGGCAGTTCCATCTTCTGTACATGTAGGCTCTAATGTTACCACATAATTTGTTCCGGCTGTTTCTGTTTCTACTTTTCCGCAAACACTACAAGTTCTACTAGCTTCAACATAAGAATGATCTGCGCTCCATTCATACTCTGGTTGTCCAAAATTATGTCCTAATTTCTCTATGATTACATCTTTTATTTGAGTCGTGAAATTGTCACTTTCAAAATGAGTTGCGACATATTTTCTAAGCCCATCTTTTTCGCAAGTAGGTGCTATCGCATTGATAGATATTGTATTAACGGTTTCTTTTTCTTCATAGTCACAACTGTCACATAAAATAGAAGCTGTAACTTTGCTATTATCATCATTCCACTTATATGATGCAGAATGATAATAAAAACTATGTACGTGCTTTTTCCATTTTGCATAAAGAGTGGTATCTGCACCAATAATTGATCTATTAAAATCAAAATATGCTGTAAAGTATTCATTTGTATACCAGCCTTCAAATTCATAGTCACCTTTTGTAGGTGTTTCTGGTACTTGAACCAATTCTCCATACTTTACAGTTTGAGATGAAACACTACTTCCTCCATTGGAATTAAATGTAACTTTATAGTTTGAAGTTGGAGGATTAGCAGATTCTCCTAAATCTATACTAACTTCATAAATAGTAGTTCCTTGAGAAGTAAAAACTGAAATTTTAGATTTTAAATTAGTAACATCAACACCATTGTAAATAATGTTAGTATGATGATTAGCATCCGATGTGCTTGCAATTCCATACCCCTCTTCAAAAGTAATTCTACATTGAAGCCCATAATTTTTGCCTTCTTCTATATCAGCATTATCATATAATGTACTCCAGGAATTATTTTTATATTCTACCCAATAGAGGCTTTTTAATTCCTCTACATGCTCTGATGAAGTCACTAGATTAAATACTGGCTTAGTTCCTACATATGCTTTTGTCATATTTCCAGTAAAGCGAATTTCATCTAAAAGATTTAAATCTTTCCATTTTGCATATAAAGTAGTATCTTTATAAATTCGTGTATCAAAAGTAAATTCTTTTGTAAGTTCTTCATCTTCATACCAACCAGCAAAATATTTAGTGGTATTATATGGTGGATTTGGATTGGTAGGTTTCGTTACTAAATTTCCTTCTGCAACGTTTTGCGTAGGATTTCCATTAAAGCTACTTCCGCCATTTATATTAAATTTAACTTGATATACAACCTCTTTTTGTATTGCAAGTCCTAAATCCAAAGTCACATGAGCATAATCATCATCGCCAAACCAAATACTTGAGCCATAACTTTTTCCATTTAGTTTCACTGTAGCATTTTTAAATATTGAAAATCCGTTTTTGGCATAACAAACAAAACTAATTCCATAATGAGTTGAGCCATCAGCAATGGCCACGCCATCATACGTAGCTCTCCAACCATTTGAATCTGCTTCTTTTATCATCCATACTGTGTTACCAGGATATAATGAAACATTTTCATCACCAATTTCAATATTAAGACCAGGTAATGTTCCCGATTCTAAAGGAAGCGTTGTAATTGTGCTACTGGTTAAGTTAATCTCATAAATCGTAGTATCATTTGTTTCAATCCATTTTGCATAAATTCTTACATCATCTTTTACTTGTCTACTAAAGTCATATTCATTTTCATAAGTGTCTAAGTCAGTATACCAACCATCAAACACATATCCGCTTCTTGAAGGATTACCGGGTTTCGTTGCACTATTACCATAAGTTACAGTTTGACTAGGTATACTAGAACCGCCCCTGGTATCAAATGTTACTGTTAACTGTGAACCTTCTCCTAATGCTTTCATTAATGGTGTTCTAACAATATAATCATTATCAGAATGATATGAATCTCCTAATACATCATAATTATCATTAAATGTACAAAAGTCAATCTCATCTGCAAAATAAGATTCTCTTCCATAAGACGTACTAGGACTCATTTCTATGATTGCATAATAATATTTACCATCTTCAAAAGTAGTGCCTTCTATTTCTCTTCCAGATTGATCGTACCAAGTGGTACTATATACAGAATAATAATATGTATATTCAGGATCACCATAATTATTGGCTTTTGCAGGCTCTGCTCCTGGAGTAGGAATGGTAACGCTTACAACAATTCGAGGAATCTCTTTATATGCTCTCCATTTAGCGTATACAGTAATATTCTCTTTTAAAGATTGATAGAAAGTAAATTGTTCCGTACATTCCTCGTCTTTATACCAACCGTCAAAAGCATATCTTTCTCTTGTAGGATTTTCAGGCTTTTTCACTGTTTCTGAAGCTCTTACAATTACACTTGAAACTGGTGAACCACCCATTGAATCAAATGTAATTGTGTGAGGTTCATCTTCCCATATAGCTATTGCATACCATTCATCACCCCAAGAACTAGGATAAATAAATTCTGTTCCTTCTTCAATAGGAGAACCATATTTCCAACTAACTTCACCTGTTTCGCTATTGATTTGTACTAGTTGCCAGCCTTTAAATACTTTTGTAGGGTCACTACTTGTGTATGGATTATATGGCATAGTTTTGGTAAGTCCTCTACCACAAGTTAAGGTCTCTGGATTTTCGCCTATTCCATATTCACCTGGTAAGAAATATAAGTATGAACTATTCCAGCTTGCCGTTACATGAGTATCTTCAGTAAATTCTAGTAACTTACTGGTACCATATCTTTCGCCATTCACTATCCAGCCATTAAATACGCCATCATGATTTTTATTTACATATTCGTTTTTAGGTAAATTATATTTATAACCTGGAATCAACTGATAGCTCTTCATTGCATTTTCATCTTCTACATCTAAATCACCATGGTCAAATGAAATGGTAATTTTTTTTGGTGCTTCACTACTTAGTACAAACCAAGCAGTCAATGAAACATCTCTTGTAATGTAAAAAGAATATTCTTCACTTGCAAAAAGAGGTGTGCCATACTCATTATATGATTCAAATACAAAACCAGAAGCAGGAGTTGCTTTTAATGTAACTTTATCACCAAGCTTATAAATTCCTGCACCCGTTACAGTACCATGCCCATCAGGAGTTCTAACAGTGACTTTATAGTCTACTTGTTTAAATAGTGCGCATATATTGGTATAACTACGATTCTGTTCTACTGTAAATGTCCACTCACTATCTGTTGAATATATTTCAGAAGAAGAAGTGCCTGCATAATATTCATTTCCATAACACCAACATACAAATTCCCATCCTTCTTCTGGAGTAGCTTTCAAGGTAACCTCACCGCCTACTTTATAGGCATTATTCACATTACTACCTGTAACCGTACCTTTACCGTTTACGGCAGGCTTAATAATTTTATCATCTGTTACAACATAGACAATTGAAGTACTACAATCGTTAATAAAGCCATCTCTATCTTTAAAGAAAGCATTTAATGTGTAAATTCCTGCAGTTGTAGCCATTTTAGGCTTAATGGTTGCAACGCTACCAGTTTTTCTTGTATCCTTGTTTATAATACTCTGATTTCCCCATAAATCAAAGTACATACTATTCGGTGTGATTTCAAACATATCTGTATCGCCAGTAAATGTAAGAGAATTTTCATCTATAGTAAAGCTTCCATCGCCAGTATTAGTAACAGTCATCGTAAGCTTTTGATTAGGATAGGTTCCTGTTGTAACTGGGTCAAAAGTTAAAGATGATAATTCTGCTGAATAACTACCAGAAGCAGGAGTTTTGTCAAATACAGCCTCAAATTTAACATCACTTTCACCTATCACAAAAGAATACTCTTTCGCAACCGCGTCAGGAGCGCCATTTCTATACCAAGCCAAAAATTGGTATCCACTTTTTGGAATCGCTTTTATTGTAACCGTATCTCCTACATTATATACACCAGCACCAGTAACCGTGCCATAATCCTCGTTTTTAATAACTGTAACTGTTGATTTTACTTTTTTAAAAACTGCTTTTAATCTACCAGAGTCTTTATCTACAATAGTAGAGTAAGTAGGGCTTGTAGAAACTACTTCACCATCTAAAGTCCATGAGTTAAATGCATATGTATCTGAAGTAGGCGTTGCTGTAAGGGTAGCTGTATCTCCTAAATCGTAACCTCCAGCACCAGAAATTGTACCAGCCCCTTCTGGATAAACTTCGGTGTCTACTATATATTTATCCGAAATTGCAAAACAAAATGTGTTGGTAAATGATTTGTTGATTCTATTGTCCCTATCTGAAAATGTAACATTCAAATTGTGCGTGCCAACACTTGCATTTAGATTAGGAGAAATGGTAAATAGTTTGTGTAGATTATGATTTCCAGGATAAATATACTGCTCACTATCTTTTACAAACTCTATATTCCATGCAGTAGTATCACCGTAGAATTTAATATCATCACTTGTCCAAACTAAATATCTATTTTCGCCTGTATTTTTTACTGCATAATCTTCAGAAGGTACTTCATCATATTCACAGGTATTATAAAAAGTACCAAAATTAGTTGTGTTAACAGTAATACTCACTTCTGCATCAAAAAAGAATTCATCATCTTCATCATAAAAAATACTATTATTCGAATTTAAATCCAGAGGCTGTACTAATGCATAAATATAGTGAATTCCATTTTGAGGGACAGTATATTGAAAAGAATACTCTGTAGAAAGTGTTTTCTTTGTTTTCCCATCTCTTTCCTCCCATGCAATAAAATGGAATCGTTCTTTTTGAGTTTCTGACTGAGAAAAGGAAATAGTCACTTTCTCTCCTGCATCATAAGTACCACCACCAGTTAGCTCTCCAGCAATAGTATACGACATCTCATTTTCCATAACTGTATTCAGTTGCTTTAGAACAACCATAGTTTTCTCTGCCGCTTGCGAAATACTTGATGTGAATAAAAATAATAGTGCAAAAAACATGGAAGCAAAAACTGTTTTAAAAGATTTAAGTGTCATTTTTTTAACTCCTCTCTAAAAATATAAAGGAGACTTGTCTTAAAAATATCTATTGTATAGCTCTTATGTCCCCCGCAAAAAAATACTTAAAATTTTTGTAAGTCAAACATCCGTAGGGTTTTTGACACATCCATTATATATATATATATATATTATTTCAAGTATTTTTATAAGGATTTTAAAAAATATTTTTGACTTCAAATCCACGATTTCTAGTATTTTACAGTTATCATTTTTTGCATAAAATTTGTATTTGATTTCATAAAAAAAAGATATGAACTTTTTACAATTCATACCTTAAAAAATTTTTTCAATCTTGTGCGTAATATTACTTATATTACGAGCAAGCAATAAGTTACTATTTCTTATTTGGTAAGCCCTTACAAGTTTCAAGCACAATTTCTTTTAATAATTCTTTATTGTCAACATCATCAACTAAATACATTGGTTTTGCACTCTCATAAGGTAATTGCTCCTGCATATTATATTTTTTATTACTATCAACTATTTTTACAAGTAGTCTATTATCATATATTCCACCAAATAAAACACTATTATAATATAATAAAAATTCGCCCATCATTGCTTTGCAAGTTATATTATCTAATAAATCTAATTGTTCTAAAATGAAATCTTTATATTCTTTTGATGTCGCAAAAATAAATCACTCCTATACTTTCTTTTTCGGTTGTCTAATAACTGTCTTTAATTTATTTACTTCGCATTTTCTTGGATCACTTAAATAGATCTCGTGGTAATCTCACCTTTATTGCAGGATTCAATTTAATAAATCCAATAATTTGTACTGATACACTTTCCCTCTCTTTGTAACATTCACCTTACTCATAAATTTAACCTTCGAAAATTTACTCGTAAGCAATGAAAAAAGCCAACTTTTATAAGCTGACTTTTGTTTACAAATTTATTTACATTAGAGAATGGCTTGATTTCAACACTTATACGACATAGATACTAATCCTTGTTTACAAATTTGGTGTTTGAAAACAAAATGGAAACAAAAACGAGATTTTTTACCGATTTATGTTTACTCTTGTTCTAAAAAATGGCTCTATTCTGCGTTTGCCCCATGGCACTTCTTATATTTCTTCCCACTTCCACATGGGCAAGGATCATTTCTTCCTACCTTTTTATTCGAATTTGTCACAGGCTTTGCCTTCTCTGTTCCAGCATTTTGAGCCGCATTAAGGTTTGTAACCATATTTTTCACAAGATTTACTCTTTGCATATTCTCATTTTTCTTTTGAATATGAAGAAGTGTTTTCACAACCGTCTCTTCAATGGATGCTGTCATTTCATTAAACACGTCATAGCTCTGCATTTTAAACTCAACAACAGGGTCCTTTTGTGCATAACCTTGTAGTCTTACGCCCTCTTTTAATTGCTCCATATCATCAATATGATCCATCCATTTTGAATCCACTGTTCTCAAAAGCACAATTCTTTCAATTTCTCTAAACTGATCAGAACCAATCTCTTGTTCTTTCGCTTCATATAGCTCAATCGCCATATTTTTTAGTTCTTCTTTAATGTCTTCCGGATCTTTATTCTTGTCTAAATCATAATCAATGGCAAATGTATTTCTAACGTAATTTAGGAACTCTTCCACACTATCATCATCAATTGTCTCAATTCCAAAATAAGAATCCACCGTTGCATCTATGGTATTTTTCAACATGGTAAGGATATTTTCTTTTAAGTTCTTACCATCCAAAACTTCTCTTCTTTCACTATAGATAATCTTTCTTTGTTCATTCATAACATCATCATATTGAAGGGTATTCTTTCTTGCCGATGCATGCAAAGAGGTAACATTTTTTTGTGCCCTTTCAATAGCACTAGAAAGTGCTTTTGCTTCGAGTGGCATATTTTCATCCATGTTAATCATATCAGCGATGTACTGAATTCTTTCTCCACCAAAAATCTTCATTAGATTATCTTCCAGTGACACATAAAATCTTGATTCACCAATGTCTCCCTGACGTCCACTACGTCCACGAAGCTGATTATCAATTCTTCTAGAGTCATGCCTTTCTGTACCAATAATCTTTAAACCACCAGCTTCTACAACTTTTTCTCTATCCTTTTGGACATCCACATCTAATTTTTCATAGATTTTTCTATATTCTTTTCTAAGCTCTAGAATTTCTGGATCTTCTGTATCATTCAAACTTGCTGCTTCTAATATTTTATCTTCCTCATACCCCTGTTTTTTAAGCTCATGCTTAGCAAGAGCCTCCGTGTTACCACCAAGCATGATATCTGTTCCTCTACCTGCCATGTTAGTAGCAATCGTAATCGCACCATACTTACCAGCCTGAGCAACAATCTCAGCCTCTTTCTCATGATACTTTGCATTTAAGACCTCATGCTTAATACCTTCTTTTTTTAGTAAGCTACTAAGCATCTCCGATTTTTCAACCGTAGTGGTACCAACCAATACTGGCTGACCTTTTGTATGACTTTCTTTGATTTCTTCAATAACTTGTCTATATTTTGCTCTTTCCGTTTTATAAACAATATCATTATGATCTACCCTAATCATTGGTCTATTAGTAGGAATTTCAACAACATCCAAGCCATAGATATCTCTGAACTCATCTTCTTCCGTTTTTGCGGTACCCGTCATACCCGAAAGTTTTGTAAATAATCTGAAATAATTCTGGAAAGTAATCGTTGCTAAAGTCTTATTTTCATTTTCAATCTTCACATTTTCTTTTGCCTCTAGCGCTTGATGCAATCCATCACTATATCTTCTTCCATACATGATTCTTCCCGTATGCTCATCTACAATTAAAACTTCATCATCTTTGACAATATAATCAATATCTCTCTTCATCACGCCATTGGCATCAAGAGCCTTATTAATATGATGAGACAATGTCATATTATCTGGATCAGATAAATTCTCTACATTAAAATATTTTTCCGCCTTTTTGATACCAGTAGAAGTAAGAGTGGCTCTACGAGATTTTAAATCAACAATATAATCATACTCTTTATCCTCATCTGATTCCTCTTGTTTGGTATCATCCTTTGTAATTACCTTTGCTTTTAGGCTTTTTACAAATCTATCAGCTGTTTTATATAAATCATTTGCCTTGTCGGAAGGACCAGAAATAATTAGCGGAGTACGCGCTTCATCAATTAAGATACTATCTATCTCATCCACAATCGCATAATTCAAATCTCTTTGAACCATGTGTTGCTTATAAATAGCCATATTATCTCTTAAATAGTCAAAACCAAATTCATTATTCGTACCATAAGTAATATCTGAGTAATATGCCTCTCTTCTTTGTGTAGAATCTAGGCCATTAATAATAATTCCAACAGAAAGCCCAAGGAAATTATATAATTTTCCCATCTCTTCTCCCTGAGATTTTGCAAGATAATCATTTACGGTAACAAGATGAGCTCCTTTGCCCTCCAAAGCATTTAGATATAAGGCAAGTGCAGCCGTCAATGTTTTACCTTCACCAGTTTTCATTTCAGCAATTCTTCCCTGATGAAGTACAATAGCACCCATCAGCTGTACATCAAATGGTCTCTTACCAAAAACCCTTTTAGAGCCTTCACGAGCAAGGGCATATGCCTCTACTAAAATATCATTTAAAGTTTCACCATTTGCTAGCCTCTCCTTAAATTCTGCAGTCTTCCTAGCAAAGTCCTCATCCTTTAACTGTTCCATTTCTGGTTCCAACGCATTAATATCATTTACATAATGCCTAATTTTGTTGATTTCTCTTTCGCTATAAGAAGCAAATAATTTATTGAATAATCCCATGATAAACTTCTTCCTTTCTTTTGCATTTCATCAATACTAAATGAGACCCCAAGGAATGTCTCCTCCGAGTCTCATCACCTATCGCTCTTCTTACTTCTCAATCACAACTTTACCTTCATCAATCTCAATTGCCGCTGTTGTTACATCTGATTCCATTTTTGCATTAGTAAGCTTTGGGCTACCATCTGCAATTTGTCTTGCTCTTTTTGCTGTTCCAATCACAAGCGAATACTTGCTATTGTCTCCTTTGTTTAATAAATCTGTAAGAGTTGGTTTAATAATCATTTTCAAATCTCCTTCCCTATTCCACATTTTGAATTTGCTCTCTAATGTTCTCAATCTCATTCTTCATTTCAATCACAAAACTTGTAATCTCAGCAGAATTTGCTTTAGAACCAATTGTATTTGTTTCTCTATTCATCTCTTGTATCAAGAAGTCAATCTTTTTACCAATAGGACCATTATTTTGAAGCATTCCCTTAAATGCTTCTATATGGCTCTTCAGTCTTGTTACTTCTTCACATATACTTGATTTATCTGCAAAAAGCACAATTTCTATTCCAAGTCTATTCTCATCTACAAAATCACTTGCACCAAGTTCTTTTATACGATTAGATAACTTTACCTTATAATCCTCTAAAAGATTAGCAGACTTTTCCTCAACAATGCTAACATATTCCGAAATTTTATTCAGCCTTTTATCAATATCTACAGCAAGCCTTTTTCCTTCTTCTATTCTTGCAACATCTATATTTTTAATAGCACTATCAAGAGCGATGCTTAATTCCTGCCAATATAAATCTTCTAGATTTTCATTTTCAATTGTAATAATATCTGGCATTCTAGCAATAGAAGTGGTAGTGATATCATCCGGGATACCATATTCCATAGCAATCTTTCTCAGCCCTTTGATATAAATGCCTGCAAGAGTTTTATCAAGTGTTACATTTCTACCTTTATCACTCATATTTTTTAGGGTAATATAAACCTCAATCTTTCCTCTACTTATAGCAGCAGAGATAGCTTTTCTTACCCTATCCTCAAGAAAATTTAAGAATCTTGGGAGCCTAACACTGGTATCATTATATCTATGATTCACAGCCTTTATCTCAACCGTATATTCTCTGCCATCATTTTCATATTTTCCTTGACCGAAAACCAGTCATACTTTTAATCATTTATTTTCTCCTTTTCGCTTTTGTACCATTAAGAGCACCATAGTTGATAGTCACAAAAACAGATTTTAAAATGTAATAAATTGCTACTATTACACCAAAAGTAATTACATTTCCTGCACTCTTCATAAGCAAAACCATAAAATTAACAATCATAAACTCTAGCGCATGAACAAGTACAAACTTACTCTTTTTAGCAGCAGCATAAGCAAATCCAGCCACAGTAAAAACTGCCATCACCATAAAGAATATCTTATTGAGACTAAAAAGACCAAATGTATATATGGCAATAAAAATAGCTTCAATAATTCCAAGCAAAATAGAATTTGATAAATTTCTTCTAGAAATAACATATAGAGCTTTTGCTATGTAATATACTCCAAAAGCCAGTGGCAAAATAACATTTAACTTATTAAATGGATATGAATAAGATAAATATGTTCCTGGCAAAAGCCCTGCCGTAATTGCAATTACTAAAAGTTCAACGCCGTATATCCCAAGCTCACTTTTCTCTTCTCTATATGCTTTGATTAGCATAAAAAGAGCAATTGCAAGTACAATACCACCAATTACATAAATTACATTTGATACTGTCTTATAGTTGTAATTAAAAACTGTAAATGCTGAATCTGAAAGCCCATAAAAGCCTTCCACGAGTAGACCCATAACGATTGCTCCACAAAGCCTGTCTACTAATTTTGTTCTTTCAGTGTAATTCATAAAAATCCTTACCTTTCTTACATAAAACCAATTTAAAGCTCATATTCATAAAGCATCATAGAAACAGTTGCAATTCCGGCAGTTTCAGTCCTTAGAATTCTCCTACCAAGCGAAACTTTGCTTACTTTTCCAGAATTTTCTAATCTTTCAATATCTTTTTCTGAAAAGCCCCCCTCTGGGCCTATGATAACTGCAATATTCTGAATATTTACATCCGTACTTTTTAAAATGTTTTTCAATGTGCAATCTTTTTCACATTCGTACGGCACTATAACTATATCATATTTTGAAAGATTTTCAACAATATTTTCTAATTTCGTAATGTTTTCAACATGAGGGATGACCTGCCTTCCAGATTGTTTTGCGGCTTCCTCCGCAATTTTAGACCATCTTTCCACCTTTTTCGTTCCATTTTTTTCATCTATTTTGACGATTACTCTATCAGTAATCACAGGAACAAAATCAATTACCCCTAGCTCAGTACATTTTTGGATGATAAAATCCATTTTATCTGACTTTGGAAGTGCTTGATAAAGTGTAATCTTAATATTAGGTTCTGTTGAATCAAAAGAGAGATCCAAGATCTTTAACCATATTTCGTGATTCGTCATGCTTTCTATTTTAGTAAAATATCTCATCTCTGATTCATCACAAACTTGTATGTCATCTCCAACTTTGTATCTTAAAACATTTTTAATGTGATTTACATCTTCACCTAATAAGCAAATCTTATCTCTTTGTACTTGTTCATTCTTCACATAAAATGTTGAAATAGTTCTCACCTCTCTTTTGAAGAGTACATTCGGGGACAAGCATTTTCGTGCGATTCTCAAAAAAGCAGAAAATAGTTATCCAACAAAACTCTTTATATTTTACAGAAACGCACGAAAATGGTTGTCCCTAATTGTGCACTTTTAAAAAAATTTTCGTTTCTTACCAGTTTCAAAACTCTCTCCACTAATTTCTGCAAATTTTTTCAATAGTTCTCTTTGTTCTGTATTTAGTTTTTTTGGCACATCCACAATGGTTGTAAAATATAAATCACCAACACCTCTACCATTCACATTCTTGATTCCTTTGCCTTTTAGAGTAAAGATAGAACCTGTCTGAGTTCCCTCTGCCAAATCATATTTTTCTGTACCATTCAGTGTTGGAACATTAATAATAGCACCAAGAGCTGCTTCTGCAAATGATATATGTACATCACAGAAAATACTGTCTCCTTTTCTTGTGAATACAGGATGTTTCTTCACTGAAACTGTAATATATAAATTTCCTGATGGACCACCTCTAAGCCCATTTTCACCTTCACCATTCAAGGAGATAATTTGACCATTGTCAATTCCCGCTGGGATAGATACTTTTATTTTTCTTTGCTTCTTTACACTACCTCTGCCCTTACAATCAGGACAAGGCTCTTTTATCACCTTACCAGTTCCACCACAATTGTCACATGTTCTGACAGACTGCATCTTACCAAGTATTGTGTTTTGAGTGACTCTAACACTACCTGAACCTCCACAAACTTTACACGTTTCAGGCGATGTACCAGGCTTTGAGCCACTTCCCTTACAAGTATCACACTGCTCTTCTCTATTAACAGTAATCTCTTTGACAACACCAAAAGCAGCCTCTTCAAAGGTAATTTCTACTCTAACTCGTAAATCTCTACCTCTTACTGGGCCATTTCTATTTGCTCTACTAGAACCACCACCAAAGAAGGAAGAGAAGATATCATTAATATCAAAATCTGAGCCACTGAATCCACTAAAACCGCTGAAGCCATCAAAACCACTAAATCCACTAAAATCACTATTATAGCCATTTGGTCCACTATGTCCAAACTGATCATACATGCTTCTTTTTTGTTTATCAGATAAAACCTCATAAGCCTCATTTAATTCTTTAAACTTAGCCTCTGCTTCTTCTTTATTATCTGGATTGGCATCCGGATGATATTGTTTTGCAAGCTTTCTATAGGCTTTTTTTAGCTCTTCATCGGTTGCTGTTTTTGAAACACCAAGCACCTCATAATAATCACGTTTTGTTTCTGCCATTTTAGCTCTCCTATCCTTTCAAGATTAGAGGCTAGATAGTCAGATTACTAGATAACTAGTCAATTAGAAAACATTTCATGTCAATTTAAGAAGTAAAGGTCAGAGTGCTAATACTCCAACCTCTATTTCTCTCATCATCTCATTTTCCAATCAACTATTCATCTAGTATTCTATCTTTCTAGACCCTTTAGTCTTCTACTTTATAATCTGCATCATAAACTGTTCCTTGCTTTGGTTCGTCACCAGCAGCATCACCAGCACCTGTTGCATTACCAGCTGCCTCGTTAGGATTTGCTCCTGCGGCATTTGCACCCGCATTCGCATATAATTTTTCAGAAATTTTATAGAATTCTTGTGTTAATTTTTCTGTAGCAGCCTTAATTTCTTCTGTATTAGAACCCTCTAGTGCTTTTTTCACATTTGCAACTTCTGCTTCTACTTTTGCCTTTTCTTCATCACTAATCTTACCCTCTAAGTCTTTTAATGTTCTTTCTGTATTGTAAACAAGAGAATCTGCATTATTCTTTACTTCAACAGTTTCTTTATTCTTTCTATCTTCTTCTGCATGAGCTTCAGCCTCTTTCACAGCTTGCTCAATCTCAGTTTCTGTCAAGTTTGTACTTGCTGTGATAACAATCTTTTGCTCATTACCTGTTCCCATATCTTTTGCTGATACATGAACAATACCATTGGCATCAATATCAAAGGTAACTTCAATTTGAGGAACACCTCTTGGAGCTGCTGGAATTCCTGTTAATTGGAATCTACCAAGTGTTTTGTTATAAGCAGCCATATCTCTTTCACCTTGTAATACATGAACCTCAACACTTGTTTGACCATCTGCTGCTGTTGAGAAAACTTGTGATTTCTTTGTTGGGATAGTGGTATTTCTCTCAATTAATTTTGTGAATACACCACCGTATGTTTCAATACCAAGTGAAAGTGGAGTTACGTCAAGTAATACTAAGTCTTTGACATCTCCTGATAATACACCAGCTTGAATTGCTGCACCAATGGCAACACACTCATCTGGGTTAATGCCTTTGTTTGGTTCTTTTCCTGTTATTTTTCTTACTTCTTCTTGTACTAGTGGTACTCTTGAAGAACCACCAACTAGTAATACTTGATGAATTTGATCAGCTGTTAATCCAGCATCTTTTAAAGCTTGATTCATTGGTCCTGTAGTAGAATCAACCAAATCTCTAATCAAATCTTCAAATTTTGCTCTTGTAAGAGTAATGTTCATGTGTTTAGGACCTGATGCATCTGCTGTGATATATGGTAAGTTAATATCTGTTTGGCTCACACTAGAAAGCTCAATTTTAGCCTTTTCAGCAGCCTCTTTTAATCTTTCCATGGCTCCTCTATCTTTTGATAAATCAATGCCCTGCTCTTTCTTAAATTCTTCTACAAGGTGTTTAATAATTCTTTCATCAAAATCATCTCCACCTAGTCTGTTATTTCCACTTGTAGCAAGAACTTCAAATACACCATCACCAATTTCAAGGATAGATACATCAAATGTACCACCACCTAAATCATAAACCATGATTTTTTGGTCTTCACCTTTATCTAGTCCATAAGCAAGTGATGCAGCTGTTGGCTCATTGATAATTCTTAAAACTTCAAGACCTGCAATTCTTCCAGCATCTTTCGTTGCTTGTCTTTGTGCATCTGAAAAATAAGCTGGAACAGTGATAACAGCTTGTGTTACCTTTTGTCCAAGATAATTTTCAGCATCAGTCTTTAATTTTTGAAGAATCATAGCAGAAATCTCTTGTGGTGTGTATAAAGTGCCATCAATGTTTACCTTTCTATCTGTTCCCATATCTCTTTTAATGGATGAAATTGTTTTTTCATAGTTGGTAACTGCTTGTCTTTTTGCAATTTGTCCTACTAATCTTTCACCATTTTTTGTGAATGCAACAACGGATGGAGTGGTTCTATTACCCTCTGCATTTGGAATAACAACTGGCTCTCCACCTTCCATAACTGCTACACATGAATTTGTTGTACCTAAATCAATACCTATAATTTTTGACATATTAATCATTCCTTTCTTTTTTAGTTTGCCACCTTAACCATGGCATGGCGAAGCACTCTATCACCCATTTTGTAACCACATCTAAGCTCTTCTACGATTTCCTGCTCACCGTATTTTTCATCTTCTATATGCATAACTGCATCATGATATTCAGGATTGAACGTTTCTCCCACTGTTGGGATATTTTCAACACTGATACCTTTTAGCAAATCAAGCATTTGCTTATGTATTAATTCAACTCCTTCCTTCATCTTTGGATCTGTAGTTTCTGCCTCTACCGCCTTATCTAGATTATCTAATACGCTAATAAATTTGGTTACTACATCTCCCACAGCCAAGCTGTATATTTTTTCTTTTTCCTTTGAAACTCTTTTTTTGTAATTATCGAATTCAGCAGCCGTTCTTTGTAAATGATCATAATACTTTTCATTCTCCGCTTTTAGCTTCTCAATCTCTTTATTAAGATCCTCCACAGAGATTTCCGTAAGTTCTTCCATATTGTCAATCTCATTCGTCACTGGTGTCTCTTGCTTCTTGGTTGTTTCCACTGTCTCCGTTGTTTCCTTTGTTTCCATCATCAAAATTTCCTCCTCCTTTAATTTTCTCTTGCAATGCCTCACCTACATATTTGATTACGGGAATTACTTTCTTGTAATCCATACGTTTTGGTCCTATTAGGCCGATTGTCCCAATTTCTTTATCATTTATTTTTTGCTTATAGGTAATAATCGTAAAATCTTTAAAGTCATCAAACACATTTTCTTGCCCAATATAAACATTAATATTTCCGTCATATCCACTTCTTAGAAGCTCTTTCAAGGCATCCTGCGTTTCAATAATATTTAAGAAATTTTTCAATGTATTTTCTTGTTTTAATTCCGGAAGTTCTAATAAATTCTTTGTACCATCCATGTAAACTTCCACATTTTTATCAATCAATAAATTATTCAACTCTACAACAAGAGGAATAATATTAGTACTAATATTATAAAGCTCATCTTCCACATAAGAATTGATATTTTCGTAGATTTGATTGAAATTCATACCTTTTAATTTATGATTTAAATAATTATTGAAAATTTCAATATTCTCTTCTGGAAGTGTACCGTCATATTTAATAATACTCTCTTTAATAATTCCATTATCGGCAAGAATAACAATCATCAGTCTATCTTGCCCAAGCTTTACCAGTTTTATTTCCTCCACAGTACAATTGTCCATTTGAGGACCAATGGCAATAGAAGTGTAATTTGTCAGTCTGGAGATGATGTTTGATGCCTCCTTAATTAATGTTTCAAACTTGATAATATCATTTTTTAAGATTTCATCAATTACTTGCTTTTCTTTTGCAGTAAGTGTCTTTTCTTTCATAATAGTATCTATATAAAGCCTGTAACCACTGCTAGAAGGAATCCTTCCTGCTGATACATGAGGCTGTTCCAAATAGCCAAGTTCCTCTAAATTTGCCATCTCATTTCTAATGGTAGCAGGGCTAAACCCCAAATCATAATCCGTTGCAATTTTAGTAGACCCAACTGGCTCAGCGGTTGCATTATATTCTTCAATCACTGCCTCTAAGATTCGCTTTTTACGCTCATCTAATAGCATTCTTCATGCCCCCTCACCGATTCTGTTTTAGCACTTAAAACTTTCGAGTGCTAAGAACAATAATAAAATATCACTACCCTTAGCACTTGTCAATAGAGATTGCTAAAAATTTTTGTGAATTTTTCATGGAAGAAAACACTTAAGGGACGGAGGAAAAAGTGTCAAGCAAAAATTATGTAAAGTATTGCTTTTTTTAACATTTTATGTTATAGTAATAAATGGTCACCTAAAAAATTTATGAAAGGAGAGAAGCATTAGATGTTTGAAAGTATTTCTGCTTCTCGGTTATCCCAGTCGATCAAGTTTGACACCACGGAGGAAACTATGATTCAGATTGCCTTTAATGAGCTGAATCAGGTTGGTCCCACGCTCTTTCCGGAGCATCTGTGCAACGGAATGATTCAAGTCATTAACAATGACGAGGTGGGTCTCGTTGTGGAAAATGACAGCAAAAAAGGATTCAGATTCAAAATCACCTTTAAGAATCCTGAATCCATGGTTGAGCACAAATGCACAACCGATTACTTTAAAATAAAAGAAGGGAGTGGTCCTGCAAGTAGCAGGGTTATTTTTAACCAGCAGGGAAAAGAAGTGGCAAATGACATTTTTGCTCTGTTGGAGGAAAATGGCATGAGTGCGGAGAGCTTTTATCCTATGCTTATGTCCATGGAGCCTGGACAGCTCAAGAATCTGGTTGAATCCGATTCTCTCCGTATTAACATTCAGCGAACGGAGAGTGGCAAATTCTTCCTGACCAAGAAGGTCTTTGGAAAAGAATTCTCGCCATTGATGCGGTCAGCAGTTTTTTCCGTAGCCGTAGCATAATAAAGAACCGGTTGAAGAGTTATTCTTCAGCCGGTTTCTTTTTCTTTAATCTTCATAATCCATATAAAAATACAAATCTGTATCAGAATTCAAATAAGTATTAATCTTCTCTATACATATTGGAAACCTATTGGATGCCCTAATATATTCTCCACTTTCAAGCCTCATCAGTGGATTAACATATTCTAAATCTGAATCAAACTTATAGCAATGTTTCCCTTCCACCTCATTAAATTTCGTATATACCTTATTTAAGGACGGCAAATATTTCCATCTATCACTGATTCTTTTGTCACTACAAGAGACTCCCATCTCCATAATAACCCTATCACTAAATTGATATAAATCTTTTCTACTAATGACTTCTCTTCTGACCATGGCAGCTAGAGTTTCTGAAATAAATTGAATAGCTGCTTTAGATTCATAAGAACGAAAATCATGAAAAGAATCCAAACTCAAAATGCAAAATTTTTCCGCTTTTCTTTCATCCATAAAACAAAACTCCGGAATATTTTCCTCATTTGGAGCAACCACTAAATTTTGATACAATTCCTCAATCTCACTCTCGCTGCACATATGATTAAGAAACAAGTGGTGTAACAGATTTTCTAATCTATATGCACAAAGATGAGGTGATACATTATAGGCAAGTGGATAAACTGTATAATCACAAATTTCATCGATTGAAATATCATTCTTGATAAAGTAATTAAAAAGTTTATCTGAACCAACAATAGCATCATATACACTAAGAGCAGTATCGTCTGCATTAAAATTTTTTTCATCAATATGATAAGCACTATCTGCAAATGCTGGGACTGCTATATCATGTAAAAAAGCGGCAATCACCTGATTTTTATTGGTAGTAAAATTTTCAAGAATTAAAGCGATACCCAATGAATGATCAAGCACAGAATATTGATATTCGATGGTATCAAAGCCAGTTAAATGAATTCCAGAATTCTGGTCAACGCCAGAAAGCCTCATAATTTCAGGCACATCAATTAGTTCTTTTAAATATTCCGGAATTTCCTTATTAGATATATATATATTATGAAGTGCTTTTACTTCTTCACTTCTGTTTTCCAGATAACTCATGAATTTTCTCCTCCATTGTTTACCATTCACTACATATTACATGATGTGAGTATATCATAATTTTTAGAAATTAACAATAGGAATCCTATGTAAAAAGACCGTAAGTTTTATCTTACGATCTCTTCCTACTTTAAATTATCTCCACTGAGACCACATTCTTTTTTAAATAACTTCGAATTTGGTTCCCTCTTTCGTATCTATTAGTCTTATTCCTTGCTCGGCAAGAGAATTTCTAATCTCATCTGCGCGGGCATAGTCTTTATTTTTCTTTGCTTCATTACGCTCTGCAATAAGTGCTAAAATTTCCGCCTCGTTTTCTATTACTGGAGTAGCTTCTTCCTCTTCTTTTAACAAATCTAGTGACAATACTTGATCTAAATCCTCAATCAATTTTAGTTTGGTATAGTCATTTGTTTCCGCCTTCATGATGTCATACACAGTTGTTAAAGCAAGAGAAGTGTTAAAATCATCCTCCATGGCATCCATGAACTGTTTCTTGTATTTGGCAAACATCTCTTCCTCTAACGTGTCATTTGCTTTATTTAATCTTGAAATTCTTGATTTAAGTTTTAAATAAGCATTTTCTGCGCCAGATAAATTTTCAAGGGTAAATTCTAATGTTCTTCTATAATGACTTGAAAGTACAAAATAACGGTATGATAGTGGATGATATCCTTTTTCTATTAGTGAGTCAACCGTATAGATTTCTCCTTTACTCTTACTCATCTTTGCATTTCCAAGATTTAGATGTTCTATATGGAACCAATAGTTGCACCACTTATGACCAAGATAAGCCTCACTTTGTGCAATTTCATTAGTATGATGCGGAAAGATATTATCTACACCTCCACAATGAATATCTAGATATTCCCCAAGATATTTCATGGAAATGCAAGAACATTCTATATGCCATCCTGGATAACCATATCCCCATGGCGACTCCCACTTTAACTCTTGGTCTTCAAATTTAGACTTTGTAAACCATAGTACAAAATCCTCTTTATTTCTCTTATTCTCATCCTCATCCACATCTTCACGGGCACCAATAATTAAATCCTCTTTTTTATGATTCGTAAGAACGTAATAATCTTTTAATTTGCTAGTGTCAAAATAAATATTTCCACCACTTGCATAAGCATAACCATCAGCAAGCAATTTCGTAATGACTGTAATATATTCATTAATTTGTGACGTAGCTGGAACAACGATATCCGGTTTTCTAATATTCAATTTTTCAAAATCTGCAAAGAAAGCATCTGTATATATCTTTGCAATATCTAGGACAGATTTATGTTCACGTTTTGCACTGGATACCATTTTGTCATCCCCAGTATCTCCATCTGAAGAAAGATGACCAACGTCTGTGATATTCATGGCTCTTTGAACATCATACCCTGCATATCTAAGATACTTTTCAAGAATATCTTCATGAAGATAGGAACGTAAATTTCCAATATGTGCAAAATGATACACAGTAGGACCACATGTATATATTTTTACTTTTCCTTCTGTATTCGGTTTAAATTCTTCCACTGTTCTTGTAAGTGTATTGTAGATTTTCATAATAAATCTCCTTCCTACTGAAACCGCACAAATAGAAACAACCATTTTTGTACGCTTTATTCATCAAACTGCACTGTTAAGTACCACCCAACATCACTCGTTCTAATATGAACTATCTTACCTGTCTTTGATTTTAATCTTTCAAACAAAGGAATATTTGCTGACATAGCAACTGCCGGCTCTATCATATAATACCAGCTAGAAGGGAGTGATCCCTCTGTTACCTCAACAATATCTCCTTCTTTTACTAAATCTGGTCTTTCCATTTTAAAAATCAGTTCTCTCATAATGTCTACTCACCTTCTAGCGCCTATTATAATACAATAATTGATTTTCGTCAATCTTACTCATTTCTTAATGCATCAATTGGATTTAGTGATGCAGCTTTATTGGCTGGGAATACGCCAAAGCCAATTCCTATAGCAGCAGATATGGTAAATGCTGCAATAATCCATTCTTTAGAGTATACTGGCGTTAATGCATCTATGGCACCAACCACATACTTGATGATAAGAACTCCAAGTACGATTCCGATAATACCACCAACAACAGTAAGCAATAGTGCCTCAATTAAAAACTGTTTCATAATATCACTCTTTTTCGCACCAATTGCTTTTCTAATGCCTATCTCTCTTGTTCTTTCCGATACTGACACAAACATAATATTCATAATTCCAATTCCACCTACCACTAAAGAAATGGTAGCTACTCCACCAATAATAAGCATCATAATATTCGTAATTTGATCAAGCATAGAAAGCATACTTTCTTGTGTGATAATCATGAAACTATCATCATCTTTAAAAATACTATATAAATATTTTTCAATTGCTTGTGTAGCTAAATCTATCGTTTCTGAAGAAGCAGCACTTGCCATAAACATGGTAACACTGCTAATCTTTAATGTTCTTTGTGCCACATTTACGGGAATAATTACCTGGTCATCATCTGTACCATCTGCATCATTCATGGTTGATTTTGTAGTACCAATTACTTCAAAAGAAACTCCATTTATTTTAATGGTCTTGCCAATGGCATCTCCATCAGGAAAAAGTTTCTTTGTAACAGCACTGCAAAGAACAGCAACTTTACTTGAATTTTGAATATCTGTGCTACTTATATTCCTACCAAATTCTATCTCAATATTATCCATTGCAAGATATTTTTCATTTGCACCAAGTATAGAGGTATACTTATTTTCACCATTACCTCTGACCATATCATTTTTCATCACAAAAGGACTGATAGATTCTATGTATGGTGAACTTTCAGCAAATTTATCTAAATCAGAAACTTTGATTGAATTCCTAGAAGAATAATCTGTAATAACAGCAGTAACAACGTTTGAACCAAGACCCTCAATAAGACCTGAAACAGCCTTCATACAGCTCTGTGCAAACCCAACTGCTGCAATAACAGCAGACACGCCTATAATTACACCAAGCATGGTAAGGGCTGAACGTGTTTTATTACTCCACACACTCTTCACAGCCATCTTAAAAGCTTGCCATATACTCATTTTTAACTTCCTTCCTCAAATATTTTTCCATCTTGAATTCTTACAGTTCTACTACCTTGTTTTGCAACATCTGCATCATGAGTGATTAAAATAATGGTATTTCCTTTTTGATGTAATTCTTGAAATATGTCCATTACTTCTTTTCCAGCCTTAGAATCGAGGTTTCCAGTTGGTTCATCGGCAAGTAGAATCGGCGGATTTGTTACTAATGCTCTCGCAATTGCAACCCTCTGCTGCTGACCACCAGAAAGTTCATTAGGTGTATGGTTTTCTCTCTCCGCCAGTCCAACACTTTCTAGTGCTTTATGTGCTCTTTCACGTCTTTCCCTTGCGGAAACTCCCAGATATACCAGTGGCAATTCTACATTTTCAATTGCAGTCAGTTTATGTAGCAAATTAAACCCCTGAAAGACAAAACCAATTTTATTATTTCTGATATAAGCTAATTCATCATCATTCTTTTTACTAACATCTTCTCCATCCAAGATATATTTTCCACTCGTTGGTACATCTAAACAGCCTAACGTGTTCATCAAAGTAGACTTACCAGAGCCAGATGGTCCGAATGATAGTTAGAAATTCATGCTCTTTTACATGTAATGAAACATCATTTAATGCGTATACTTTATTTTCACCAAGTTCATATATTTTATAAATATGTTCTAGTTTTATCATTAAAATCCTCCTAGCTATTCTTTAGTCCTCTTATTGTCCAAATGTTGTCATTTGCCTCATGGCACCAGTTGACATATGAAGTGTACTTGTGCTAGGAACAATTACCTCTTCCCCCTCCGAAAGACCAGATGTAACCTCAATATAGGTAGAATCACTAACACCGGTTGTAATATCCTTTCGTATCGCAATATCTTTCTTGCCAGTTTCATCTTTTCCTAATACTTCAACATAAGAAGTTCCATCCTCATCCGTTTTAACAGAATCAATCGGAACAACCAAAATATCTTTTTGACTGTCAACAATAATATCAGCATTCGCACTCATGGATATTCTAATATCATCATTACCAGGAAGTTCTATTGTGACATAGTAATCTGTTACACCAGAAGTGGTAGTGCCTTCTAGAGGAATCATTTTAATTTTTCCTTCTAATGGTTCTATTTCCGTTTCAGGAATAGCATCTATACTCACATTTACAATCTGATTATAGTCTAATTTAGCAACATCTAACTCATCAACTGGGATTTTAAACTCCATCGTTTCCTTGTTAGAAACAGTTGCAAGAAGTGTGCCTGCTTGCACCATATCTCCCTCTTCAAAAGGCCAATAGGTAATAACGCCATCCATTTGAGCAACGATTTGGTAATTATCTAACTGATCCTTAGATAAACTTAGCTGATTATACTGATTTTGAAGTGATAAATTAATATTTTGCAAATTCGTTGATAAGTCTGTATTTTCAAGCACCGCAATAACATCTCCGTAATTGACATAAGAGCCTTCTGATACATTAAGAGACTTCACGGTTCCCATAGACTTTGCACGAACTGTATTTTGTTTCACAAGAGTAAATTTTGATTGATTCACACTAACAAGCGAAGAAACTCCTGTATATACCTCTCCCTTTGCCTCAATTCCATCAAGTGAAAAACCTGGGGTTGGAACTTCTATGGTAACTTCAACCACCTGTGCATTACCAGTAATCGCCTTTCTCATATCACTTACTTTTGTTACGGTTCCATTCATGTTAGAATAACTGCCCATAAGGGTAAGTACTGCCGTATTTCCAACAGTAATTAAACTATTTTCATTATATACAAACTGTAATGTAACCTCATAGACACCATTTTTTACAATATCGCAAATTGGCGATGTATTAGCAACATAGCTGCCCTCACTAATCAACAAATCGCTAATATATCCTGGTGCATTTGCAACAATTTTCAAATCAGATATTTGTTGGGTAATTGTGTTTTTTGAAAGCTGTGACTGTTGTATAGCGATATTTTGAGATTTAATATTACTCATATAAGTGTCAGAATCAAGAACCATTAAAATATCCCCAGCTTTTACAGAATCTCCCTCTTCAAAATACATCTTTTTAATTTCTGCTGAAACCTTTGCGTATTCTTTTCTAGACTTACTTGCTGCAATCGTACCACTGCCACTTACTATTTTCTCAATATCACTCTTCATTGCAACGAATGTGCGATACTCTGTAGGTTTAGCACTACTAATGGCATAAACTCCAACAATTAAGCATACAATAAGTATAATGATCACAAATTTCAAAAATTTTTTACCCTTTTTCATATTTCTTCTCCTTAAAAACACTATCAATCACTATATCCGTTCTAATATAGTTTTATATGAATATCCCTATTCTGTGCTTCTTCCAATTTTCGATATTTTACGCCACATATATCAAACAGCTTTTTAGAAACAATGACAGAATCTGTATCCGCATATTTATCAGAAAGATAAATAACCTCTTTAATTCCTGATTGAATAATTAACTTTGCACACTCATTACACGGAAACAAGTCTATGTAGATTTTAGCATTATCCATATCTTTTCTGTTTCCTCTAAAATTCAGAATGGCATTCATCTCCGCGTGACAAACATAGAAATATTTAGTATCTATAGGCTGACCTTCTCTAGCCCACGGAAATTCATCATCTTGAAATCCGTTAGGCGCTCCATTATAGCCAATAGAGAGGATTCTATTTTCATTTCCAACAATACAAGAACCAACTTGTGTTGACGGGTCTTTACTTCTCATAGCTGAAAGTCTTGCAATCGCCATGAAATACTCATCCCAATCCAAATAATCTTCTCGTTTATTTACTATATTTTTCATTAGGCATCTTCCTTTCTTACGAAGAACCAATTTTTACCTCTTCATAAAAACACATATTAGAGTATTTTACACTAAATAAATATATTTGTCCAGCAAAAAATTATGACAATTACTTTTTAAGATACTTATTCACTAATGAACTATTAGAATAATCTCTATTTCCGGTAACATCACCAATTACGTCTACAAAATCCGGAATCGTATATGCCTCATCCTCACTTTTTAGCTCAATCTCTAAAATAGCAGTTTCGCTCCAAAATGGATAAACATCAATCTCATACTTTAAATGATTGCAATATACAATATACCTAGTCTTGAAAAGTGTCTTTCCCCATTTATTCGCATTCAAATTGTCTAAATACTCTTTTTCTGGAATTTCTCTTTCAAGTTCAATCCTTGTCATATCGGATAAGCTTTTCTTAGAAGTATAATAATATTTGGTTTCTCCATCAATGGTCATCTTTCTGACGCGATCCCCATACCCATTCTTTTTAAAGCCAAGATACGTTTGAGAAATTTCGGCAATTTTACAATCTGTATTTTCCTTAATCCACTCTAAATCTGGCATTCTAATTAAAAATTTTTTTTCAATTTCTAAAGGCAAATTTTTTTCCATAATCCTCTCCTATTTTTCTTTACACATAAAAACCAGTCTTACATTTTGCAAGACTGGTTTGTTTTATTGTTTAATTAATCTTTACTTTTGCTTGCTGTTTTTGATTTTAGCGATGCTGTAGTAGCTTTCGCCGTTTTGGTAGATGCCGCTTTAGATGTGGCAGATTTTGTAGTTTTTGTTACAGTTGTTGATTGATTGGATGTACCTTTTGCAGTTTTTGTAGTGGTAGTTTTCTCACAAATATCAACGTAACCATAAGTTAAATTTGAATTAGGAACAAAATAATAGTTATTACCATAATTATTGTCCCAATTATTCCAACCATCTCTAAAACAGAAATTAAGCTCTGCATCTGCAGGAAGTGTTATCTCCGTCTTGCAAGAAGATTTTAACTTTCTCATCTTCTTCTCAGAAACATCAGACCAGTTTTCATACCCATAATGCATATAAACATCTGTCGAAGTGTTTAAACCGCCTGTGTATGTTACTTCATAAGTTATTTCATTCATCTTTCTTGCCATATCTCATATCTCCTTTGTTAAACATATACATATATGATATAACAAGGTGTTTCATAATGCAACAAAAAAATAAAAAATCCTCATAAAAAAAGAAATCATTTTATCAACCAATCACACAGTTTCAATGATTTCTTGTGGCAGGGGTGGAAGGAATCGAACCCTCCTCTGGAGTTTTGGAGACTCTTATTCTACCGATGAACTACACCCCTATATTTATATTACCAAAATAGTTTAGCATAAAGAAAATATTTTGGCAATATTTTTCTGAATTTTTAATCATAAATTTTATCATTCACATTCTATAAATTGAACACTATTGATAATTTTATCTATTTCATTTTTATGATTCTCAAAAATCTCCTTTGTTCCGGTAAATGTAATGGTAATTTCTCTATCATCTAATGGAAATAAATATGAGATAATTCCAGGATAAACCAAAGACCTTTTTCCATAAGTATAGATTTCTACGCGTCCGCCTTTTACCCCATTTACTTCTACTTCCTGATAATTTGTACTAGCAATATCAAGATTCTCATTATAAATTCTAAACATTGTTATATGATCTCTGCATATATCCTCTATTGATTTAGTAGTTTTATCTTTCTTGATACCTTCAATTAAAAGTGTTATCATAGAGGAACTACTTTTGGCGTGTACGAGTTCTTTTACCAAATCAACCGATATTCCACTATTTTTATCTGTTTCTGTAATTGTTGAAGAAATGGTTGAAGAAATTCTTTCATAGTTAGACTCTTCATTTTCAATATCTGCATAAGCACGCGGATAAGAAATCTCAAGCCCATATTCAGCCATTCTCACTTTTTTATACCAATTTAAACTAGAACTTTTAATAAGCATTGCTTCAGCACCAACTGCAAGTATCAAAACTAGAACCCAGAATAAAAGTAATATTTTTTTCTTTCTCATTAGTTTCAGCTCCCAAAATAAGTTTTGAGACATTATATCATATTCTTTCTATTTTTTTCAAGAGGATGCCAAAGGAAAAAAAGATAACAAAATTAACCGTTCTTCAAACTCTTTGCTAAGCTTATTAATCGCCTTTGTTTCTATTCTAGATACATAAGAACGAGATATACCAAGTTCCTTTGCAATCTCATTTTGTGTCTTACTTTCTTTTCCATTTAGTCCAAACCTAAGCTCTATAATTAACTTTTCTCTGTCTTTAAGAACCTCTTCTATTTTTTGATAAAGCTTTTTTATTTTCATTTTAAGGTCAACTTCATCTTCTACTGTCTTACCATCGCTTTCAATAATATCAATAAAAGTAATTTCATTTCCCTCCTTGTCTTGTCCGAAGTGCATCATTTAACGAAACTTCTTGGGATATTTTTTTAGTGCTTCTAAAATGCATTAGAATCTCATTTTCAATACATCTTGCGGCATAAGTGGCCAGTCGCACCCCTTTCCCCCTTTTATAACTATTGATAGCTTTAATGAGACCTATTGTTCCAATTGATATAATGTCTTCTTGTTCAGCCGAGGTCGTATTATACTTTTTAGCAATATGTGCAACAAGTCTTAAATTCCTTTCAATCAAAATTCTCTTTGCTCCTTCATCACCCTCTTCATATAATTTTAAATACCTTTCCTCCTCTTCTGGTGACAATGGTTCTGGAAACATATTACTATTTGAAACATATCCTACTAAAAAGAAGAAATCTTTTACTAAACTTAAAAAAGATAAAACATCCATAAATATAAAGGCACCTCCACAGCTTTAAGCATAGATATATTAAATATATTCATGCAAAGCATGTCAGGTGCCTGGACTTCTTAACTTTCAAGGTCTCTATTTACTTATTTTTTGAATACTTTAATTCTTGTTCAGAAAGGAACGATGGATCCTCATAATAGTCTATTCCCATTGCATGTTTAATTTCCAGAAGAGTTGTATTAGCCGTCATATTTGCTTTTTCCGTTCCTCTACGAAGCATCTCTAAAACTTCAGGAATTCGTTGCTCCCATTCTTTTCTCTTCTCTCTAATTGGCGTAAGCTCATCTTGAATGACACTATTTAAGAATTTCTTAATAGTACCATCACCAATTCCCCCCTTACGATATGCCTCTGTTAATTCTTCAAGATTTTCAAACTCTGGATAATATTTGGAAAAACTATCAGGTTTGCAAAATGCTTTTAGATATACAAATAGAACATTTCCTTCAATAATTCCTGGTTCCTCTATCGCACGAGGAAATGTTTTGATGGAATTTACCTTCTTTTTAATTTCACTTGGTTCATCTGAAATATATATGCAATTTCCCAGAGATTTGCTCATCTTAGCATTACCATCTGTACCAGGAAGTCTGGTGCATACATCTGCTGCTAAAACAGATTTACACTCAACTAAGACATCGGCGTGATATGTTCTATTAAAGCTTCTAACAATTTCTCTAGTCTGTTCAAGCATTGGTTCTTGGTCATCACCAACCGGGATAAGATTTGCTTTAAATGCTGTAATATCAGCAGCTTGGCTGATTGGATAATTAGCAAATCCAACGGGAATACCCACATTATTATTGTCAAAACCTCGCATTTTAATTTCACTCTTTACGGTTGGGTTTCTAAGAAGCCTTGGTAAGCTAACCAAGTTCATATAATATGCCGTTATTTCTGGCAAAGCCGTAATATACGATTGTATAAAAAAAGTAGTTTTTTCTGGAACAAGCCCTACCGCTAAATAATCCAACATTACTTCTACAATATTATCTCTCACCCTTTGAGGATTTCCCGAATTATCCGTAAGTGCCTGCGCATCTGCAATCATAACATATAAATCATCATATTCAGTTTCATTTTGAAGCCTTACTCTTTCTCTTAATGACCCAACATAATGTCCAATATGAAGTCTTCCTGTTGGCCTATCTCCTGTTAAAATTATTTGTTTCATAGCGCTATTTGCCTCCTCTAATTAATAGTATTAATGCTATCATAATTCAGGTAAATTGTCAAATTTGAGGCGTTGATAGTTTCACAAAAACATGCTATAATAAAAAATGTAAAAGTCGGACAAAAAGGGACAACCTTTTTTTGTCCGGTCATATGTGAAAATTTAATGAACAAAAAACGAACAAAAAGGTTGTCCCTTTTTGTCCGCTTTTGTCTATCTTTTTTAAGGATGTGAATCTATGGCTTTCGACGGAATTACTACTAAAATTGTAGTAAACGAACTAAATCATTTATTAATTAATAGTAGAGTGGAAAAAATTTATGTGCCAACTAGAAATGAAATTTGGATCTATCTTCATACAGCATATAGAAAAAGCGTTAAACTTTTAATATCAATAGATGCTAACAATTGCAGGTTCCATTTAAGCAATGAATCTAGAAATAATCCTGAAAAGGCACCTCAATTTTGTATGGTCTTAAGAAAATACCTGATTGGTTCCAAACTGCTTGCTATTTCTCAGATTGGACTTGATAGAATTATTAAGTTTACTTTCGAAACAATCAATGACTTTGGAGATATTGTAAATAAAGATCTAATTGTAGAACTGATGGGAAAATATAGTAATGTCATTCTTCTAGATGATATGAAAATCATTGATTCCATCAGGCATGTGGATATCACAATGAGTTCTGTAAGAGAAGTGCTTCCTTCTAGGAAGTATGTCTTTCCCTCTTCTCTAGGAAAGGCTAATTTTGAGGAAACATCTATAGAAGATTTTCAAAACATTGTGATGGATGCTATACATCATTCAGACTATGCAATGATTTCTATGGAAAATCTCATTAGCAACTGTTTTACTGGTTTTAGTAAGAACTTTATTGTTTCTATTTGTATGTCTTTAGGAATTGAGCGAGAACTTTCTAAAGATCAAATAACTAATTATATTTTACAGAAGATTTATCAGGAGATTTCATTTGTTTTGAATATCATTTCTGAAAATATAGCTACATTTACGCTTTGTGAAAGTAAAAAAGACTATACATTAAATATCTCAAGTATGCATGAAATAGCTTTAAATCCAATGAATATGAGTGCATCTGAATTTCTTGATGCCTTTTATTCAGAGAAAGAGAGTGTATCACTTGTCAAAAGTGCAAAATTTAATATAGAACGTGAAATTAATTCACATTTGAATAAATTAAAAAAGAAACTATCTCTTGTGATGCAAACTCTTGAAGACGAACCTAAACTTGAAAAATATAAACAATATGGGGAACTCATTAGTTCTAATATTTATAAAATGCAGATTGGTATGGAAAAATTAATTACAGAAAACTTCTATGACAATAATACTACCATAGAAATCCCCTTGCAAATTAATCTCACTCCATCAAGAAATGCACAAGCCTACTTTAAAAAATACAATAAGTTAAAAGGATCCATATCCCATGCAAAAATGTATAAAGAAAGTTACGAAAAAGAAATAGAATATTTAACTTCCGTCTTATTTGAGCTTCAAGAAGCCTCTTCCTTATATGAAATTGATGAAATCCATGAAGAACTTGAAAATGTAGGATATATGAAAAAGCCAAATAAAAAAGGAAAGAAAAAAGAGGAGCCATCATCACCAATAGAGTATGAATTTCATGGAACAAGAATCCTAGTTGGTAGAAACAATATTCAAAACGATAAACTGACACTAAAAAACGCCAAAAAAGGATATACATGGCTACATACCAAAAACATTCACGGAAGTCATGTGATTATTGAAAATGAAACTGTTGATGACGCTTTACTATATTTTGCTGCAACACTTGCTAAAAAGCATAGTCAAGCGAAGAATTCCTCGAAAGTCGAAGTAGATTATACCCTTGTTAAGTATGTGCATAAAGAATCCGGTGCAAAACCTGGCATGGTAGTTTATACAGATTATCATACCATCATCGTGGAATGAGAAAAAACATGAATGGGAACATCCCCATTCATGTTTTTTCTTTCTTCCCTAATCTGTCAATCTTTCCTATGCCGCCATGCTAACTAATCTATTTCCCGTGATAAATTCTACCTGTTTAAATGATTCTACCTGAGCAAGTAACATATCCTTCGTATTATTTTTTAGATTTCTCATTCTAACTAAAAATCTTTTCATTTTAATATGTTTGATCTTTTTTACAGGATGCATTCCCTCTAATAAATTTTCTTCAATTCTTTCTGTTGCTTCTACTAGTTGAATTTT
>JAFUGC010000046.1 GCA_017469565.1 Clostridia bacterium | reverse complement strand
CCTGTGAACACCACATTCCGACTTCAAATAACCATAAGCGTTATCTCCCGAGATACTAAAAGTAACAATCTTAATTCCGGCAAAATCACCATCAAGATAATCAAGCTCTTCTAATTTATAGCCATTTTTTTCACACCACATGGAATACATTCTATATAGCATCTCTGCCCAATCTTGAGATTCCGTTCCACCAGCACCAGGATGAATGGTAATAATGGCATTATCTGCATCATGCTTGCCAGAAAGTAAACTTGCAATCTCAAGCTTTTCAATATTCCTTGCAATCTCCTTCATATTTTGCTTTATCTCATTGACCAGCGATTCGTCATTTTCTTCCTCCATCAGTTCCATTAATACAAAAGTATCATCAATGGACGAATTAAGCCTATGAAAGGAAGTAACTTTATCTTTTAAGACTTTAATTTCTTGTAGTACCTTTGTTGAATTTTCCGTATCATTCCAAAAATTAACATCCTTTGTCTTTTCTTCCAGTTCTAACATTCTTGCCGTTTTTCCAGCAATGTCAAAGAGACTCACTCAATTCTTTTAATCTATTTGCTATTTCTTGCAATTGTCTATTCATCTCTGCAAGATCAAACACAAAATCACATCCTTTTTCAAAGTTTCATACCGTATTATACCACACCGCACAATGAGGAACAACCATTTTCGTGCGACATCAAAAAATGACATTTAAGGACGTTCCTTTTATTGCATCAAAAAACGCACAAAATGGTGTCCCTCATTGTGCGTTTTTTGATAAATAAAGTTATTTATTCTTTTAGATAATAAAAATTATCCTCATCATTTTTAAGAGGTGTACATTCTCTTAGCATACTGTCTATCTTATCTAATAAATATATTTCCTGTCCCCAAGAAAAGCCATCAGCAATCTCCTCCAGTAATTCTTTTAATTGATCGGCCAACATACGAAAAGTCCGATTATTTTTAGCCTCAATATAACTGGTGGTTCGATAGTCATTGGGTACTTTTTGGCGTGAATTTTTCAAATCAAACTCTTTTGAAAACTCTTCTGTAACCACGGCGATATAATTACAAATCTGCACTTTTTCATCAAAGTAATATACATCTGCCACAGAAATATAACCTATCTCCCGATGATACAGATTACATTCTTTTAGCTCTTTTAACCCATAAAACTTGGAACTCCATTTTCCAGTTTTGTCTTTGGAAACCACATGAATAGGCATAGATAATCCTCCTTTTTCAATTGTTAGAAATTACTAACGTATATTACTGCATATAAAAATCTTAAGTTTTTATGGAAAAAGCCCCACATAGAAATCATTTTCATTATGAGTATACACAATTGAGCTTATATCTAACATCACGGGGATAACATCAAGGATTCCTTTTTCTACCAGTTTCAGTTTATCCTCTTCGGAATACTCTTTAAACCAGATTTTGTTCAAATTCTGAATACCAGCTTTTACAGCAACTCTTAACAAATTATCGGCAAAATCAGGCTGTGAGAACAATGATACAAAATACTCCGGGTGCTTAGGATATTCTTCAAAGAACATCTTGTTCATGATTTCTTTGAGTTTCAAGTAATTATCAGTCATAATATCCAAGTCCATATCATCTGACCAGCTTGCAGGATCTTTCATCACTTTCGTAAAAGGAATTTCCCTAGTCATACTCTATCTCCTCCTTTTCATTTGCAAAGAAAGGTTAACAATTCAATAATCGCGTTACTACTATATCATATTTTATGTTAATTTGCAAGCCCGATGAAAAAGTTATCTCAATGATGATTCCAATCACATTCTTTTGCGTGTGCATTAATGATTCCCACAGCTTGTAAGTAAGAGTAAATAATGGTACTTCCTACAAATTTCATGCCTCTTCTTTTCAAATCTTTGGAGATTTCATCAGAAAGCGGACTTGTAGTTCTCAGTTCAAAACTTTCCTGTACTACTTGGTTATTAGCAAATCCCCATAAATAATTTGAAAAACTTCCATATTCTTTTTGAATCTCTTTAAAAATTTTGCTATTACTGATACTACTATTAATCTTCAACTTATTTCTGATAATTCCATCATTACTTAATAACTCACTCACCTTATCCTCATGATAATTGACCACTTTATCAATATCAAAATCATCAAATGCTTTTCTAAAATTTTCTCTTTTATTCAAAATACATTCCCATGATAAACCTGCTTGAAAAGACTCTAAAATAAGCATTTCATAAAGTTTTTGATCATCATGAGTAGGTACACACCATTCTTCATCATGATATTTCACATATTTTTCATTGTTTAAATTCACCCATTGACATCTCTTTTTCACTTCCATATACTTAACTTCCTTTCCTTCCATTCAAGAATGATACTGAAAAATTTCTCCCGATATTTCAATGATTTCACCAATTGGTATTTCTGTCTTATCCGCTAAATAAATACACTGCTGATATAAATCAATCTTTTTCACAATACCTATCACACTCACATAAGCTCCCCCATCCTTTTTGATATCAGGTACAAAATAGGTGAAGGTAACTTCTGGTTTCTTTTGGATATTTTCTTGTAGTAATTGTAGCTTTCCATCTAGTATGGATTTTAACTCCTCATCAATTTCTATTCTTTCACTTGTTTCTCTAGCGGTTTCCATAACAGCATCCTCATATCCCGTAAGTGCAGCAAAAGGTGCAAACTGTGCCGACCTTGCATACAAAGACATGGGAGGATGTTTTTTGGATGTATGATGCGGTAAATCTATAATATCATCATAAAAATGATCATATTGCATGATGCTCCCTCCTTTTCTCTCTTGGCTCCTTTAGCCCTTATGGCCACCAATCTGACCATTTCTTTCAATAGTGGTACCACCATCCATAAAATTCATTCCCTTAAGGACTGAATTTTTGCCATACTTATCCTTAATCCCCAGTACCGCCTTTTGCAACAATTTTTCGCTCTGCTCTTTTTTCCTCTTCTTTTCTAATTCTTGATAATCAATAAACATATCCATTTGTTCAAAACTCAAAATATTTCTGTAATCCTCTTCATTTACCACCTCAGAAGCAGTAATATAAATTTTTCTAATCCATAAATTTTTGTTAATAATTCTATCAAATAATGCTACTGCATTTTCCACAATCATTTTGGTTGATGCTGTTTTATGTTCTAAATTAATGGTACCATGTGCGTGTTTTGGCACTCTTCTGCCATAATAATCATAATCAGTCTCCCCCTGATACCTCTTATTTTCATCTTTTTCATAAAGATTACTAACATCGTAGATGATTTCAAGCACAATCTTACTAGTAATTAAATCTTTTTTTACTAAGTTCAGAGAAAGAGTTTCTGCCATTTCTTTGATAATTAATTTTGCTTCTTCATAATGATATGGTCTTGTTAGTACCTGCCCTTCACTGATGCTATTGGTAACAGGCTTATATGATTTGATACTATCAATGGTACAAGGTTCATATCCCCAAGCATGATCAATCAAAAGCTCTGCATTAATGCCAAACAAGTGATAAAAAAATTCTTCATCTTTTACGGATTTTCTGGCAATATCTCCCATGGTATAAATTCCATGCTTTTCTAATTTTTCTGAAATGCCATGACCCACTCTCCAAAAATCCTTAAGTGGCCTATGTGACCACAAAAACTTTCTGTAAGACATTTCATCAAGGCCAGCAATTCTTACCCCTCTTGCATCTGGTTCCATGTGTTTTGCCACAATATCCATAGCCACCTTACACAAATATAGATTGGTTCCTATTCCGGCAAGTGGCAGTAATACCTGTTTCATCAAGTACATTTTGGATTACCTTTGTTGCCAGTTCTCTAGGTGATACATGATATGTTTGTAAATAACGTGTTACATCAATAAAAACTTCATCTATGGAATATACATAGATATCTTCCGCAGAAAACCATTTTAAATAAATTTGATAAATCTTATTACTATAATCCATATAATATTTCATTCTTGGCGGTGCTATAATATAACTCAATTCTAAATCTGGATTTTCTTTTAAAGCAATAGAATCATACGAACTACAGGTAAATTTATGATTGGGAGCTTTTAATCTTCTTTCCGCATTTACTTCTTTTACTTTTTGAATTACTTCAAATAGCCTTGCTCTGCCGGGGATTCCGTACTGCTTTAGTGATGGACTTACAGCCAGGCATATAGTCTTTTCTGTTCTACTGTCATCTGCAACAACAAGATTTGTGGTAAGTGGATTTAATTTTCTTTCTTGACATTCCACAGAAGCATAAAAGCTCTTTAAATCAATTGCAATATAAACATGCTCATATTCCTTCTCCACTTTTCTCACCTCTCAAGCGAACAATTAGGGACAACCTTTTTTGTTCGATTTTTCTTCACAATTACATTGTATCATGATTTTTTAAGTTTGTAAACATTTGTTTGCTTTTTTAAAAAGCAAATAGTGACATTTTTTTGTACAAAAATGACTGTCCCTGTTTGTGCAGTCTCTAATAGAGTTCTAAATATTTTTCTTTTGCATATAGTATGTAATATATGGAAAGGAGGCTCTTATGGCAAACATTTATACATCTGCCGATCAGCTTATCGGCAAGACTCCACTTTTGGAGCTTACACATATCGAAAAAATAGAAAAGTTACAGGCTAGAATCTTTGCTAAACTAGAATATTTTAATCCAGCAGGTTCTGTCAAGGATAGGATTGCCAGAGCTATGATTGATGATGCTATGCAAAGAGGGCTTTTAAGACAAGGCTCTGTGATTATTGAACCAACCAGTGGGAATACTGGTATTGGTCTTGCCTCTGTGGCGGCAGCAAGAGGATATAAGATTATTCTTGTCATGCCAGATACCATGTCTGTAGAGCGTAGACAACTCATGAAAGCTTATGGTGCAGAACTAGTTCTAACAGAAGGAGCAAAAGGGATGAAGGGGGCAATCGCGAAAGCACAAGAACTTGCTAATGAAATCCCATATAGTTTCCTTCCAAGGCAATTCGAAAACCCCGTTAATCCAAGGATTCACAGAGAAACCACGGGACCAGAAATTTGGAACGATACAGATGGTAATGTGGATATTTTGGTTGCTGGTATTGGCACAGGTGGCACCATTACTGGAGTTGGTGAATACTTAAAATCAAAAAAATCCAATGTGAAAGTAATTGCTGTGGAACCAGAAAGTTCGCCTGTATTATCCACAGGAGTTGCAGGAAGTCATAAAATCCAAGGAATTGGTGCTGGCTTTGTTCCTCGTATTCTCAATACCAATATTTACGATGAAATCATCACCGTTAGCAATGAAAATGCATTTGCTACAGGAAAACTGATTGGTAGAAGTGAAGGTGTATTGGTTGGAATTTCTTCAGGAGCTGCCACTTGGGCAGCAATCAAAGTTGCAAAGCTTCCAGAAAACAGAGGAAAAAATATTGTTGTCATTCTTCCAGATACGGGTGAAAGATATCTTTCTACACCTTTATTTGAAAATGAAACTCAGAAATAAAATTAGCTTACGTCAAACAAGCGTCAAACAAGGACACTCTTTTTCGTCAAGCAGGGACGCTCTTTTTTGACGTAACATAATCAAAAACAAATATTTTAATAATATCTTCTATTTTCTTGATTATGTTACGTCAAAAAAGAGCGTCCCTGTTTGACGAGAGCGTCCCTGCTTGACGGAGCGTCCCCGCTTGACGGAGCGTCCCTGCTTGACGAAAGTTCGCAAAAATTAGGGGCGTCCCAGTTTGAAACGGGCGCCCCTAATTGTTTATTTTTTAGCCTAATTCAGCAAAATATTTGATGGTTCTTACCATTTGGCTTGTGTAAGAATTCTCATTATCATACCAAGCTACAACTTGAACTTGATACAATCCATCTTCTATTTTTGTTACCATTGTTTGAGTGCTATCAAACAAAGAACCATAAGTCATTCCAATGACATCTGAAGAAACTAAAAGCTCTTCTGTGTATCCATAAGAAGTATTTGCAGCAGCTTTCATGGCTGCATTGATAGAATCCTTTGTGATATCTTCTCCTTTTACAACAGCAACTAGAATAGTAGTAGAACCAGTTGGTACTGGAACTCTTTGTGCAGAACCAATTAGTTTTCCACTTAATTCAGGAATTACAAGTCCAATTGCTTTTGCAGCTCCTGTTGAGTTTGGAACGATATTCACTGCAGCAGCTCTTGCTCTTCTTAAATCTCCTTTTCTATGTGGTCCATCTAGAAGCATTTGATCTCCTGTGTATGCATGAACAGTTGTCATGATACCAGATTGAATAGGTGCATAATCATTTAACGCTTTAGCCATTGGTGCTAGGCAGTTTGTTGTGCATGATGCAGCTGAAATGATAGTATCTTCTTTTGTTAAGATATTTTCATTTACACCAAAAACAACAGTTGGTAAATCATTTCCTGCTGGTGCAGAAATAACAACTTTCTTTGCGCCGGCATCAATATGTGCTTGTGACTTTTCTTTTGATGTATAAAAACCTGTGCACTCAAGAACTACATCAACATCTAATTCTCCCCATGGTAAATTTCTTGCATCTTTCTCTGCATATATTTTGATTGTTTTTCCATCTACTGTAATAGAATCTTCACCAGCTACTACAGTATCTGCTTTCTCATATCTTTTTTGTGCAGAATCATATTTTAATAAATGTGCTAACATATCTGGACTTGTTAAGTCATTGATAGCTACAATCTCATACCCTTCTGCTCCAAACATTTGTCTAAATGCTAAACGGCCGATACGACCAAAACCATTAATGGCAACTCTTACTGACATAATATTTCCTCCTTCATATTTGCTTTGTCAATATTTTATTGTTCTCTGACAATGCTATTTTATACAAAAAGATTCGTCATTTCAATACCATTTTGGATTATTTATCTAATAATTTCTGATTCAAACCATCTCTCTTGAAATTCTGTCAATGCTCTTATTTGATCATCCGTATAATTTCTACCTTCTCTCATCACAACAAGCTTATCATCATTATCATTCGTTCTATGGATAATGGCCACAACCTCACCTTCAAAATTATCAAGAGGCTCATGTTCCCCAAGGACATAAGCATCTAATTCTTCACCATCACCAGAAACTGTTCCTGGGATATATCCATAGTTTACCTCATAGATAAAACCATGCTTTGGATGTTTTGTTCCTAATGGTCTATCCATCTTTACACTTACCTTTTTTCCTAAATATTGCTCATTCATTTTTATACCTCCTTTTTATTTTAATCAAAATCAAACACACATGACTTAGAATCTTTATCTTTTTTCGATGCAGCAATTGGATTTTGATTATTATTCTTTGTTAAATTATCAATGGAAGCAAGTAACTCCTCCGTTTCCCACATTTGCGTCTGACCATCACGCTCAAGTAATATTTTCGATTCTGCATAATCAAAGTCATAATACTGATAACGCTTGTACTCAGCTGGGCTCTGCCCTTTAAAAATATTATATAAGCACATATTATCAGACCTAGTACCAAACAAAATATAGATTCCTTTGTCTGGTAGTCTATCTAAGAAACCTTTTACCTGTTCATAATATTCTAGTGCTGGCTGAGCTCCCTCAACCAATCTTTCTGATTCTGTAATATCAATTAATCCTGCTTCCCAAGCTTGATGAGCCTGACAAGCCTCTGGATAAAGCTCTAATTGCTTTTCTCTACTCATACCATCAAACACACCTAGTCTAATCGGTTTAAATTCAGGATCTTTTTGAATTTCTGTAACGCCAAGTTTTTTTCTCAAAATTTCGGCACTTTCTTGTACATGAATTCTATCACAAGATTGATAAATCTGTACTGGAAACTGCAAATATTCAACAACTTTAGCAATATTAGAAGCTAGCTCCTCCACTTGTTTGACACCTCTGTTTGTCAAAGCGCTTCCATTACCACCATAAATATTTTTCAAATTTTTTAAAGCTTCTCCGTGTCTACACGCAATTATTACTTTCATTTAATATCACCATCATTTTCTTTTATTAATTGTTGATTGTTAAAAAACCATTAATTTGTGCATCATAATCAAGTCCGTCATTCTCATAATACGCAGTAACCTTATCATATATATCCTGAAATAAGTCATTATAAGCCAAGCAAAACTCATGATACACACTTTCTGTATCCAATGTATTTTCTACTGCATCCAGTATTTTTCGCATGTATAAGATGTCTACATTCTTCATTTGAATCATTAATTCATAATACTTCTTCATTTCCTCTACTGGTATTGCTTTCGGTGCTGAAATAGGATCAATAACCATATCATATATCTTGGAATGATGAAGTTGCCATTTTTTTAATGCATCATAAACCTTTCTTGCTCCTTCATCCTTTACCACATAAATATTATTCGATGCAAATTTATGATCACTTTCTAATTTGGCATTTTTAGTGAATTGAGTTCCGACTGCAGCATACATTTCAGAGAAAATTCCTTTTGTAACAAGCCAAATATATTCCTTTAGGAAAGCATAATTTTCTTCCAGCTCCTCCATGGTTGTATTATCATCAAATAAAATAAACCCGCCCTGAACATAAATATGATTCTTTTGAAAAATATCGAGAGCCCTTTTATTATCCTCTACAGAAGCCCTTTTCGCCATTCGTTTTAATGCAACTGTTGACCCATTTTCTATTCCGCATGAAAATGAAAAGAAACCAGCATCATGTAAATATTTCATGTTAGCTTCTGTTACTTTATCTGCTCGTATAGAAGCTCTAAAATTCATACGAATACCATTTTCTTGTAGCTTTTCATAAAAGTTCTTACACCATTCATCATCACGCTCATTTTCAATAAAACTATCATCAATAAACTTAATTGTTTTAATTCCCTTTTGCTGTAACACCTTCAGCTCGCCAATGATATTATCAATGCTCCTACATCTCCATCTTGGACTATTTTGTTTTCCTAAAAAAGCAGAAATAGAACAAAATGTACAAGCACCCATGCACCCTCTTGAAGTTAACACATTCACTGTGGAATGTCTTTTGGTTACTAAATCAATGTATGGACGTTGCGGATAAGGAAGTGTATCTAAATCAAATATAGCTTCTTGCTTAGTTGTATAAATCACCTGTTGTTTCTCATCTAAATAGGCAATTCCCTTGATTCCAGAATAGTCATGATTATTTTCCAAAAAAGATTTAGCCACCTGTACGATACTTCTTTCTCCTTCCCCAATCATAACAAGCTTAGCACCACTTTTCAAGAACTTTTGTGCTTCAAAAGTTGGACCATATCCGCCAGCAACAGCTCCAATTCCTTCCTTCCTTAATTTTCCTATGAAATCACAAGTAGAATCATTACTTAACATATAAGAACTGGTTCCAACAAAAAGGACATTTTCTTTTTCTTGAATAATCTCTTCTAAGATATCCTCTTTTCCAAAATCTGTATTTAACCAAGCGTCTCTTATTTTTACATGATATCCTTCCTGCATTAAAACCGAAGCTAAATACTCTACTCCTAATGATTCTTCTACCGTTCTATGAGAGGTTGGCTTTAGTATCACTAAATAAATTACATTTCTCATGTTTACTCCTTATTTTTAAAGAAAAGTGTTGGTAAATAATCATCATGAACAGAAACTCTCTTCGTCTTAGAAATCTGATAATACTCTTTTGGAAACTCTTTTCCTAACCTGATAGGACAATATGGATCACGCTGCTCCAAAGTACCATACCATAATATTCTTCTGTCAAAAACGCCACCTTTACACTGAGATTCATATTGACATCCAACACACTCCTTTGGAATAACAGAGTTTTCAAATTCATTGAAAACAATCTGATCCAATATTCTTCCTTGCTTAATGTTATATTGATTTCGATATTCCTCTGTTATCAAATAAGTAGAAGGGCAAATACTTCCATCAGGCAATATTCTAATGCTATTCACGCCCGTATTTTCCTTTAAGTGTGTTTGACCTGCAAAAACTGTTCCAAATAATATATCACTTAAGGAAACAATTTGATATTTTTCATTGATATAATCTAAAGCATTCTTCAATGTTTGATACGAAAGAATAAACCTTTGATTAATATCAGGTCTATTACTAACGGGTCTATATATGTTCATTCTCAATAAAGCATCATATTCTTTTGCAATCTTGAATAAACCATCAAGATTATCTTTCTGCAAAGACTCCTCAAATCCTACAAAAACAATCGTACATAATTTCCCATGCTCATGACAAAATTTTAATGTTTTTAGTGCCCAATCATACGCAAGTGGCTGTCCTCTAAACTCAATATGCCTCTCCTTTTGATAAAAATCAATAGAAACATCCACCTCATCAATACTCTCAAGGAAAGCCTCCATATAGTCAGGATTTGCTTCCATTCTTTCAAAAACATATCCGTTACTTGTTAATGACTGTTTAATAGATGGATAACTTGTTCTAATATACATGATAATTTTGAAAAAATCATCCAGAATCGCATTTTCTCCTGTACCATAGTTAATGGAGTCAATCCATTCATGATTTTCATCAACAAATTTTTTCCAATCATCATATGTGCATTCCTTTAATTCATCTCTTGCTTGTTTACTGTAACAAAACTGACAACGCATATTACACTTGTTTGTAAGTCCCCATCCAACATTAAATTTTTTCATAGAAACCTCCATTTTAACAATTACTTTAAAACTACCGGCCATGTTTAATACTAGACATAAGTTTATCTCATTTTTTACATAATGTCAACATAAGACAGGGCAAAATCATATGTTATGTTTACCTTTTAACAAAAAAAACTCTCATTGCATTTGCAATAAGAGTTTTTGATTATACTAACAGTATAATTTCTTCATAAAATCACTTTGGTAATTACCATATTTATTCTTCTTCCTGAAGCCTTCTCCGGATATTGTCAATATCCTCTGTAGAGCCTTCTCCATTATCATTTGGATCACGGAATTCTCCTTTTCCAACCAAACGAAGGAAAGCATGAACAACATCTGTTGCTAGCTGTGTGCCAGATACTTCTGTGATAATAGAAACCACCTTGTTAAAATTCATCCGACTCCGATACGGACGGTTGGAATACATGGCATCAAAAGCATCCGCCACCGAAATAATTTGGGCTACTCTAGGAATTTCATCTCCGGAAAGCCCGTCAGGATAACCTTTCCCGTCAGGACGTTCATGATGTGACCTGGCAGCAATCGCAAGTTCTGGCATAATTTTAATACTTTCTAAAGCCTCATATCCCAGCGTAGTGTGTGACTTGATGATG